>MHDQ01000251.1 GCA_001803565.1 Nitrospinae bacterium RIFCSPLOWO2_12_FULL_45_22 | reverse complement strand
AATGAGGTGATTATCTTTTTTTATAAAGATGTTGCTGGTAGCGCCTTCGGTTATTTGCCCTCGTTCATTCATAAAAATAATATCAGCAAAGCCATTGTTTATAGCTTTCTGATACATTTCATTATAAAGGTGTCTATTGGTGGTTTTATGGTAGAGAAATTTATTATTGGAGTCAGTTCTCAGGTTAGACAGGATAATAACGGCAGAATTCGACTTTAAATCCTCATCAATTGCCATATTTTCAGAAGATGCCTCACCATAGCGGTTCAGCTTTAGCCTAACTTTATACCTCTTGCCTTTTACGAAGGACTGGCTGTTTTCCCTAAGACCAGAGATAAGGCTATTTATGTCACAAGGATAATCGAAATATTTCGCTGATTGGCTTATCCTATTTATATGTTTTTCCAGTAAGCGATAACCATTATCCCACAAGATGGTCTCTATTAATTCAAACTCTTCCTGGGGAGCAGTTAAAAATTGTGCCTTTAATTCACACTCGGCATATTCATCCCCCGGAATCGAGTCATAAACAATCCCGCTCCCAATACCCATTCTACCCTTATTTTCATCAATTACCAGGGTCCGGATGGCCACATTGAATGTGGCTTCTTTTGCCGGCGAAAAATAGCCAATCGCTCCAGTATAAATGCCCCTCCTGTGAGGTTCTAGTTCATGGATAATCTGCATGGAGCTAATCTTAGGGGCGCCAGTAACGGAACCAGAGGGGAAAATACTCTTGAATATGGCATAATAACTTAATCCTTCCTGAGCCTTCCCTTCAATGGTGGATGTCATTTGAAATAATGTCTGATATTTTTCTACGGAAAAAAGTTCCCTGACTTTTACTGAACCAACTTCGGCTACTCTTCCCAAATCGTTCCTTAGTAAATCTACAATCATCAGATTTTCCGCTCTATTTTTCTCATCTGTTCTCAACCAATCCTGTAACAGCAGGTCTTCCTCACAGGTTCTTCCTCTCTTTACCGTCCCCTTCATCGGTCTGGTTATTATTTTGTTGTCCTTTAGTCGGAAGAATAATTCAGGAGAGAAGCACAAGATATTTTTACCATTAGAGTTTATAAAGGCGCCATAAGATATCCTTTGCTTCTTTTTTAAGGTCTCATATAAAGCCAGGGCTGAGCCCTGGAAATCAAAGTTATATTTAGCGGTAAAATTTACCTGATAGGTATCTCCGGCAAGGATGTAGTTTTTTATATCGGCTATTTTCCGGTAATAATCTTGCCTTGAAATATTGAGCCGGATATTGCTTAATTCGTATTCGTGCAACAAAAAATTATCATCTGAGCTGGGGTTAAGAACCTCTAGACAAGAATTTTCCCAAGTACCAGTTAAATGGTTAAAGATTATTGGCTCATGATAAACGCCAAACCAGGCTATGGGATGACTAGAAGTTGTAGTTTCGGCAATCTGTTCAAAATGATAGCCACATTCATAGCCAAAATACCCGGCCAGATAATAGTCCTGGGTTAAATACTGTTCGATTCTAGCAAACAGATCAGGCGCCTCATCTGCGGAATATACTTGAAGGGTTTCGAGGGGATCAATAAATAAGAAAGTCCTATAGTTTTCCTTATCATACCTAGAAGTTTCTAAAAGGACAAAGTTTTCTTTCTTGTTTAACAACTGATAATATTCAGCGGGAAAATCGTTATGCATGTCTTCCCTCCCATGCCTATCTCAGCTAATGGGTAAATTGGCTTGGATGTATATGGGGGTGAGCCGATAGTTTGCTATTGTTATCAGGATTATCAAAGTCTACCAGCCACACTTTATCTCCAATAATCCTGCCGGTTTCATCCTGGTATTCAACATCAATCCCCTCGGTAAGCATTTTGTGGAACCGGTGATTGTTTGCAGCCAGTAGGGGCGATTCATGGATCGCTCTTGTTAATTTCCGGTAGGCATCTTCTATTGCTTCCCCAGGAATGTCAGGATTGATTTTGATCAGTGCAGAATGGAGTCTGTTTTCAAGGATAACATCGCTGTAACTTGCCCGCTCTTGTAAAGGGGAGATCACCTCGCCCCTACCCGGCGAAATGTCAGGGCCGAAAAGAACGGAATATCTCAGTTCCTTGAACCACTCAATGGTTGCTTGTTCTATTTCTGATTCGGTTATATTGTTTCTGTTCATTTTATCATTGATTAGCTGTCATTCCTGCCCCGCATCAGTGTGCGGGATTCCAGCAAGAATCCAGTTTTTTCTTTGATTTTTTCTTTTTGTTTTAGTATCATAAAAACATGAAAAAGAAGTCATTGAAAGAAACAAACCCGTATTTGAAAGACTCTAAAAAATACGAGGCTTCATTAGTTACAAATGTTATAACCTCTTCTGCAGTTGAAGGTATTCGTATAACGCCCTCTCAACTCCTCAAAAAGAACCTTAAATCTAAACGGACTTAGATTTGATAGACCTCTCAATGATTTTCTCAAAAAGTATTTCCATTGGTTTATAGTCCCTGCTCAAGCCTCTGTTGATTGCGGTAAAATACTCCTTCTTTTTTCTGTGTGTAATATCTTTAAAGTTCAGCATCGGCAAGCCTGCCTGAAATGCCATAATGGTCGAGAGTATTCTTGCAACCCTGCCATTGCCTTCACGGAATGGATGAATAAGGACAAGTTCAACATGAACCTCTGCCAGCGCCTGAATAACTCGCTCTAACGATTTGAAATTGCAGGGTGTATGCTTGTGGAGATGACCTTTTTCAAATTCTGCCATTAAAAATGGAATCTGCTTTGCAGCAGCAAAAGGAAAATCCCCTTTGCTCACATTAACCTGCCTGTATTCACCTGCCCACTCATAAATTTCACCAAGCCAGACTTTATGCATTGTTCTAATGTCCGCTGCCGTAAAACAGTGGTGCTCATCGTATATTCCGAGAAGATTATCTATAGCGGTTTTAAGGGCAACCGATTCAACCTCGTCCATGTCCTTTTTGCTCTTTATGCCGAGCTTGTTCTTGAGGACGCGGCCATGTGAGCCCGGCTCAAACTGGGCTTCGGGGAGAGAGGATGTATCGTAGCGATAAGAGTTTTTCATTTTCAATGAATATTCTTCCGATTTAAATAATCGACGGTTTCCTTTAGTTTTTCATAAGATATTTTAGGTATCGAAGAACCGATTCTCTCAAAAAGATGATCACTATTTCTCTTTATGTAGTCTCTTAGCTTTTTGAGTTCGGCATAGGTAAATCCTTCGTCTTTGATCGCCTCGCTCAGCGCCATAATGCCGATTCTATTGGTGAATCCAAGTTCTACGAGGTCTAATTCCAGTCTATTTTTTAAGCCGTAAAGCAAATATTGTGGCCAATATGACAAAGTTTCCGACAGATTTTTGTCCTTTTCTAATAATTTGCTGTCGGCTATTCTAATAATGCTTGAGATGATGCTTTGCAGATGGAACCCAATTAATGAAGAAAATATCTTAAGAATTGTATCAACTTCTATTTGTGATTTGTCCGCGATATCCTTATATGCATGACCTTTAATCCAGAGTTTAATTATCTTAATAATATCGTCGGACGAGAGATTAGTTCCATTATATTTGTTGAATTCCTCTATGCTAAATTTTGGCTGAGGAAGCGCAAGAACATTGTCTTTTATCACCTGTAACCATGTTTCTGATACTGGGTCGTTGGTTGCTCGCCATAATTCATCCTCTAAGTCTATCGAATCAAGAACGCTCTTATATAGTCTTACTGATGCCCCACTCTTTTTGATGGTTCGATATTCCTTTGATTCTACATATGGCCTTAGGACATCACCTCGAAGGTTGAATATGTCCCGCAAAGCCTTTTTTTCATCAACATTTGCCTGCCGAAAGGCAAATGTTTGCTCTACTAGAGTGTTGATATGCTCTCTAAGTTTCTCGGTCTCGATTTCCTCAGCCATTAAACTAATTAGGGAGATATCTATTGAATCAATCAATTGTTTAAACCGCTCATTCTGTTCATCTAAAATGTCATTTGATAAGGTCAGCCTTTTGTCCTGAACAAACTTTGCCACAGCATGGACTATTTTGTATAAAAATCCTGTAACATTGTTGCCGCCCTCATCTTTTATTACCTTCTTAGCTGTATTGAAATCTGTTGGATTTGTAATTATTATGAATCCCTTAGTTTCTTTACCAGCTCTACCAGCTCTGCCTGTAATGTTTTTTAAATCTCTTATTTCCATGTCCACTAATCTTTTCGACTCATAATCAAATCTTTTAGCTGAATGGACAACTATCGTTCTTATTGGCAGATTAACTCCTTCAGCTAAGGTATTTGTGCAGATAATAAGTCTTACACTACCATCGCGCAGTGAATCCTCTATTGCTTCGTGAACATCCTGTGGCAGATCCCCATGATGAAATACAGCGCCATAATCAATCAGCCTAGTGAGCAGATATTCTTTTCCAAAAAGCTTTTCACAGTACTCTTTTAGTAATGCTACCGAGCTTGACGAGTAATTTGCAGGATTAGGCAATGACAATTTATCAACCTGCTTAATGACTTCTTCTGCCAATCCGGACACGCCCCCTTGACCTTTTTGAGGGGCAAATAGTGCAACTGTCCCCGACGGCACAGCTTTTAGGGCAGAAGCAACTGCTCTTGCTTTGATGCTACTAAAAGGATATGTCTTTTTCCGATTTGTCGCCGGATTAATGTATTGGAAATCTATTTTAGACAAAAATTTAGATATTTGATAATTCTCAGGTCTTCCTTTTGTGGGATTGACATCCAAATAATAGGTTTTATCATTTCCTTGTTTGAGGAAGGCAAAGTTCAGCTCTGTTGGCCTATATTCTGACTTTACTAAGGAAGTTTGATCCCCACCCAGCCAAGTGTTTATTTCTTCTATATTGGGAATTATGGCGGATAAAAATATGAATTTCTTTTCGCCTACTGATGGACTTCTAAACTTAGAGAGTAAGATCTCATAATTTAAACCCCTTTGCTCGTTGTCAAGTAGATGTCCTTCGTCACAGATGATTACCTGAAACAACTCGTAAATGTCAGGTATAAAACTTTCCACTGCCATAAATTTTTCTGGGGTTGAGATTAGAAGGTCTACTTTTTGTATGGCTTTTTTTTCATCCTGAGTAACTATATTGCCCCCGTAAATAGTTTTTGACTTAATTCCTAACTGAGCAATCTTTTTACTAAAGCCAGATTTCAATTCCGATGCCAGAGCGCGAAAAGGAGCAAGGAATAATATTTTTGCATCTGGATTCATTCTCTTTTCATTATAAATGATTAACTCGCAAAGAGCAGTTTTGCCAGCACTGGTAGGCATCTGAAAAGAAAAAGATTTATTTTCTTTTAGTATTCCTCTGTTTATGGCCTCCTTCTGCGAAGGAAAGAAATCCCAAACTGGCGGCTTCCGCTTTAGATTTGCTTCAACATATTTCTTCCATACTTGTGGTTCATAGTGATTTTGCCCTAATAAATCAATCCAAATATTATTCGTATAGAAGCGATCGATTAGACAAGATGCTAATTTGTAAAACGTATATTCATGAGGTGAGTCCTTGAGAGCGTCTTTAGTTCTTTGAGAAAACGTCTCCCGCATTTCATCTAAAATAGTTATGTCTCCTCTGTGCAAATATTTGCGAAGTTGTGAGACGTAAGCATTATCTACCTGAATGTTGCGGCTCAAGAAACATGAAATGAATTTATCGGCATCTGAACCATATTGATTTGCAGAGAAAAGGTTTGCCAAGAGCCATGCTGATGCAGAATAGTCTGCCAGATAGTAAAGGCTTGCAGCATACAGGATATTCTCGGAATAATTGACTCCTCTAAACTTATTTCTTGTACTTTTAAGAGAATAAATTTCCAAGCCTTTCCCTATAGCAAGAAGGTCATCTTTCTTTTCTTCAAATTTTGGATCATTTAGAAGGTCAAAAAGTTTACCAAAGAGGGCAATGTAGAAATCATCTGTACGTTCCAAGAATGGATATTTTGCGATAGCCTTTTCCGGCAATCTAAAATCAACAAAAGTGTGCCAGGATTCAGATTGAGCTATCCACAGCTTTAAGTTTTTTCTCATATGCTGACCCTATTCATATGTTTGTAGCATCGTCTTATAAGTGGATTCATATGCCGTTTTTAGGTCATCTATAGAGATCACGATAACCTCAAAATCATCTTCTATTTCAAGGTCTTCGATATTTTCTTCTAAATCATTATCAAGAAATGAACTGTCTATAATAGCAACTGCTTTAAAATGCTTTGTGTATTTCCCGTATTTATCCTCTTGAGAATTAATGAATCTGTCGAGATATTCAATTCTTGCGGCATTTGGGGCGACGCTTGTGTATATATCCTTTAACCAGATTAAAGTGCGAGAAAATCGTGAAACATAGTCCTTTTGAACTCCTTCTATTGCCTGTTGAATTGGGTTCTTAGTTCTCTTCGTTGATTTTGTCTTTACTTCAGCTAACACAACTAAATCCTTTTCGGAGGGTGTATCATTTCTATCAAACATTATTACATCTGTGAACAGAAGCGCCTTATTTCTATCATTCTTCCATCGCCATTTCTTAGGTCCGAACAACTTTATTGGAAGGTATTTTCCTTTAAGTATGAAATACGCTGTAATTTCCCCGAAGTCTCCAGCCATTACACTACCTGGGTCTGGAATTTTGCTTTGGATAATTTTCTTGGCAGAAATATTTCCGTTATGCCTTGAAAGTAATTCCTCTATTTTTTGATCTGTTATATAGCACTTTCTATACTTGTTGGGGAGTTTCGATAAAAACGCATCCCTTTCTTTTGGTTGCAATTTAAGAATAAAACAACCATTATTGACATGATCGAAATAACTCAGAATACTCATAGCGACTTCTCCGTATCCTTCACCCTTATCTCCCCTGACAATAGCTTCGGCAGTAATGCATCACGGATAGCAGCAAGGGTACGGGATTGTATTTCATTGTTACTGATCATTTGGTCTATTGAAAAAACCGCTTCGTTGAAACGAGAAATAGTCTGTGTGGGTGGAAGGATAGTAGAGAAATTTTGAACGTCTTTCTTAGTAGCTGAGCCAAAAACCGTGCCTTCAGCCTCATATTTCTCCCATCCCCATTGGGTTTCTTTCATAAGATAATACAAGAATCCGTAGTGCTGTCCGTTTATTCTTAATGAGGCGACACCTCGACCTATTGCACATTTTTCGCTTGAAATGTTTAGACTTCCTACCGGTGCACGAACACTCAGAAGCACATCGCCCTCGTTAGCTAATCTGGTTGGAGCATTACAATAAACACGCCTTGAAGGAAAGCGAAAACCAAAGTCACGAATTCCTTGATAGAAAGGTAGCCCTTCGCCCATCTCATTATATGTTTCACCAGGTGGCGATTGACCCATAACAATTTCACATAGTTCTCCGAGCGAACCCACCCTCCACCCCTTTGGGGATCTTCCCAAGGGGTGAGTCCTGCCATTCTTTATGCGGGCCGAGGCCAGGGATGGGATCAAAATCAACAAACCATGATTTGAATATTGCTCTTGCCATAGCCTCCAGGGTCTCGTTTATTTTTCTGTTCAGTTCAATCTTATCATCCAAATCGCCGAGGATGTGTGCAATGGCTTTTTGTTCTACTTCACTTGGTAAGATTAATTCAGAATTTTCAATTACATCAGGATTAAATGATGGATATGCAGATGTATGGCTTTCTGCAATTATCGTCAAATAATTTGTGAATGGTTTTGTTGTTAAATAGTAATACAAAAAACGAGGTTGTACATTTTTTGGAGTTATAACAGCAAACCCAGTTGACGCGACTGTATTTGGTTTAGCCTTCTTAATGAAAACGTAATGTTCAAGATTTGGCCTAACAGAAGAAATTAATATGTCATTATCTTGGACAATTCTCCTGGCTCGACTTGGGGCTTCTTTTAATGGTAACACTTGAAGCGATTTGATAGTTCCTTTTTCAACGGATGCGATATCAATATATTCAATCCATTCATGATTATAGTTTCTTTGTATGCTTGACCCATTGATTTTTGCTACGTCTCGAACTTTGACTATACTCCATTCTGATGGAAGGTTAAACCTTCCTGATGTAAGTTCATTAACTTTAAAAGCCATGCCTCAACCCCTTCAAGTTCTCCAAATCATTTTTCTTCTTCCCTCCGAATTTTCTTTTTCTTCGTCTCCGGCGGAGTCATCAATTGCCGGATTGCGTCAAAGACGACTTTGAACTGCATATCGTATTTCTTTTCAAGAGCGTCGAGTTTACACGCCAGTTCGGCATTTGAGGCAAGCATCTGTCTGAGTCTGACAAATGCCCGCATAATCTCTATGTTTACCTTTACGGCCCTTTCACTGTTCAAAACACAGGAAAGCATAGCGACCCCTTGCTCGGTAAAGGCATAGGGCATGTATTTGGAATGCTCGCCTCTTTTTAAGGCGCCAAAATGGCGCCTTAAAGATTCATATTCTTCTTTTGATAATTGGATCATGAAATCTGCTGGAAAACGTCCTATATTTCGTCTGACCTGCCTTTTTAGCTGTTTCACCTCCACACCGTAAAGCCCAGCAAGGTCTGCATCTAGCATAACCTTTTTGCCTCGGATCAGCAGGAGTTTTCTTTCAATCAATTCTACAGGGACAAGTGCTTTCATTGATCCTCCAAACTTGAGGTACCAATTTGTGACCTCAAGATATCACAACTTAGATTCCGCACCCTTTCTCGAAGGCCAGAAATAGTTTGTAGTGGGTTGAAAAAGGGGGACACGAATTACACGAATAGACTAATGGCACAAATGAAGAAAGGATCTAATATAAAGAGATAGTAAGCTAAAGTATTTGTGCCATTCGTGCCATTTGTGTTTAAGTCTTTAATTTTATGATCCTTTTTAGGTTTTGCTTACAACAACTTGGGCGGAATGTAGGTTAAATCCCTGTTCACTTCAATTTAAATGTGGCCTCGGCGGCGTTCCCTTCATTTTTAACGTTCCCCTAATTTCCTGACTTTGGCGTTGATATGGGATTTGTACTAAATTTTGTACTAAATATTGTAGCAAAAAGGAAGCGACAGTGGGAAACAATTTGATCCTGGAGAGGTCATAGAGTGATGAATCACCCTAAAAAAGATACCCAGTCTATAGCTCTCTCTCTGACTGCCCGATAGCAGTGTTTATCATTTTTGGGGTAGGGGGCTCTGTTGGGCAGTTTGGAAATAAGCGGGATTGACTCGCTCTACTAACTTGTCTACTGTGGGCCCCATTATATTTAAATAGGGCTTGGGATAGAGCCCAATCCAGAACATAAAGATAATCAGAGAGACCATATAGATTATTTCTCTGAGATTACAGTCCTTCAGTTTTTGGTTTTCCGGCTTATCCAGACTGCCAAACATCATCCGTTGATACAGCCAGAGCATATAAGCCGCCCCTAATATAATACCGGTTACACCAAAAACGGCATAGATATAGGTGGCCTTAAATACCCCCAGCAGGATCAGAAATTCCCCTACAAAGCCATTCAATCCTGGTAGACCGATGGAAGAGAGCATGGTAATGGCAAAGAGGGTGGAAAAGATGGGGAGCCGGTGGGATAATCCACCAAAATCGCTAATCATCCGGGTATGACGTCGCTCATAAATTATCCCTACCAACAAGAACAAGCCCCCGGTACTAAGGCCATGGTTGATCATCTGGAGCATGCCACCGACAATACCCTGGGGGTTCAAGGCAAAGATACCCAACATGACAAAGCCCAGGTGGCTCACACTGGAATAAGCTACCAACCTCTTCACATCTTCCTGCGCCATGGCTACTAAGGCACCATAAATAATCCCGATAATAGCCAGTACTGCCATAAAGGGCACGAAGAAATGACTGGCTTCCGGGAACATAGGCAAGTTAAAGCGTACAAAGCCATAGGTACCCATCTTCAACAATACCCCAGCCAGGATCACACTGCCCGCGGTAGGGGCATCGGTATGGGCATCGGGTAACCAGGTATGGAAGGGAAACATAGGCACTTTAATGGCAAACCCGATAAAGAAGGCCAGGAAAAGCCATTTCTGCAACCCCTCGGGTATGTTTAGTTCATAGGTCATCTTTAGGATATTGAAAGTATGGGGCTCGGGCGTCAGGAAATAGAGGGTAAGGATACCTAAGAGCATGATCACGCTACCAAAGAGGGTATAGAGGAAGAATTTTATGGCTGAGTACAACTTCCGGCCACCACCCCATACGCCAATAAGGAAATACATAGGCACCAGCATCACTTCCCAGAAGACATAAAAGAGGAAAAAATCAAGGGCCATAAAGACCCCCAACATACCCGTAGATAACAAGAGCAGGCAGACATAGAATTCCTTTTCTCGATAATCAATAGCCATAAAAGAACAGAGCACTGAAACAGCGGTCAATAAAGTAGTTAACATCACCAGCAGGATGCTTATGCCATCTATACCGAGAAAGTACTCTACACCGATAGAGGGTATCCAGGAATGTTGCTCAACGAATTGCATAGCATTAGTGCTGGGGTCAAAGTATTTCACCAGGGGCAATGAAACCAGAAAGTCTATTACACTAATAATAAAGGCGAACCATTTTATCAGGCTAGTGCGCTGCTTGGGGATAAAGAGCATTATGATTACTGCGCCCAGCAAAGGGATAAAGAGGGTAAGGGAGAGCAAGGGAATAGAAAATTTGATCAGCTCAGGCATCTTTAACTCCTTCCAGCTTGGTTAATAGTTAATGGTTAATGGTTATCAGTTATGGTTAGCTTTAGATAAAGAATAAATAAAGGCTCACAAAAATAAATATGCCAAAAACCATGGCCAGGGCATAATTATGCACCAGGCCAGTATGGAGCCGCCTGAACCCCCGGGCCCCATTATTAAATAGGGTAGACATACTATTGACTGCCCCGTCCACAGTATAAAGATCAAATATCCCGGAGAGGCGGCTATTTAGTACCGTGATAAAGCCCGTGCCATTTACTGCGCCATCAACAATATAATTATCCAGGTCCCAGAGGAAGCGCATCCCGCGCTTAATGGGGTTAACAACAAAATATTGGTAGAGCTCATCTACCCAGTATTTATTGAGCAGGGCCTGATAGATACCAGGAAATCGCCCGGCCAATCTGGCAGGCAGCTCTGGCCGCCTGATATACATATGATAAGCCAAAAAAATACCCGTAGCGGCTACCAGGATAGAGATTAGCATCAGGAGAAATTCTAAACTAGTAGAATGAATGGGTGGATCAGGATGGGCCCCATGCTCTAGCACCCGGGCCAGGAAATGATGGATCTGGTTGCTGCCACCCAGGGCCTCGGGTATCCCTACCCAGCCCCCTACTACCGAAAGGAAAGCCAGAATAATCAGGGGTATAGTCATATTGTTAGGGGACTCATGGATATGATGGGCTACCTCTGGCTCAACCCGGGACGAACCATGAAAAGTCAGGAATATCAAACGGAACATATAAAAGGCCGTCATCCCGGCCGCTGCTACCCCCATCAACCAAAGCCATAAGCTCCCATGGGGCGAGCTGAAGGCCTGCCAGAGGATCTCGTCTTTACTAAAGAAGCCGGCAAAGGGTGGTATCCCGGCAATAGCCAGGCTGGCTATCAGGAAAGTCCAGTAAGTCCGGGGTGTGTGAGGCTTCAGGGCACCCATCTTCCGCATATCCTGCTCCCCCTGTAAGGCATGGATAACACTCCCGGAACCTAAAAACAGTAAGGCCTTAAAGAAGGCATGGGTCATAAGATGGAATATTGCGGCACCAAAGGCCCCTACCCCACAAGCCAGGAACATATAGCCCAGTTGACTGACCGTAGAATATGCCAGCACCCGCTTAATATCGTTCTGGGTCAGGCCAATAGAAGCAGAGAATATAGCGGTGAATGCCCCTACTAAGGCTACGACTGCCATCGAGTACGGGGATAGGCTATACAGGACATGGCTACGGGCTACCATATATACGCCAGCCGTGACCATGGTTGCTGCATGGATCAGGGCACTGACCGGTGTTGGCCCCTCCATAGCATCTGGCAGCCAGACATAGAGGGGTATCTGGGCAGATTTGCCCACGGCACCAACGAAAAGACACAGGGTTATGATCGTTGCCGTAGCCGCAGTAAGGATATGGGCATTTTCAAATACCGGGATAAAATTAAAGGTACCAAAAAGGGAATAGATAAGAAAGAGTCCCAGCAAAAAACCGGCATCGCCAATTCTGTTTACGACAAAGGCCTTCTTACCGGCATCAGCCGCGGACTTCTTTTGAAACCAAAACCCTATCAATAAGTAAGAACAGAGCCCTACCCCTTCCCAGCCGACAAACATCAAGAGGTAATTATCAGCCAGCACCAGGATCAGCATCGAGAACATAAATAGGTTTAAGTAGGCAAAGAACCGATAATAGCCACCATCACCGTGCATATAGCCAATAGAATAAACATGGATCAAGAAGCCTACCCCACAGACCACCATTATCATTACTGCGCTTAATGGGTCTATCAGAAAACCTACATTGGCTTCCAGACCCGTACCGATGATCCATTGATACAGGACAACATCGCCTCCACCCCTACCAAAGGCGACTTCCCAGAAGACTAAAATCGCTACCAGCAATGATAACCCTACGCTGATTACACCCGGGTAATGGGATCTATCTTTAATATATTTGCGGCCCAAGAGACCGTTAATAACAAACCCTACTGCAGGGAAGAACGGGATCAGCCATACATAATCAACCACTATTAACCTCCTCCTTACAGTGCAAAGTTTAAAGCGAAAAGCGCAAAACTAAAGTTAGATCGTAAGACCTAAGGGCGTTAGGAGAGAGGAGTGAGGCATAAGTGGTAATGGACAAAACCAATTTCACCTTACTCCTCACCCCTTACGATTTACGCCCTATCTCTCGGCTTTACACTTTGCGCTTTACACTTTTAGCTCCTCTGGTTACCATTTTAATAGCTGGATCTCATCCACATTGACGGTTGCCCGGCACCGGAAAAGGGCAATAATAATAGCCAGACCCACCGCTGCTTCACCGGCTGCCACAGCAACGACAAATATAGCAAATATCTGACCAGTAAGATCGGCCAGGTGGTAAGAAAAGGCCACCAGCGTTATATTCACCCCATTTAACATCAACTCGATAGACATCAGGATGATAATGGCATTTTTACGGGTCAGGACCCCGATGCTACCGATGATAAAGATGATAGCCCCCAGGGTCAGGTAATGGGATATGGGTATCATTTTTCTATTTCTCTCTTGGCCATGACAATAGCGCCAATCATGGCGGCTAACAATAGTATTGAAGCTACTTCAAAAGGGAAGAGATATTTGGTGTACAAAAGTTTCCCCACCGCCTCTGTGTTCCCTTCCTGGGCAACTTGCTGTAAAGCAGTTCCGGCAATAGATTCAGGGAATAATGCCCTGGATAATATGAGAAATATCTCGCCCAATAAAAACACCCCTAAAAGGATGGCTATGGGCCTTTGCCGCTGCCAGGGATTAATAATTTTTGTCTCTTCCACATGGATTAACAAGATAGTAAATACAATCAGGACCATTATCGCACCGGCATATACCAGTATCTGGATAGCAGCCAGCAGCTCTGCCTCCAACAAGATATATATAGCCGCTACCCAGAAAAAGGTGGAGATCAGAAAGAGGGCAGAATGGACTACATTCCGCCGGGTAATAACCATAAGGGCAGAAAATACCGCCAGCAAAGCAAAACCCCAAAAGAATATCTGATGCATCCTTCTCCCTCTTATTTTTTATATTTTTTAGGTAAATGCTTGGTGGTGAGATACACTTTATCGGCAATAAGTTCCTCCCGGCAATAACCGGCCAGCTCGTAAAAATCGGTCATCTCCAGGGCATTCTGGGGACAGACCTCTACACAGAACCCGCAATATATACAACGAGACAAATCAATCTTATACTGTTCTAGCTTCCGCTCTTTACCTTTACCAGATGTCACTATCTCAATGACATCACTGGGGCAGCTCCGGGCACACAGCCCGCAGGCAATACAGAGGTCTTTCTCGCCGCTTTCGTTCTTTTCGGTCTTTAAGGCATGGAGGCCACGGAAGCGCTGGTAGGGGGTCCAGCGCTCCTTAGGATACTGGATGGTGATAGGCTTCCGGAAGAGATGTTTTAAGGTAGTCTTGAGTCCCTTCGCAATATCTATCAGAAAGATTTTTTTTGCCAGGTCAGATAATTTCATTTATCTCCTTTCACAAAAAGAGATAATAGATTATTCCGGTAAGGGCAATATTTAATAAGCAAAGGGGGAACATTATCTTCCATCCGATCCGCATCAATTGGTCATACCGGTAACGGGGTAGGGTACCCCGCAGCCAGATAAACAAGAAGAGAAAGGCTCCTACCTTAATAGCGAACCATACAATACCCGGCAGAAAAGGCCCCTTCCAACCGCCCAAAAAAAGGATCACGGCCATAGAAGATACTACCATCATATTGGCATATTCTGCCAGGAAGAAGAAGGCAAATTTCATCCCACTATATTCCGTATGGAAGCCCGCTACCAGTTCTGTCTCGGCCTCTGGCAGATCAAAAGGTATCCGATTAGTCTCGGCTATGCCAGCAATCAGGTATAGGGCAAAGGCCAGGGGTTGGTAGATAATAAACCATACTCCAGACTGGGCCTCCACGATCTTCAAGGTGTTTAAAGACCCGGCTAGCATCAGGGGGCCGATGATAGAGAAGCCAAGAAATATTTCGTAACTGATCATCTGGGCGGCAGACCTGAACCCACCCAGTAAGGCATATTTGCTATTAGAGGACCAGCCTGCCAGCACTATGCCATAAACACCCAGGGCAGAGATGGATATGATGTATAAGATACCGATATTGATATTTGCCAGGTAGAAATGCTGAGAAAAGGGTATGACCGCATAGACCACAAAAGCCGGCACCAAACAGATGATAGGGGACAGGATAAAGACCCATTTATCGGCTTTTTCTGGGATAATATCTTCTTTAACCAGCAATTTTAATCCATCAGCTATAGGCTGCAGCAAGCCATGCCAGCCTACCCGCATCGGTCCTATCCGTACCTGGAGGTGGGCAATAACTTTCCGTTCCAGGTAAGTCAGATAAGCTACGACTAACAAGATCACCCCCAGGATAATAATGATCTTTACTAAGACCATACCCAGGTCTACCAATAAAGGTGGTAAGAAAATATTAATCAGCGGTCCACCTCCCCTAAGACAATATCTATGCTGCCAATAGCGGCTATTACATCGGCTATCAGACCACCCTTCAGCATGAGCGGTAAAGCTTCCAGGTTAACGAAAGATGGTGCTCTTATCTTTACCCGATAAGGCTTTTCTGAACCATCACTGACAATATAAAATCCCAGTTCTCCTTTAGGCGACTCTATACAGGAATAGGCCTCGCCTGCCGGTGGTTTAATTATCTTTGGGACTTTGCCCTTTATCTCTCCATCAGGCATCTGTGCTAAGGCCTGGTGGACTATGCGGGTACTCTGCCGCATCTCCTCCATCCTGACCATATACCGGTCATAGACATCACCCATTTGGCCTGTAGGTATCTCAAAATCTAGTTTATTGTAGACTGCGTAGGGATTCGCCTTACGAATATCCCATTTGATGCCTGAGCCCCGCAAATTAGGGCCACTCAAGCCCCAATTAATGCCATCTTCCGCAGAAATTACCGCCACATTCTTGGTGCGGGCTAACCAGATGCGGTTTTGGGTTAGGAGGGCTTCATAGTCGGCTATTTTGGCAGGAAAGGTATCCAGGAATTCCTTGACCTTAGGATAAAACTCAGCGGGCAAATCGGCTGCTACACCACCGAACCGGAAGAAATTAACGGTCATCCGTGCCCCAGAAACCATCTCAAAGAGGTCTAATATTATTTCCCTTTCCCGAAAACAATAGAGAAAAACCGTGATAGCGCCAATGTCCATAGCATGGGTACCCAGCCAGACCAGGTGGCTGGCGATCCGGTTCAATTCAGTAAGGATCACCCGGATATATTGGGCCCGCAGTGGTACTTCTAAGCTCATCAGCTTCTCAACGGTTTGTACATAAGCCAGGTTATTAGGAAAGGCAGCAATATAGTCTAGCCGATCAGTGATCGGGATAAATTGCGTATAGGTCTTTGCTTCCGCCAATTTTTCAATACCCCGGTGCAAGTACCCTATAATGGGGTCAGAGTTTACTATGGTCTCCCCCTCAAGATAAAGTAGTAGCCTCAATACCCCGTGGGTACTGGGGTGTTGGGGGCCCATATTCAACAGTAGTTCTTTTGTCTCCAGCACCATCTTCCTAAATTTCTTTGTCGTGGTCGAGCTTTGCCCGACATATTCGGCAGAGCAAGCTCTGCCACTACAGTCGGTATTTCTTACTTGCTAATCTGGTTTAGTATCTGAATTATATCCCATCAACGGGTACTCTTTTCTTAATGGGTGGCCTTCCCAGTCTTCGGGTAAAAGTATCCGCCTAAGGTCAGGATGGCCTTCAAACGGAATCCCTAACAGGTCATAAGCCTCCCGCTCATGCCAATTAGCCGTCTGCCACACACCGATTACCGAAGGGAGCGGCTCCCCATCTTTGACCGATACTTTTAACCGGAGCCGGTGCCTTTTGGTAATAGAATAGAGATGGTAAACTATCTCGAAGCGCTCTTCACGCTCAGGATAGTCTACCCCACAGAGGTCTGAGAGATAATTAAAAGCCAGGTGGGGGTCATCTTTAAGAAACTGGCAGACTTTGACAATCTGCTCTTTTTTCACTTTTATGGTCAGCTCATCAGGATAGGGCTGCAAACCGGATATGCTTATAATAGCTTCAGGAAATATCTCCCTGAGTTTTTTAACTATCGGATTATCTTCCCAGAGACTATGGTCACCTTCAGCAAATTCCGACTCTACCGCTCGCTTCTCTTCATCCATTGATCTCTATACTTACTTTCGCACGAATTTCATCTGCTCAATCTTTTCTTGTAACTTAAGAACCCCATACATCAGTGCCTCTGGCCGGGGCGGGCACCCCGGTACATAGACATCTACCGGGACAATCTTATCTACCCCCTGCACCACACTATAAGTCTTAAATATCCCGCCTGAAGTAGCACAACTGCCCATCGCAATTACCCAGCGCGGTTCCGGCATCTGGTCATAAAGCCTCTTCAAGACTGGCGCCATCTTATGGGTAACCGTCCCGGCTACTATCATCACATCGGATTGGCGGGGGGTAGCCCGGGGTATCATACCGAATCGGTCAAAATCGTACCGGGAGGCACCAGCCGCCATCATCTCAATCGCACAACAGGCCAACCCATATGTCATATACCATAAGGCCGATTTACGGGCCCAATTAACTAAGGCATCAACGGTGGTAGTAATAATATTCTCTCCGAAACGATTCTCGACTACTCCCATTCCAAAGCCCCTTTGCGCCAGGCATAGATGTATCCCACCAGGAGGATAGCGATAAAAAGCATCATCTCTACAAAGCCATAAAGCCCTATCTTGTTATACACTACTGCCCAGGGATAAAGAAAAACCACCTCTACATCAAACAAAAGAAAGAGCATGGCAATGATAAAAAAGCGTATAGAGAACCTTTCCCGGGCATCCATCATCGGTGGTATACCACACTCATAAGGCGATAGCTTCTCTGGATCAGGCTTATTGGGCCGTACCAGATAGGAAAAAATAAGAGTCCCTATAGCAAAGGCAAAGGCAAAGATAATAAAGACTAAGATAGGAAGATAGTTATGAATAACTTGATAGTCACCAAAAAGAGATAGGGAGGTATCCATCGGTAAATCCTTTAGCAGTAAAATTGACCTCTCAGCCGGTATAAACTGGGGCTAGGCCCTACACTACACAGGCCCTATATTACAATGGTTGATAATTTTTAGCTACAGGATTCAAAGAAGAAATAATATATCATATATTGTTTCTCGCGGCAAAATTTTTTTGATTTGTGCGCTTCGTAGCTAAACAGTTATGATTGACCTTTTGCTACGGGAGGGATAGAATAGTCTTGGGTGATAGATTTGATGAAGCATGAAGGAAAATTTTATAAGACCCTTCCCTTCAAGATGATGGTAGGGGTGGTGAGTACGTTGACCCTCACTATCTCTCTCTTCCTCCTGCTCCAATATCTGGCTCACAGACAGCATCTAATAAGATATATGGAAAATCTAAGCAATCACCTCTCTTATGTGATCCAACAAAACCTGGAACCGGCCATGCTTCGGAAAGACTTCCAGGAAGTCCAGACTATCTTGCGCAACCTCTCTTACAATCCTATCATTGGTGAGATTCTGATTGTAAATAAAGCTGGGGAAGTAAAATTCGCTACTAGCAACAAGTTCCTGGGAAATAAACTCCTCGGTAAAGACCCCAGTTGCCAGATCTGTCATCAATACCAGGTAAGGGATAGGAGCCGTACTGCGGTTTTGCCCGATAACAACGGGCAGAAGGTATTCCGGAGCGTCAGTCCTATCAAGAACCGGGAGCCATGTCATGCCTGCCATGAGCCCAAACAGAAGCTCCTGGGAGTGTTAATAACTGATTTTTCTATGACCGAGGTCAACAACCTGATCTCGCACGAGCTTAGAAGTATGACGGTTTCTTTTGGTATCATGTTGCTGGCCTTAATAATTATCGTACGGTTACTAATGGGCCGGATGGTCCTGGCTCCCTTAGGGAAATTGGTGCGGGCTACTCAGCGCTTAAGCTCGGGAAACTACTCTTCTCGGGTAGCGATTAAGAGTCAGGACGAGATCGGCCAGCTAGCTGATTCTTTCAATAATATGGCGAGCCAGATAGATCAGGCTATCAAGGAAAAGACCAGGATTGCTGACGAGCTAGATACCCTTAATAGAAACCTGGGAAAAAGGGTCGAAGAAGCTACCCGCGAGTTACGGGATTTAAACCAGAAGTTGATCCGGACTGAAACCCTCTCTGCCATAGGCAATCTGGCCTCAGCCGTTTCCCACGAAATAAGCACCCCTTTAGGGATCGTCTTAGGCTATGTCCAGGTACTTCTGAGTGAATTAGAAAGGGATGACCCCAGGTGGGAAGACCTTAGGATTATAGAGAAAGAGGCTATGCGCTGTAAAAGTATCATAGAGGCCCTGCTCAATTTTGCCCGCCCTCCCTCTTCGGAGAAGATTTCAGTCAATATAAATCATCTATTAGAGGAGGTGCTGGATTTTATAGACTTTCAACCCTCTCTAAAAAAGAAAATAACCGTTGATAAGAGGCTGAAGCCTAACTTACCCTTGACTATAGCTGACCCTGGTCAGTTGAAACAGGTCTTCTTGAATCTAATTATGAATGCCTTACAGGCTATGCCACAAGGCGGGGGGCTTACCGTTGCTACTCAGGATAACACTGGCTCTTATGAAGGCCAGCGTGATAGGTCTATCAGGATAGAGATTACCGATACGGGATGTGGTATCCCAGCTCAGTTACTGGATAAGATATTTGAACCTTTCTTCACCACCAAAGACGAAGAAGGGACGGGATTAGGATTGGCTATTAGCTATCGTATCATAGAGGAACATAACGGAACTATTACTGTGGCTAGCCAGGAAGGCAAGGGTACTACCTTTACTATCGCCCTGCCTATAGTAAGCAGTAAGGAGTAAGCAGTAAGTTGTTACTCTTTACTGTTCACTCCTGGAGAGGAATAGACGGATGGCTGGAGAACGGATATTAGTGGTGGATGATGACCCGGGTATGGGCCAGTTGCTTAAGCGGGTACTGGAGAAAGAATCTTTGAAGGTATTTAATGTCCTGTGTGGGGAAGAGGCACTGGAGGAGTTAGAGAAAAGGGAGTTCGACCTGGTTATTTCCGATATCAAACTCCCTGGTATGGATGGATTAGAACTTCTGAAAAAAACCAAACAACTCTCTCCTGACCTGATGGTTATCATGATAACGGCCTATGCTAAGGTAGAATCAGCCGTAGAGGCAATGAAGATCGGGGCATACGATTATATTACCAAGCCCTTTAGGACCGATGAACTCAAGTTGGTAGTCGCTAAGGCATTAGAGCGACAACGAATTATAGAAGAAAACCGTTATTTGAGGCAAGAGTTATCGAAAAAATCATGGCAAGGAAATATGGTGATTGGTAGTCAGGTTATGCATAATATATTTGCTACTATAAACCAGGTAGCGCAGACTAATGCTACCATCCTGGTTACTGGAGAAAGTGGTACGGGCAAGGAGCTGGTAGCCAGGGCTATTCACTACGCTAGCCCCCGGCGGGAAAACCGCCTAATGACTATCCATTGTAGCTCTTTGCCAGAAAGCCTCCTGGAAAATGAGCTGTTTGGCCATGTCAAAGGGGCCTTTACTGGTGCCCATGAGAGCAAGAAGGGACTCTTTGAGGTAGCCCATCATGGCACCGTCTTTCTGGACGAGATAGGGGATTTGCCTTTAGGTACCCAGGCAAAACTCCTACGGGTACTACAGGAGCATGAAGTTAGAAGAATCGGGGGTACGGAATATATAAAGATAGATGTGCGGGTAATAGCCGCTACCAATCAAGACTTAGAAACGGCGGTACAGGAAGAGAGGTTTCGGGAAGACCTCTATTACCGCCTGAAGGTCATCCCCATCCGTATACCACCCCTAAGGGAAAGAAAAGATGATATGCCTCCGTTACTCCAATACTTCTTGAATAAATTCAATCAGGAGAATAATAAAAATGTCAAAGGGTTTTCTACAAATGCCCTGGAGGCCATTATGGCCCACCACTGGCCGGGTAATGTGAGGGAATTGGAGAATCTGATAGAGCGAGTGGTGATCCTTTCCCAGAAAGATATCATAGGGCTAGAAGACCTGCCGGGGTCGGTCTTGAAAAAAGGAGAGGCTGATGAGGTGCGGCTTTCTTTCCCTAACTACATCCCGTACCGCGAGTGTCGTGATTGGGTATTAAAGGAATTTAATCAAAAGATCATAGAGGAAAAACTCCGTTTAACCCGTGGAAATATCAGTCAGGCGGCGAAAGACCTGGCGATAGAGAGGGCCCACTTGCAGCGGATCATGCGCCGATATGGGCTCTCTGCTAAAGATTACAGAAGTTGAACGGTTCTGGATCAAATTGTTGCACCCCTCTTCATCCCAGCTAGAGCGAGATTCTACCTTATAACCCTCCTCTAGCTGCAACTATTATAACGCACTACCCTTCTTAAATGAACCAACTCCGGCGGCACTTTTTAGACAGGATTAATTAGTTGCCCCTGAAAAAATCTTTACAAAGCAAGCTTTGCCACTACCTATTCTATGATAGGGCTGTTCTGATAATACCTGTAGTGGTCGAGCTTGCTCGCATAATATAAATGAAGGCAAGCTTTTACCCTACAGAATTATGCGGAATTATTTGTGTCGCTCGCTATAATTTGGCATAAAAATTGCTTCTTTTTGGTTCCGATTCAATGCCCCCTGGGGCTACCCTGAGGCAGTCCTCAAGAGGAGGGGCCTTTCTTCTACCTTTGGCAGAGAGGTGGGGGATGCCAATGGAGGGGAAAAAGGCCTCTCCTTGTCTAGCCAAAGACTCTTTTATAAATTATACCGAGCTATGCCTGCTGTAACAGTTTAGCCACTTAAAGGCCTCGCCCCACTTTAGCCACAGAGGCACTGAGGATACCGAGAAAAGGAGTAACGGTGAAATATGAATCACGAAATTTGGGATACTTTATTTGGCTAAACAGTTGCTACATGCTTAAGCCTTATCAGGCAGGGGTTGGGATTATAGGAGATAGGCTTTATATCAAAGAGGGTAGAGGTGTTAAGCCCAGGAATCCTTATTATAGATGATTCCGCAGAGATGAGGAACTTATTGGAGCGTGTGCTGGCCAGCAATTATCATACTACCAGTGTTTCGAGTGGGGCAGAGGCATTAGAACTAGCCCCGGGTGAGAATTTTAGGGTCGTTTTTCTGGCTAGCCGGGTGTTAAGAAAAGAGGGGTTGCCTATCCTGGATTCTTTGAAGAGCCTTCACCCAGGGGCGAAGATCGTAGCGGTAGCCGATCACCCGGGTGATCCATTCCTACAACAAATCAAGAACAGAGGGTTCTATGCCGGCATCTATAAACCCTTTAGTATAAAAGAGATATTGGATTTAGTAAGAGAGGTCTTAAACCAGCCGTATTGATCCCCCTTAGTCCCCCTTTACCAAAGGGGGATTTGTTTACTTACTATTGCAGTTTATATAATTGACCTTCCTTTAAATGTTACTTTTGCTCAGCAAAAATCAAGACTTGACCTGCCTGACTTAAATTGTGTAAAATCGGGGCATTGGAGGGAGGTTGCATGACACTGCCTTTAGAAGGTATCAGGGTTTTAGACCTGTCCCGGTTGTTGCCGGGCCCCTTTTGTTCCTGGGTCCTGGCAGACTTCGGTGCGGAAGTTGTTAGGATAGAGGAACCTTTAGATGCGAAAGGACGAAGGGCGGAGCTGAGTCAGGGGGTAACCAGGAGGGCCGTCTTTACTACCGATGAGCCAGCAAAAGTTAGACCCTATGACTGCCTTAGTCGTAATAAGAAAAGCATTATCCTCAACCTTAAGAATAAAAAGGCCCAGGCTATTGTCCATCAAATAGCTCAGGAGATGGATATTTTCCTGGAAGAGTTCAGGCCAGGGGTGGTAAAGCGGCTGGGCGTAGATTATGAGATTATTAAAAGGATAAATCCCCGGATTATTTACTGTTCTATTTCCCTCTATGGCCAGGATGGCCCTTATCATCATCTCCCCGGGCATGATCCCTGTGCCCTTTCTGTAACCGGGGCTATAGGCCTTAGCACAGCCGAAGGGGAGAAACCAAAACCTTTTGGCGTTCCCGTAGCCGATGTCCTTACTGGATTCCATGCCATCGTAGGTATTCTACTGGCCCTCAGGGCCAGAGATATAACGGGTAAGGGGCAATATATTGATATTAGCATGACAGACAGTGCCCTTGATCTGCTGTGCCTGGCCTCCCAGCCATATTTTCGTAAAGGTGTTATATCAAAAATAAACCGAAAGAATCCTTCTAGTGGAATATGGGAAACCAAAGATGGTAAGTTTATTTGTACTACCAACATGGAAGCCCACCACTGGGCTAACTTTTGCCGGGTTATAGGCCGGGAAGATTTTATCTCCCACCAGTATGATGTAGCAAAGCGGGAAGAGATGTACCACGAGGTCCAGAAGATATTTTTAACCAAAGACCGGGATGAATGGTTGCGGATTTTACAGGGTGACCCAGAAACCCAATCCGCACCTGTACATCGCAATTTGGATGAAGTCTTCTCTGATCCCCAGGTCCTTCACCGCCAGATGATGCTAGAGCTCAATCATCCTGACCTAGGGGTGGTTAAGCAATTAGGGACCTCTATAAAACTTTCAGAGACACCGGTAAAAATCAGGAGCCTGGCCCCCCTCCCCGGGGAACATACTGTGGAAATATTAACCCAGTTGGGCTATAGTAAAGAAGAAATTAATGAACTCCGAAGAGACGGGGTGGTGGAGTAGTCTTTTGGTTAGCAATTAACAAGGAGGTAAATCATGGAAAAGACAGAGACCACAGATACAGATATGGAGGAATTACATGCTAAGTTGTACGAGACGGTTACTAATACCATCGAGGGGATCAAGAGAGGGGCTGTCCAGCTTCAACCAGAGATATGTAAGGGATGCAAAAACCTGGATAAGTGCGAGCTTCCGTATGTTGATGCGTTAAAGAAGGCATTTGCAGAATGTGGCATAGCCTGTGGGGTGTCTTGTCCAGAAATCGCTGGTAGGCATATCGTCCAGATGACATATGATGGTGAGCTCTTTATGCAGGTAGATCCTATCACCAAGGAAGCCCTGCAGAAATGTACCGATGATATGTGCAATACAGTCTTCTACCATCGGGTCTTTGGGGTAAAAGAATAGTAGCCTTAGGGCAGACCCAAAAAAATTTTTGTGTGAGGATTAGTCAGCGAATTTCCAATAAGGTTGGAAATCTAAATAAAAGGACCAGGCCAAGTGGTTCTCCCCTCCCTTTATCTTGGCCTGGGACACTATTTCTTCCAGGATTCCAGGCCTATTGAGCTGCTCAAAAATATTAGACTTACGGGTCCAGATGGGGGTACCAGTAAAATAGACCTCCCAGAGGCAATCTCCCGGTAAGCCATAGACCCTTTCCTGGGTTTTTAGTATATCGTTTAAAAGGACCAAAAGCTTAAATAGATTGGGATTCACCTGGGTTTCAGGGATACAGCCCTGGCGAAAATTTTCTAAGCTTTCAAAGGAAAGAAGACATAGCAGCCCCAGGGCATATTTAAACTGAATTTGATAGAACTTATCCAGGCGCTCATTTTTAAAAACCAACCAGGCATTACGGCTCAGGGATGTGCCCAAAAATACGCCTGCCCCCTGAATCAATTTCTCCTGATAGAACTCGGGCGTCAGATAAGGTTTGGTGCCCAGATGAGAAAAGGCCCTGAGATAGCAGGCCAGCCTCCAGTCTGTTGATTGTTGAGCAATACTTACCAACCGGCCATTAGTTTCCTTTTTATCCTCGCCCCGTCCTAAAACATAACGCAACTCTTGGGCAATACTGAGATAATTTCTGATCATGGCCGCCGAAATGGCTTGAGAATTATAGGGATAACCCCAGATATCAATCATCGTGAAGAGGATTAAGGCATCAATAAATAACTCCCGCAGCCTGGAATCTTGTAAGATAGGAATAAATTCATGGTCCTCGATCATGATCCGAAACGATAAATAGGATATCTCTCCCGAATACAAAGTTCCTACCAGCAGATGATATTGGATTACTTTGGTAATCAGCAAGACCAATGCCTGATCCATCCCCCAGCCCTTCATTAATTCCATTGAGGAAAGTAGTTCGGCACCCTTTTCCGTGTGGTGACGTTTATCCCGTATCTTGCCTATATCATGCAGCCATAGTATCAGGGGCATAATTAAAGGACTGTTACTCGTCATAGAGTCGGTTAAAGTGTATACCGGTTGTAGTTCATCCTGATTCAACCCGCTTTCAGTAAAGCACTGTTGAGATATCTGGTTAAGAACCGCTATTGTATGAAAGGTATGGTCTACTGTGCGTCCAAATTCCGCTGGGTCCTCTTGCTTGCCTTGCTTGAATAATTCCGACAAAGG
>MHDQ01000250.1 GCA_001803565.1 Nitrospinae bacterium RIFCSPLOWO2_12_FULL_45_22 | reverse complement strand
TTGAGCTTTACGTTTTTATTCCGGGGGTGGGGCAATGAAGCCCTCTTTCATTAAAAGCTGGGTCTTAGCCCGGGCAGATTTAATAATAGTACTGGCCCTTTGATATATCTGATCCCGGGTGAGCTTTATGCGGGCAACACCCTGTTCAATGGCCTTGAGCCCTACAGCGGTGGCCTCCCGTGGGAAGACCTCCCATTCATCCATATTAGGTATGATATACTCAGGGTTGAGACCCTTATCCTCTGCACATTTGGCCAGCTCATTGGCCGCAGCAATACACATCTCATCAGTAATAGTCTTGGCCCTTACATCCAGGGTGCCCCGGAATATCCCGGGGAAGCCGAGGGAATTATTAACTTGATTAGGAAAATCTGACCTGCCGGTAGCTATTATAGCTGCCCCCGCTTCTTTAACTTCCCAGGGCCAGATCTCTGGTATGGGGTTAGCGCAAACAAAGACAATGGGGTCTGGCGCCATAGCCCTGATCCATTCTTTCTTAATAGTATTTGGTCCTGGAGTAGACAGGGCTATGCATACCTCCATACCTTTCAGGGCCTCTGCAATACCCCCAGTCTTCTTTTCTCCGTTGGTCTTATTGCACATCTCCCATTTTTCTTTGAACTTCTCTTTTAGCTCGGTCCTGCCTGGATGTAATATTCCTTTGGAGTCTACCATGATAATCTTCTTAGGGTCGGCCCCAGCCGCAAACAGGAGATGGGCAATACGGATATTAGATGCGCCCGCCCCGATCATAGCTATTCTTACATCACCGATTTTTTTACCCACAATCTTAAGGGCATTGATTAATCCAGCCAGCGTCACAGTAGCAGTCCCTTGCTGATCATCATGCCAGACCGGGATCTCCGTTTCTTTACGGAGGGTATCCAGGATATAGAAGCATTTAGGGTGGCTGATATCTTCCAGGTTGACACCCCCCAAGCTGGGTTGCAGCCATTTTACTGCCTTAATTATCTCGTCAGGATCTTTGGTGGCCAGGCATAGAGGAAAGGCATCTACCCCCCCTAAGTACTTGTATAATAAGGCCTTACCTTCCATCACCGGCAGACCCGCTTCTGGGCCAATATCCCCTAAGCCCAGCACCCGCGTCCCATCGGAAATTACGGCTACGGTATTCCATTTATTGGTCTGATCATACACAGCCTCTTTATTCTTGTGGATAACCTTGCAGGATTCTGCTACCCCAGGGGTATACCAGATAGCAAAGTCCTCAAAGCTCCTGACGGTGCATTTAAGGGCTATCTCGATCTTCCCCTGGTAAAAGGGATGGAATTTCAGGGCATCCTGACCCGGTTTATAAGCCTTAGCTA
Source organism: Nitrospinae bacterium RIFCSPLOWO2_12_FULL_45_22 (assembly GCA_001803565.1). Taxonomy (GTDB): domain Bacteria; phylum 2-12-FULL-45-22; class 2-12-FULL-45-22; order 2-12-FULL-45-22; family 2-12-FULL-45-22; genus 2-12-FULL-45-22. The sequence goes on along the minus strand of MHDQ01000250.1, from coordinate 4,443 downwards.
ATAACTCTTCCTCGGTAACCTTCTCCATTTATTTTCTCCCTTCTCTCCAGAATGTTAAAGAAATTCCCAATTATAGGGAACATCATTGGTCACTGGTCATTAGTCACTAGTTTAAAGCCCTATAACCTACCCTGGTCAATGACTAATGACGTTAGTTATTATAGTTGCTGCTCAAAGCTTTAAGCTTGCTATACTACTCCGAACCGATTCGGCTGACCGCTTGACTGCTTCTTGCTCTTCGGGGGTTAACTTTACCTCAATTACTTGTTCTGCACCCCTTGAGCCTAGCTTGACTGGCACCCCGAAATATATATCATTGAGGCCATATTCCCCTTCCAGATAAGCAGAACAAGGAAGGATCCGTTTCTTATCTTTTAGGATAGCCTCGGCCATCTGTACGGCAGCGGCTGCTGGTGAATAATAAGCGCTACCGGTCTTCAATAGGGCTACTATCTCACCACCAGCTTTTTGGGTACGCTGGGCGATCTTTTGGATCTGTTCCTGGGAGAGAAAGAATGTGATAGGGATGCCTGCGACCGTGGTATAGCTAATTAGAGGCACCATTTCGTCACCATGGCCACCCAATACCAGGGCCTGGATATCCTCTACTGATACCTTAAGCTCCATAGCCAGAAATGTCCTAAACCTTGCAGTATCCAGTATACCTGCCTGGCCAAAGACTTGATTCTTCGGGAAGCCACTTATCTTCTTAGCCAGATAAGTCATAGTATCTAATGGGTTAGCCACCATAATGATGATACAATTGGGGGAGTGTTTAGCAATTTCTTTGGTTACTCCTTCGACGATCTTTTTATTGGCATCTATGAGGTCTTCCCGGCTCATACCGGGCTTGCGGGCCATGCCTGAGGTAATAATAACCAGGTCTGAGCCAGCCGTAGCAGCATAATCTGCGGTGCCAATCAACTTTACATCACTACCCCAAATAGGCCGTCCTTCCATAATATCCAGGGCCTTACCTTCTGATAAGCCTTCTACGACATCAACTAAAACTACATCACCAAGCTCTTCCTGGGCTAACATTAGGGCTGTAGTACCACCTACCTGCCCAGCTCCTACTACAGTTATCTTTTTTTCCATAATGACCTCCTATGGTGGGTTGGTCAATTGCCGGTCACAAAACCCTGCCACTTGCTCTTTAGCTCAGGGTCTTGCAGGGTTCCCATCAGATAATCACAAAATTCCCTTCCGGTTGCACCCCCGGGTCTACCGGTCATGACTAACTTTTTTTCGTATTGGCCACAGATATCAAGGGCCATTTCTAACTTATTGGCCCGCTCCTCATAGCCGATATGGCTGAGTAACATGGCACTACCTCTGATCATGCTGGCAGGGTCTGCATATTGTGCGCGACCCTCCTCCACCATACGTGGGGCGCTTCCATGAATAGCTTCAAACATGGCATAGCGTTTCCCAATATTGGCGGCGCCCGCAGTCCCCACTCCACCTTGCATCTCCGCTGCCTCATCAGTAATTATATCGCCATAAAGGTTCGGTAGGACAATGACCTTAAATTGATTCCGCCGCTTGGGATCAATCAGCTTGGCCGTCATGATGTCAATATACCAGTCATCGCAATTGATTTCAGGGTATTCCCTGGCAACCTGCTGACCAACGCTGAGGAACTTGCCATCAGTGGTCTTTATCACGTTTGCCTTGGTCACAATGGTTACCTGGTTGATCCCCCTTCTCTTTGCGTATTCGAAGGCCATCCTTATAATCCGTTCCGACCCCTGGGTGGTGATGACCTTGAAATCTACCGCAAGGTCATCGGTCACATTGATCCCCTGGCTGCCAAGAGCATAGAGATCCTCAGTATTCTCTCTGAAAAACATCCAATCAACACCTTCCCTGGGGATCCTTACTGGCCGGACATTGGCAAATAGATCAAGCTCCTTACGCATTGCCACATTACAACTCTCAATATTAGGCCAGGGGTCTCCTTTTCTGGGGGTAGTTGTGGGCCCCTTCAGGGTGACGTGGCACTTCCTGATCTCCTTCAGAACATCGTCCGGAATGGGCTTCATTTTCGCGGCTCGATTCTCAATAGTTAGCCCTTCTATGATTCTAAACTCAACCTTACCACTCTTTTGTTCATCCTTTAACAAGAACTCCAGGACCCGCTGGGCCTCGTTAGCTATGTATGGCCCGATGCCGTCCCCGCCGAGGATACCGATAATGATCGGCTTAAGGGTCTGATAGTCAATCCAGTCTCCCGCAGCCTTTATCTGCTCCACCCGCCTCAGTTGTTCCTCAAGAAGTCCGCCAAAATGCTCCTTCGCCTTTTTGATCGCTTCAATATTCATCCATAACCCCCTTGATCGTTTCCTAATTAGTCGTCACTGAAAAATCCTTGCAAAGCAAGCTTTGCCACTACATATCGTTGTATTAGACTGATTTCCCCAATGTATGTAGTGGTCGAGCTTGCTCGACATATCATTTTTCAGTGGGAACTCATTAACGTGGCAATGATTTATGTACCAATTTTGAGTTATGCAACGTTATTTATAGAACGATATACTACTATGCTGCTCCTACTGTCTTTTTTATCCATTCTGTGGTGACGGACTTGGGCCGCACAATGGCCGATTGAATACCCCGGCTGATTACCAGTTGGGAGCATACACCCAGGGCCCGGGAGATACTGAACAAGACCGTATAGTAATCAAACTCGGTCATGCCAAAGTGATGCAGGAGTGAGCCAGAGATAGCGTCCACATTGGGCCAGGGGTCTTTGATCTTCTGTACCTGCTTAAGAACCTCTGGCACTACATCGAATACTTTTGCCACAAGCTGGAATACCGGGTCATCAGCGCAATACTTCTTGCCAAAGGCCATGAAGGCATCAAAGCGCGGGTCCGTAATCCTCAAAACGGCGTGACCATAACCCGGGACTACCTTACCCGAGTTCAGTGTCTCCCAGGCAAACTTTTCCAGTTGCTCATTGGTTGGCACCCTCCCAAATTTCTCTTTGACCATGATGATCCAGCCCAGGCATTCCTGGTTAGCCAGACCATGCAAGGGGCCAGCTAAGCCATTCAGGCCTGCTGAGAGGGCATAATAGGCATCTGATAGGGCAGAGCCTACGGTATGGGTAGTAAAGGCGCTGACATTGCCGCTCTCATGGTCGCTATGCAGGGTAAGATATAACTGCATCAGCCTGGCAAAGTTGCCCGTTGGGTCAGGGATACCGGTCATATGGGCATAATCTGCTCCCCAACTGTCTTTTTTATCCATTCTGTGGTGACGGACTTGGGCCGCACAATGGCCGATTGAATACCCCGGCTGATTACCAGTTGGGAGCATACACCCAGGGCCCGGGAGATACTGAACAAGACCGTATAGTAATCAAACTCGGTCATGCCAAAGTGATGCAGGAGTGAGCCAGAGATAGCGTCCACATTGGGCCAGGGGTCTTTGATCTTCTGTACCTGCTTAAGAACCTCTGGCACTACATCGAATACTTTTGCCACAAGCTGGAATACCGGGTCATCAGCGCAATACTTCTTGCCAAAGGCCATGAAGGCATCAAAGCGCGGGTCCGTAATCCTCAAAACGGCGTGACCATAACCCGGGACTACCTTACCCGAGTTCAGTGTCTCCCAGGCAAACTTTTCCAGTTGCTCATTGGTTGGCACCCTCCCAAATTTCTCTTTGACCATGATGATCCAGCCCAGGCATTCCTGGTTAGCCAGACCATGCAAGGGGCCAGCTAAGCCATTCAGGCCTGCTGAGAGGGCATAATAGGCATCTGATAGGGCAGAGCCTACGGTATGGGTAGTAAAGGCGCTGACATTGCCGCTCTCATGGTCGCTATGCAGGGTAAGATATAACTGCATCAGCCTGGCAAAGTTGCCCGTTGGGTCAGGGATACCGGTCATATGGGCATAATCTGCTCCCCAATCCAGTTTTTTATCCGAAGGAATGCGTGGCCCTTTATTGTATCGCTGCCGATAGATGGCGGCTGCGACGGCGGGGAGCCGGGCAATAAGTGTTAGACAATCTTCTAACATAACTTCCCAATACTCTTCACGCCTTATTCCTTCGGTATATCGCTTCCGAAAGATAGACTCTCTCTCCATTACCAGGATGGCTGTATTCAACATGGCCATAGGATGTGAGTCTGGCGGCATGGCCTTCAATACATCCCAGACATAGGCTGGTACCTCTGACCTTTCCTTAAGTTCGGACTGGAGCGAGTTGAGGGCTGCCCTGTCCGGGAGCTCACCAGTTAATAATAGATATAATATCTCTTCGGGTAACTTGTCGGTTAGTTCTAGGATGGGGATACCACGAATAACCAGTCCGGTGTCAGGCTCTACCAAAGAAGTATCACAAACTAGACCTTTTACCCCTCGCATCCCACCATAGGCCTGTTCTACTGTTACCTGTGATATGACTTTACTACCATGCTCTTTTATCAGG
>MHDQ01000249.1 GCA_001803565.1 Nitrospinae bacterium RIFCSPLOWO2_12_FULL_45_22 | reverse complement strand
TATCTGGAGGTAAGATATCTTCTTTCCATAAATATTTCAATAATTTAATGCATAATTAAGTGTCAGAAATCAAAAAGTGCGAAAGTATAGTAATGTGACAATGTCAAATTAATAGTCGTCCCTAATAGGGCGAAAGGAATCTTGGAAGGACTCTCTCCATCCACAATGACAAAGTTCTCGTTTACAGAAAGCTTGTTCCTTTAGAAATAAGCAAAAATAGTCAGCACAGGTTTTTTCTTTATACTCTCCTAATACCTGTCGGTAGCAAGCCTTTATATAATCTATCAAGCCCTTTTCGTCTCTTATTATTACCCCATGATTGATATTCAGGCTCATACCAATTTTTATGATCTTTTCTAAGATATATCCCCGTAACATTAGACCCCTTACCAGGTTTAACAAGATATTATACGGATCAGAAGTATACCCCTTTTCCCAGGCATGAATAGCTGGGGGACAGAGGGAGTTTCTCTTTTTCCATTGTCGTTTTACCTTCCGATAGACCCTTTTCCTGAGCCACCTGCCTAACTGATGTAAAAAAATCTCCTTTTCTAAACAAACTCGCTCTTTGTCAGTAATGAGTTGGGAGGCTAAAGAACTTTTTAACTTCAAAAAGGCCTGCCGATCCAGGCGACAAAATATAGGGAAAAATAGCCGGTTGATAAGATTATAGCCCTTCTTTTTATAAAAACCAGTATTAAAATCTATCACCCAGGGCATATATTCTGACGATACCAGTACATTTTTCCGCCTAATATCACAATGAACTACCCCTCGCTGGTGCATCTGTCCAATTATACCCTCTAACTGATCAAAAAACTGGGCCGGCAATTGGCCGGGCTGGAATTTAGAAAGGGTCTTACCTTCTTTATACTCCAGGATAAAGTCATATTTACCCAACTTGCCATAAACCTCCGGAACTCCTAAAATCCCCTCTAATCGCTTATAAATAGCTATTTCCCTCTCGATCAAAATAACCCTTGCCATAAACCTTATCAGGCGGCGACGGGAACGATAATCTTTTACCACCGCTAGTCTACCGTTAAATGGGATCAGATAGACGTCCGCCTGGGCCCATCTCCCTTTATGTAATAGAGACCAACTAAAATTCCTTAAGGACTCACCGGAATAACTAGATTGAGACATAACACCCCCACTGGTAGAGCTATCTCCTCCTTGATGGGCCATTATTTACCGACTTGAAACTGCTTGTCAATGGTTTTTTTTGTGCAGGGCCACGTCGAAGTCATCTTAGAAGTCGATTGGGTAACTCAAGGCTTTAGCCTTGACAGATCAACCCTGAAGGGTTGAGTTACAGGGGATGCTCAGGATCACTTTGACGTTACCGTGGTTTTTTTTGTGCCTTTTCTCCTTGACATTCCCATTAGCTTTTGTTATTAAGATAAAAAATTATCTTAAAGGAGGGAATTTCCCTAAACGCTAATTTATCAATGATTTAGAATCCAGTCTTTATAGGAGGAAGTGAGAATGTTAGTTGCAGGCTGTGATGTAGGCTCAACCTCAGGAAAAGTAGTCATTTTGCAGGATGGCAAGATTGTTGCCCACAGTATCGTTCCTAATGACCCACTGTCAGATGTGACGGCTAAGAATGCCATGGAAAAGGCTCTGAAAGGGAAAAACGTTACCATGAACGATATCAATCTAACAATTGGTACCGGCTATGGGAGGGTAGATATACCTTTTGCAAAAAAGATAGTTACTGAGATCGCTTGCCACGGTAAAGGGGCCTTCTGGAACAATAATAAAGCCCGCACCGTGATTGATATCGGCGGTCAGGATGCCAAGGTAATCAAGATAGATAAGCATGGCGTAGTAAAAGACTTTGTCCTGAATGATAAGTGTGCGGCTGGCACCGGCAAGTTCCTGGAGACTATGGCTCGCATCTTAGATGTAAAGCTGGAAGAAATGGGTAAGATTTCTCTCAAAGCCAAAGAGATAGTTGAGATCAGCAGCCAATGCAGTGTCTTTGCCGAGTCAGAGGTTATCTCCCTCATTGCCGAGAAGAAAGACCCGATAGATATCCTGGCTGGTATAAACCATTCTGTAGCTAACCGGCTGGTATCTATGCTTTATCGAATAGGGATTGAAGAAGACGTAGTGATCTCGGGTGGGGTAGCCAAGAATATCGGGGTAGTTAAGATGATTGAGGACAAGATAAAGACCAAGATTCCTACCTACACCACCGATCCTCAACTATTTGGCGCCTTAGGGGCGGCCCTCTTTGCCCAACAAGAACTTGGGGGCTAATCTTTTTGGAAAACATTGAGCTCTTCCATAAGTTCCTGGCAGAGAAGAAGATGAAATGGACTCCGGAGAGGAAGGCCATATTAGAGGAAGTATTTGCCTCCCATGATCATTTTGAAGCCGATGACCTCCTCTTCCGGTTAAAGAAAAAAGACATCCGGGTATCGCGGGCTACTATCTATCGCACCCTGGAGCTCTTAGTAAATAGCCAACTGGTAAGAAAGATTAGCTTCGGGGAAGAGCATACCCACTACGAACATACCTATGGTCATAAACACCATGACCATCTGGTCTGCCTTAAATGCGGTAGTGTGCTGGAATTTAGCAACCCTACCATAGAAGAGATCCAAGAACGAGTCTGCACAGATTATGATTTTACCCCTGATTCCCACTGCTTGCAGATTTTCGGCTATTGCACCAAATGCCGCTGAAGTAACGAAATGATTAAACCCTATCGGGGAAAAACTTATCTTGAAAAAGTGCGATCACTAACATCCCGATGAAATAACAAATTGTTAGCTCAAAGAGGACAAAGAATAAAATCTTAAAAGGAGAAAAAAAAGCCCCGCCATATCTTATTAAGAAACCACTTAGCACATCACCTAAGGAAGCCAAATAAGTGACACTGACGATAAGTCCTTTCTTGAGGGGAAAGAGAAAAAGGAAATGCCCCATAACCAGGATATAAATACTTATCCCAACTAGGTGCGGAACAGCGACCTCCAGAAGTCCCCAAAAGCTCTTGGCCTTGATAAATTCATCTTCTGATCCCAGGAAATACTCTGCTATATGCGCAGGATTATACCCTATCTTGACCACAAAAAGAGATATGCCACTCAGGGCTTGAACTATCAAGAAAATGGTGAAAAAGAACAATATTATCCGTAAGGACTCTTTAGTCATTCTCTATCCCTCCTCTTCTCCCCAGAGGTAGGCCATTATGATCAGGATCATTATGGTTAAGGAAATGTATAGGCCCAGAAGAGATAATATCTTCAGGTAAGCAAAGATGGAATTGAGGTAGGCGATAAATATTCCTCCTACCGAATCCATCAGGGCACTAGTAAAGGAGGTAATAATTAATATCTTTTTACTTATGGGGCTTATATTGGTCTGCAATATAAGACTGGACAAGGAAAGTAGCATAAATCCAAAGAGGAATGACCTTATATGGACTTCCTCAAGGATTAACACTATCCCCCTTGGTTCCAAAAGCTTCTCTTCATTTCCCCTATAGTAGTCTGTTATAGATACAGGAGTCAGGCCAAGATTATTAATGGAATATAAGCAGTCCCCTATCAGAAAGAGAACTATAAACGAGATAAAAAAGGGGATTACGAGCTTAATATGGGAGTTATTTTTCAAATTATGAGAGAGAAAAAACTTCATGGTTTATCCTTTCCAAAAACTACTTGATAGATAGCAAGATTCTTCCTCACTGCTTCTATTATAGCTCTTGCTGACATGGTAGCCCCGGTAACATGAGGCAGGTCCACCTTAACCCTAAGTTTGTCGTTTAGCCCCTTACCGATCAATAAATTTAACCATTTCTGGGAGAGCAGATACTCTAAGGGTTCGTAAAAGGCAATCACCTCTACGTGCTTCACCTCTCCTCTCTTATCCATGATCAGGAGGAAGGTCTCTGGTTGGGTCCTGACTATATGGGTATCAATGACGGCAAAACCAAGGACATCGCCCCCTTTCTTTCCCAGGTAGAAACTTACCAGCCGATCATTTATCTTTAATTTTGAAATTTTCTCTATCTTGAGCACCTGCTCCGGAGTCAAAATAATGTTTTTAATTTCTACTTCCCTGGCCTCAGGAAAGACTTCTTTTACTGCCTCCATGGGTAACTTAAAAACCGCCGCCCAGGATGAAGTAATAGGTGTCAGAAGAACCAAAAAGAAGATAAAGCTAATGCCTTTCACTAAGCCCTCCTCCTCTTCCATCTGCCTGGGCAGATTCTTCTACCCAGGCAGATTAAGCCATCATTAGTTTAAAAGATAAACCCTATACCAACATTAAATTGATCAATCTTACCCTCGTCCCTACCGGCTCCCTTGCCAACCGGAAGTCTAGAGTCCGTACCCCTCCATTGATAATCTGCCTTGATCACCACATTAGGATGAGGTTTGAAGCCCAAACCAAGGGTTATGACCTCACGGTCAAGGGTGGGGTTTTTTCTTCCCGAAAAAACTTGCTCATGGGTGTCATAGTTTTCATATCTCATAAAAGGGGTTAAAGACATTGCTAAACCGGCACGGATTAGGGGCATCAGATCATAAGCCGTTTCCAGATACCATCCTTGAACCTCCTCTCCAACACCTCCTGGAGGGGAGAGATCAAAAGCCCGATTCCCATCCAGAGAACCCCGGGTAAAGAGCCCCCTGAGCTCTAAACCCTTAAACTTATAATCCGCATGCAACTCCCATAGGTTTATATCGGCCTTCTTTTCTCCTGGGCCAATTGGATCCGTATCCGCACCGCGCCCAAAATCTGCCTGTCCAAAATAATAGCTCCCACCTAATGTTAGTCCGGGGATTCCTTTGTAATCAAGCCTCCCTACGCCAGCAAGACCCTCAGCACTTGCCCCTGCACCTTGCTGTCTCCCCCCTCTTATCCAGTCAGAAGAGCTAAGTCTATCAGACCGGAGTCCATTAAGCAGCCCCACCTTATACTCAAAATCTCCCATTCCACCATAACCCATCACCCCTAAATCCCGCCAGGTGGAGGGGATAAGTATCCTTTCTACATCCGGTCTCAGTACCCCATGAAAGATTGTAGGCTCATGATACTCGTTAATTAAACCGATAGGGGTAAGGAGTAAGCCACTCCTCAGGTTAAACCTAGGATGTAAGAGGAAATCCAAGTAACCGAACTCAAGATAAACCTCAGGATTCCGACTGCTGGAAACCGAGGGAGTAACACCACCAGTACTCCCTCCTACGTTATTAATACCAGCATGTTCATATTCAAACTCAGCATTCATCAATATCCTATCAGTAAACTTATAGCCAGTGTAAAGCACAAACCTCGAGGCATCAGCCCGGTCCTTCTTGCTCTTGTGTTGATACCCCTCATAATTAAGCTCACCATAGCCCCCAATAGAAAGACCTCGATCCTTAAAATAGACCTTAGAGGCAGCCGGCCCCAATCCGGTATAGCTCTTATACTCTGCCTCGGGGGCAAATATTTCGAGCTTTAACTTTCTCAATTCTTCTGCCAACCCACCGGTCTGTTGTCCCTGCAGTTCCTTCAATGCCTTCTGCTCTACTCTTAAAGACTCCAACTCCTTCCTTAGCTCTTCAATATTCTGTTCTAACTTGGCAGCCTTATCCCCAAGCTCCTGAGCCATTACTGAAGAAAGGTTTAATATCAAGAAGATTATCACCAGGCTTATCCACCTACGCATCTCTTTTCCCTCCTTAATGTTGACGGCTTCGCAAAAAGTCCATCTGCGGCGTTACGTTGCATCCTTCGTCGTTGCGGCGTACCTCTAAGTACGCCTCACTCCTCAGGATTTGCGCGCCTTGCATCTGGAGCTTTTTACTGTGCCGTCTGATTTTTGACTTTTTACGACTTCATCAATGTTAGTCTATTTTTGTATATCGTATTTTCCTATATCCTCACCTTTATACAAAAACTACCCCTATTATCTAGAAAAGTCGGTGAGGCCCTTTCAAGGGTTAACCTGAACCAATACTTCCTCATACTGATATCACCCCCCTTCCCAATAAAATGCCAGACCTAAATTAACTACCCGCTCCTACCTTTTCTTCATCCTGATTATTACCTATTGTGGCTGGAGGTCATGCCCCTTGCCCTTCAATATAGCAAGCAGATTTAATTTTTATTCAATCTCAATCAGTAGGTAAAATTTATGCTAAAAATCACCCTCAGCAATAATATAGACCTTCACGACCATAAACATCACCACCTATTGCTTCCCTATCTCCCTTCCCCAGGGCAAGAGAGATAAAAACTTTGTAACCGTTTACCCATTTATCCCATCTGGTACGGTCATTCTGAGCCTAAGCCCTGAGCCAGGCGAAGGGGCAGCCGAAGAATCTTTCTCCTTTGAGACCCTTCGTGGAGTATATCCTGAATAGAGCGAATAGATCAGGGTAACTGGCCTGGTGAAGGGTGGCAAAGCGTTGTTCTATCATGGCTGATACCCACCTATTTGCGATAAAAAATCAATTGCATCTATTTTATATGGGATGATCAACGTTGTCAAGTCCAAAAAAAGAGGGTAAGATTTGATTGGTAACAAAAAGTAGATTCGTAACCGTTCAGGTTCTTTGTCATTTCGAGCATAGCGAGAAATCTTTCCCAGACCGGAGGTAAATAAAGATTCCTCCCTTCGGTCGGAATGACATTCATTTTCGATAGGGGCTGAACTGTTACCTGGATTCGACTCCTGGTCCCTTAAAAAACCTCCAAGGCAAGCTTTGCTATCATATTTTATTTTCTAAATTGGTTGTAGACATTTAGCTAGATATGGAGAAGAGTCTTATAGTGATCCGCTTAGTATTAATCTATTTAACCGTCCTAAGCCGATTTAGGCAGGGAGCGGGAGTATGGCTTCTATGCCTGGCCATACTCCCTTTTTCTCTGGGTTATAGCCAGGAGTCAAAGGTAGAAAGGGCTAGGCCCATGATGGGTACTATGGTCGAGATTACTGTCTTTAGAGATACCTCTTCCCCCAAAGAGATCAAGGCGGGCCGGGAACCCGAAGAAGAGGCTATAGAATTGGCTTTTCAGGCAATTAGCCGGGTAGATGGATTGATGAGTAATTATAAAGCTGATAGCCAATTATCCTTAATCAATCAGCAAGCTGGGAGGGATTATGTTAGGGTAGCGCCAGAGGTATTGAAGGTTATTAATATGGCCATAGGGATAGCAGAACTCAGTGGAGGCGCTTTTGACATCACGGTAGCTCCCCTGGTGCAATTATGGGGCTTTCACAAGAAAAGCGGCCATATGCCTCCGGAAGAAGAAATCCACAAGCTTTTACCCCTGGTCAATTACAAAAACATCCTTATTGACCAGGAAAAGAACCGGGTTAAATTGAAGTTACCTGGGATGGCGATTGACCTGGGTGGTATAGCTAAAGGGTATGCAGTAGACAGGGCTATTGAGGTTCTGAAAAATAATGGCATACAGCGGGCCCTGGTTAATGCCGGTGGAGACCTGTTTGCCCTGGGACATCCTCCCACAAGAAAATTTTGGCATCTTGGTATCCGGCACCCTTTTGTCCCGGACCGGGTTGTCAGTACCCTACAGGTAAGAGACCAGGCAGTAGCTACCTCAGGCAACTATGAGAATTTTTTTGTCTTAAATGGTAAACGCTATAGCCATATCCTGGACCCTAAAACTGGTCAGCCTATCCAGGGAATAGCTA
>MHDQ01000248.1 GCA_001803565.1 Nitrospinae bacterium RIFCSPLOWO2_12_FULL_45_22 | reverse complement strand
AATGATCGGAGAATATGATTCGCGACTTCGAGGAAAAAAGGCTTGACAAAAGAACCTTCAACAGGTAATCCATAAACCGTTATATGGTTTGTGGCGGACCCAATTATTTACCAGGCCGGTAGCATTTCTGTTAGGGGATTATGGGGCAGCATGGCGGCCCTGTTGGGGGCATCTGTAGACGCCCTGTAAAGACAGAGATAACCGATTTCATTATTTAGGCAGGAGATGGGTTATGAAGAGATTAGAGGACAGCAAGAAGACAAACTTAGAATTGATGGTTGATATCCTTGGAGTTATGCATCGCCACCGTAAGGCCAGTCCCACTATAAAGAGCGACGAGGTCTATTATGAACTAATGGGTGATTACTATAAAAAAATAGTGAATGCCAAAGAGGAGGGAAAGTTTATCGGGGGTCATACCGTCATGGCACCCATAGAATTATTCCATGCCATGGATATTGTCCCGCTCCATCTGGAATCAACCGCAGCCATGATGACTATTATGCTGAATAAGTATGGGGAATACCTCGGCACAGCGGCTGAAGCCGGGTTAGCGCCAGAGGTATGCTCTGCCCATAGGATTTTAGCGGCCAGTTCGATCAAGGAGGAGATGCCCAGACCAGATTTCATTGTATGGACGAATCAAGTTTGTGACAATACCGCCAAGAGTGGCGATTTATTGATGGATAAATTCAGGTGTCCAGGGTTTTTCCTGGAACGGCCTTATAGGGGTAATGGTGTTGAGTTTAGTTATTTTGTAAGAGAATTAGAGCGATTGATTCATTTTCTGGAAGAGCAAACCGGGAGAAAAATGGACTATGACCGCCTTAGAGAGGTCGTGGCTTTATCCTGGCGTACCGTTCAACTCTATCGAGAAATTTATCAACTGAGAAAAGCCATACCTGCCCCTATGAAGAATAGAACATTTGTAAATATGCTTATTGCTGGCTGGCTATGTTTAGCTACACCCGAAGGGGTAGCTTATCTGGAACTCATTCGTGATGAGATTCGGGAAAAGGTAGAAAATAAGCAGGGAGCTATTCCCCAAGAGCGTTTCAGGCTCATCTCCTGCTTTATACCACCCTTTTATGAACTGAAGCTATTGGATTGGCTGGAAAGGGAATATGGTGCCAGTATTGTTATGGAATCCGGGAATGCCTGGGTGGGCCAGGATAATATTGATCTATCCAAACCCCTCGAGAGTTTGGCCATGATTAATCTCCATTTTTCCACGATCAAACAGATGCACGGCCCGGCAGATAGTTTTATCCGAGACACCTTAAGAATAGCCAGGGAATTTAAACCGCATGGGGCCCTCTATTTTGCCCATATTGGCTGCCGACAGGCCTGTGCCCTTATCCGAAGCATAAAGGATGCCTTACAGGAGGAATGCAATATCCCTACGCTGGTCCTCGATTGTGATGTTATGGACCCATCCTTTGCCTCAACCGATGATCTAAAGGATAAACTCGAAGGATTTTTTGAAATGCTGACCGAGCGGGTATAGTGCTGGGGAAGCCCTGCTTAAATGTCTCCAGTATCCTCCTACAAAACCTTGCACCCTTATATCTAATGATTATGATATATTACCATTTACCCGGGTAAACTTCATCTGCCACCGGGGTACAAAGACCACTAAACCGTGAGCAGTGAGTAGTAAGGAGTGAGACGAGAGATGAATCTTTAGGGGAGGGGAGGAAATGGACTATAAGACATTGATCTATGAAAAGGAAGGGAGTGTGGCCAAGATCATCTTAAACCGGCCAGAAAAACGCAATGTCCTCGACCTGATCGGCATGGGGGAAGAGGCAGTCGAGTTTTTTGCTGCCTTTGATGAGGCGGCAGAGGATGATGAGGTGAAGGTCGTTCTTCTGAAAGGTAATGGCCCTTGTTTTTGTGCGGGTGAAAGGCTTGATACGGTATATCATGTCTATGGCGGAGGAACGGGACAGCCAGATGAGAAGCGCCCGAGTCAGCGTATAAGATTAAAATTGGATCGGCGCTTTATGGATGGGTTCCAACGAATCTTTTTGCATCCCAAGATAACCGTTGCCCAGGCCCATGGTTACAGTTTTGGTATAGGGACCCACCTTTTGTTATATTGCGATTTCGCCGTAGTAACCGAAGATGCCCAGCTCGGCTTGATCGATCAGCGACTCGGTTCAGGTGGTGCCGCTATTCCTTACATCCCTATCCTCATTATGACTGTGGGGATGAAGAGGGCCCTGGATATTTTACTCACTACCCGATTGTTCGATGGTAAAGAAGCAGCACAGATGGGACTGGTGACCAAAGCTGTCCCTCATGAACGGATGGAGGAAGAAGTTGATAAGATGGTTAAGGCCCTCTGCCTTATGCCCCGGGACGGCATCGCTATAGGTAAGGCTACACGGCATATGGTCTATGATTCCCTGGGGCTTACTGCGGGCTTTGCCCAGGGCTATGTGTCCCATACCTTGTTTACTAACTTGCGCTGGGAGCCTGAAGAATACAGCTACCTGAAACAGCGAAGAGATAAGGGATTAAAAGGGGGGCTTTCGGGTTTGCATGACCGCTATGCCGGGCTGGTTGATGAAGGAATAAAGAAAATAGAAGCGTCCGAGGAGATAAAAACATGTCACTCGTCCTTGAAGGCATCAAAGTATTAGACAGCTCACAGTATGGTACCGGACCCTATGCAACTTTACTCCTTGGTTTCCTGGGGGCTGAAGTGATTAAATTGGAGGCACCATCGGGCGACCCTATGAGGGTACTGAGTACTTACCATAAAGGCATTAGCTATCCCTATGTCTTGCTCAATGTCAATAAGAAGTGTATCACCCTGAACCTGAAGAAGGATAAAGGGAAAGATATATTCAGAGAACTGATCAAACATGTCGATATTCTGGTAGAAAATTTCTTGCCTGGCACCATGGAGAAATGGGGTCTTACTTACGAGGGTTTGACAGAGATCAATCCACGGCTCATATATGCCTCTATCAGTGGTTTTGGGCGAGGTAGTCGGTATGAGAAGACCCCGGCCTATGATCCTATTATT
The DNA here is from genome assembly GCA_001803565.1 of Nitrospinae bacterium RIFCSPLOWO2_12_FULL_45_22. Lineage (GTDB taxonomy): Bacteria > 2-12-FULL-45-22 > 2-12-FULL-45-22 > 2-12-FULL-45-22 > 2-12-FULL-45-22 > 2-12-FULL-45-22. Next base: position 2,228 of record MHDQ01000248.1, on the reverse strand, counting down.
CAGGCAGTAGGGGGGGCGATGGCTTCTACCGGGTTTCCCGGGAATCCACCCATAAGATGCCCTGCCGCCTATGCCGATTTTGGCGCAGCGACTCATTTTGCTATGGCCATCATGGGCGCCTTATATTATCGCGAAAAAACCGGCCAGGGGCAAAGGGTTGAAATAGCCATGCGGGATACGATCCTTTATTTCCCGTTGGGTATTCACAATGTCTATCATGAATCAGCAAAGGTAGAGAAAGAGATAGGGAACCGTATGGTTGGTGTCGCTCCATATAACGTATATCAAGCAAGAGACGGCTATATTTATATCTTAGGCCTGACCGATGCCCAAGCCAATGAGGTGATGAAGGTTATTGGGAGGGAGGATTTTATCACCCCGGACAAATATGGATCCCCCTATACCCGATGGCGGAACCGGGAAGAGATTGATACCATGATAGGGGCCTGGACCCAATCCAGGACCAAGCAAGAGATATATGACGAGATGGCCCTAAGAGATGTTCCTTGTAGCCCAGTATTAGATGTCGAGGAGGTATGGAATGATGAGGATCTTATCCAGCGGGGTATGATTGCCGAGATCGATCAGCCGGGTATAGGCAAAGTTAAGGTGCTCAATTCTCCCATAAAACTTCCTTCTCCTGTGGGCCCTATAAAACCGGCACCCCTATTAGGCCAGCATAATCAGGAAATCTATGAAACCCTGTTGGGTTTGACCCCTAATGAGACATATGAACTGAAGGAGGCAAGTGTAATTTAATTAATAGGGATACAATTTCTTTTACTTTACAATCCCTAAAGAGACGGATTAAATTACTTATAGGTAGATTGTTGGCTCATCTGGTGAGGGGGATCCACTATGGAGATCAAATTCATTAGATCCAAGGCTATCGGCCAGAAATCTCGTCCCAAAGATTCTGAATTGGGTTTTGGGAAATATACCACTGATCATATGTTTCTTATGGATTATACCCGATTAAAAGGATGGCATAACGCACGCATCGAACCTTACCAGGAACTGAGACTTGATCCGACCGCTATGGTCTTGCACTATAACCAAGAAGTATTCGAAGGATTAAAGGCCTATTACTTAGAGGACGGAGGTATTGTCTTGTTTCGGCCAGAGAAGTATATTGAACGTATGCAAGCTTCCGCCCGAAGAATGGTTATGCCGGAGGTGCCCCCGGATCTCTTTCTCCGTGCCATAAAGGAGTTGATTTTACTTGACCGTGGTTGGATACCTAAATCGGATGGCACATCACTCTATATTCGACCCACAATGATAGCCGTTGAGCCAGGGCTTGGAGTGAGACCTTCGGAGCAGTACCTGTTTTATATCGTTCTCTGTCCAGTCGGAGCCTACTACCCTGAAGGGTTCAACCCAACTAAGATTTACGTTTCTGATGAGTATATACGCGCGGCAAAAGGGGGAGTGGGGGAGACAAAGACATCTGGCAACTATGGTCCTACGCTCTTCGTATCACAACAAGCCGCCAAAAAAGGCTATACCCAGGTTTTATGGCTTGATGCTAAAGAACTTCATTATGTAGAGGAGGTGGGTACAAGTAATATCTTCTTTTTTATCCATGATGAACTCGTCACCCCACCCCTGGGAGGTACTATCCTGCCAGGTGTTACCAGAGATTCTGTACTGCAGCTCGTCAGGCGCTGGGGGCTCAAGGTGTCGGAACGTCTCATCTCCATTGAGGAGGTCATTGGTGGGTGTAAAAACGGGTCTCTAAAGGAAATGTTTGCCACCGGTACCGCTGCGGTTATTTCTCCTGTTGGTGAAATTTATTACAAGGGAAAAGATTTCCGGGTAGCGAACGGTAAAATAGGGGAATTGTCCCAAAAACTCTATGAAGAAATCACCGGCATCCAGTATGGTCGCAGGGAAGACCCTTTTGGTTGGCGGGTTCGTATTACCTGATTTATCTCCTGTTCACGGATGCTTCAGGACAATATAATAGTATTCAATGCCTGCCGTTGCGGTGATGCTGAAACCGTTCTATCCGTTGCCAGATAGCTCAAAAATGTATCACTCTCGGTCTTCCCCATTTCCCTGGGATGTTTTTTGTATTTATAAAACCTCAGGTATTGAATGATCCAGTCACAATATGTCTGCTCAGTTCGATAGGCATAGTGATGATATCGTAGCACCTGCCGGGCTTGATCCATTAGTTTTAAATTGGTATCCGGTCTGAATTTTCTATTGTTTTCCATAAGTAG
>MHDQ01000247.1 GCA_001803565.1 Nitrospinae bacterium RIFCSPLOWO2_12_FULL_45_22 | reverse complement strand
AAAAACTTATCCCTACATATTCTATTTTACTAAAGAGGTACTGGCGCCTGTTCCATAATTCCTTCTAATATGGTATCGGTAATTTTACTGATACCGCTTCGGGGTTGTTCCCTGGGTATAAGCCGATGAGAGAATACTGGCTTGACCAGCCGCTTTATGTCGTCAGGGATACAATAATGCCGATCTTCAATAAAGGCCAGGGCCTGGGCTGCCCGGAAGAGGTATATACTACCCCGGGGACTTATCCCTAACATTAGTTTGTCGGAATGGCGAGTATGATTAACCATCTGCAACAGATATTCTATTATGGCATCATCTACCCGCACTTTTTTCGCCTGCTCCTGGAGTGATAGTATCTTATCGGCGGTAATGACTGGTTGTAGGTTTTCCAGGGGATGGGTTATCTTCTGGGCAGCTAGTATCAGTTTCTCATCCGCTGGTTCAGGATAGCCAATCTGGAGCTTTAGCATGAACCGATCCAGTTGCGATTCTGGTAAGGGATAAGTTCCCTGGTATTCAATGGGATTCTGTGTTGCTAAAACCATAAAGGGTTTGGGTAAGGGATGAGTAAAACCGTCTATCGTTACTTGAAAATCATTCATTGCTTCCAGGAGGCTGCTCTGGGTTCTAGGGGTAGCGCGGTTAACCTCATCAGCCAGGATAATGTTGGCAAAGATAGGGCCGGGCTTAAATTCGAAATCTCCTTTCTTGGGATTAGGGAGAGAGACCCCAAGAATATCAGACGGTAGCAGATCGGGAGTAAATTGTATTCGTTGGAAGGTACAAGCTATAGACTTAGCCAATGCCCGGGCCAGCACCGTCTTGCCTACCCCCGGCACATCCTCGATAAGGATATGCCCTTGAGCCAGCAGCCCTACCAGCACCAGCTTGACCTCTTCTCCCTTACCTATCAATACCTTTTCTATATTCTCTTTTAAACCGTGGAGACAACTATTATCCATTTCTTAATCTATGCCTTTTAAATTTAGATTGCTTCGTCGCTAATGCTTCTCGCAATGACTAATGAATATTGAGAGACTGATTTTGTCATTGCGAGCGGAGCGAATCAATCTAAGCAGGTTTTCGCAGATAACTATTTTAGGGCTCAGGGGCGGGGAGCGGCTGACCCCTGATAACTGACCCCTGACAGCTATATCTTAATGGATTCTATTTAATTTTACAAGATGAAGGCCCCATGGGACTAAACCTTTCCAGAATAGCACTTCTGAACATTAGGTATCTATGCTTGACAGCAACCGTAAAAATCTTTAAAGTAAATTCAGTAAAAGCAGAATAATCGAAAATGAGAAAGCGGAAGCGCATAGGGGCCGGTGTCTCTCCTGGACTTCAAATCCAGTGACGGGCTCTAGTAAAGTTCGTGGTGGGTTCGACTCCCACGCGCTTCCGCCACAAACGGTTAATTAAATAGCATAGGAATTTTCTTTTGGAGCCACAGATTTCACAGATGACACAGATTTTTAGAAGATTTTTCCCTGGTTTATTATTTTTGGAATGTAATCAGTGAAATCTGTGCAATCTGTGGTTTCTGTCCTTAATTAAATGTCCTGTTTACTGTGCCAATGCCAGGATTTGCGTCCCCTCCTTTCTGCCGAGGATAACCTGAAGATTGTCCCGGGCAGATTCAACCTGGTAATTTGTCAGAATTGTGGCTTAGTATTTCTGCATCCTTTACCTTCCTCAGAGCAGATTAAGGGATATTATCCTGAATATTATTGCAGCCGAGAAAACCCCAAAAACCCCGTTTCCACCCATAACCTTTTTGCCTGGATAAAGCAACTAGAAAAGGATCTACGGAATTTCCTGCTCCAGCGGGAGATCAGGCATATACAAAAATTGATAAATAAGGGTGGTAGGATATTGGATGTAGGTTGTGGTAGTGGGGAGCTACTAGCCCTCTTTAAAGCCAAAGGCTATGAGGTATATGGCGTAGAAGTGCTCCCAGAGTTAGCCCGTTTAGCGCGGGAGAGGTTTGGTTTGGAAGTACGGCAAGGGGATTTTTTGGCTAGCGGTTATCCGGCGGACTATTTTGATCTGGTCATCTTTTATCATGTCCTGGAGCACCTGCCTGAACCTGACCTGGGTCTAGCAGAAGCTAAAAGGGTTTTGAAGAAAGGGGGTTTTTTGCTCCTGCAAGTACCCAATATAGCCAGTTACCAGTTCAGGATATTTAAACAACGTTGGTTTGCCCTGGAGCTACCCCGGCACTTATACCATTTTTCGCCCACGACTCTAGAGTTGCTCTTAAAGAATACCGGCTTTGAGCCTTTACGGATCAGGCATTTTTCTATCCGCAATAACCCCCTGATCCTGGCTTTCACCCTTTTCCCTCGCCAAAATTACCACCGCCTGCCCCACAGCCCAGATATGAGCTGGATATTTGATTTTGTGCTGGCCCTTTCTCTGGTGCCCTTTACTACCCTAGAAAGCTTAGCGGGTGGCGGAGCTACTATTACCTTAACGGCCCGCAGTACCTAATCCCGCAGGGCCAGCTCCCGGGCCTTAATCCGGTATTTCCTTATCCATTGGTAAATTTCTCTATCCAACACCTTCTTTTTTTTCTGGACCTCCCACCTCTTCCTTAAGATATTTCTCAACCCCTGGACAGTAGAAATATAGGCCTTGATCAAGGTTTTTATGACCTGATAGGTAGAATATTGCTCGACAAACCTCCCTACAGAACCTACACCAAAGAGGCCGCTATAGATATGCCAGAAGTATCTTATAGCGGTATAGTATGGGTTCAGTAGCAATAGGGGCCAGGGGAGCAGTTTTAATGCCAGCCATAGGCGATTCCGCTCGACCAAAAATATCTTGTCCGGGGCATAGGGACCGCTGCTGCCGGAATGGATATGATAGACTATAGCCGTAGGTATATAGATGCATTTCCAGCCAAATAGCCGGGCCCGGAACCCTAGCTCGGCATCATCGCCATAGGCGAAGAAGTCCTCGTCAAACAAGCCCACCTCCTCTAGCATCTCTTTGCGATAAAGGGCGGCACAGGCATCGGGGAAGAATACCTCCTCTATCTCATTATATTGTCCCCGGTCTTCTTCCATACAGCCCCTACCCCGGTTCTGTCCATCGGGATAGAACAAGTGGCCGACTTTATCAATAATATGGCGTTGGTGAAAGAATAGGATCTTGGAGGCACACATCCCTACCTGCTCCTGATGGTCCATACCTTTGATCAATTCCTGCAGCCATCGGGGATCGGCCTCGGTATCGTTGTTCAAGGTGGCAATAAATTCTCCGCTAGCCTGAGCGATGCCTATATTGGTAGCGCGGTCAAAACCAGTATTTTCCGGTAGCTCTATTAAACGGACAAAAGAAGAGTATCTTGCTTTAATAAAAGAGACCGAGCCATCGGTAGAACCATTATCCACCACTATCACTTCAAAATCAGGGTAGGTCTGCTTTTTGAGGGATTCCAGGCAGGTTCCTAAATAGACCAATCCGTTCCAATTAGGGATAATGACCGAGATTTTCATTAGCGAAAGAAGCGTTTTCTGAAAAGAAAAAGGATATTCTTAAACCCATCCTTCCAGGGTTTTAACTTGGCCTCCCCTGCCCGCTGGGAGTAATCTATGGGAACTTCTTTAAACTTTATATCCTTATTGATTATAGCTTCTATCTTGATTTCTTCGGAAAAGGCCATACCATTGCTTTCTAGCTTCATCCTGGACAGGACTTCTTTTCTGAAAACCCACATGCCTGACTGGGAATCCCTTATCCATTGGCCATACAATAGCGACATAGTAAGAGAGAGGAGCTTATTGCCGATATAATGCTTGAAGGACATGGCGCCTTTCCGCTTTATCGGGAACCGGGAAGCCGAGAGGAAATCTATCTTCTGATCAATAAGGCTATCCAGCAGATTGGCGATGGCGTTTATCGGGTAAGAATGGTCTCCATCTAATGTGAGGATAATATCACCCTGGGCCTGGAACAGCCCGGTTTTGTATGCCCGGCCATAACCCCGCTCTTGTTCAAAGATTACCTTCGCCTGCATCTCCTGGGCTACCTGGCCGGTACGGTCAGTAGAATTATTATCTACTACAATTACTTCATCAACCAGAGGCGGTACCTCGGCTAATACCTTCTTAATACCTTCCTCTTCATTGAGGCAAGGGATAACAATGGTAATTCGGTATTCTTTGTACAAGCATCTCCTCCTTAATTACAGTGAGTGGTGAGGAGTGAGTAGTAAGGAGTAAACGGTGAGTCGCTTTGAGTTACCCCTCACCTTTGCGGGCTACACAGAGATAGCCCAGGGTATGATCTTTCTCCTTGTCCCATCGGTCCAAATAGAAACAGAGCAGGGGAATAATAAGGCCGAAGATAGGGGCCAGGAGCAGTAGAAAAATGATCTTCCAACCCCTCTGGCAAAAATAGAGAATGTGCATCAGGCGCCGGCCCAAATACCAGAAATAGCCACCGATAGGTTCCAGACGTTCTACCACAAAACCACTACCCAGCAATACCTTTTCTAGCCCATAACAGGTGAATCTCTGATAGTCATAGGGCTTTTGGTGTAACTCCCAGCCCTGAGGCACAACAATATAGAGCTTACCAGGGGCTTTAAGAACCCGGAAAAGTTCTCTGAGGGCCTTTTGCGGTTCTGATAGATGTTCCAGTACCACGATATTAAGGACAGTATGGAAGGATTTATCCTTGAAGGGCAAAAAGGCTAGGTCTGCCAGTACATTCAGGCCAGAATAATCCCAGCTTTTATCCCCTATGCCATTATCCAGGGCAATATAACGGGCTTGAGAGAAAAACCTCCGGTATATACCCTCGCCGGCCCCGGCATCGAGTACCCAGCAATCTTCTAATGCCTCTTGCGCGGCCTGTCGGACAAAGGCCTTTATACTATGATTAAAGGGGTCAATCCGTTCAATGACAAACTCAGGTAAAACTCTTTGGGCTAGCCATAAAATCCCTGGACTTAGCATAATCTCCCGCTTCTCCGCTTATTTTAGGATAACCGTAATTACTCAATAAGTTGTGGAAAATACTATTGAACCGCTGAGCCTCTGAGGCTCAGAGTCTTTATAATTAACCATTGTCCATTCATTTAGAACACGGATAGAACGGGTAGTTGGGATTAACACAGACAAAAAATTTAAGCAAACCTGTAGTGAGCGAAACGAATCTATCCGTTAAATCCGTCTTATCTGTGTCCCATTTAATTTCATGATATAAGGGGAACAAACCTATTTTATAGAAGGTTTGTTCCCTGTGAGAAGGTTTACAATCCCAGATGCAGAAACTTTTGTTGCTGCCCTTCAGGATGAGATATCTCGAACCCCAGAAGGTCGATACTTCCATAGACTTCACGTTATCCTTTATGTCCTTCAAGGGAATAGTACTTATGAAGCGGCTCGTATTTTCGGGCATTCGCCAAGAACTATCCAATATTGGGTTTACCGACTTCTCTCTCATGGTCTTGCAGGGCTATGGGATAGAGAACACCCTGGCCGCCCCTCTCAATTATTACAGTCAGATGAGCAAAAATTACGCAATGAATTACGACGTTCTCCCAGAGAACTTGGTTACGACCAAAATTTGTGGGATGGCCCCTCACTCTCCCATCATATCAAAGAACATTATGACGCCACACTTAGTGTCCGTCAATGTCAAAGACTTTTCCATAAACTTGGATTTACACTCCAAATGCCTCGTCGCCAGCCCCATGAAGCAGACCCTTTACAGCAAGCAAATTTTAAAAAAAATTCCAAGAATGGATGAGGGATCCAAATATCCAACTTTGGGCAGAAGACGAAGTTCCTTTTCAGATACATACCACCTTGACGCGGAGTGGGCTCCCAGAGGTCAACAACCTCATGTAATTTCTGCTTCAACTCGCCAAAAAATAGGGTTCTTTGGTGCAATCAATCTAAAGACAGGCTCTCTCTCTTGACCCAAAAGGCTTCTACATTCAACGCCAATACCTTTGGAAATTTTCTTCACTACCTTCTTCAGCGTACCCAAGGGAAAATATTTCTTATTCTGGACAATGCATCCTGGCACAAAGCATGGGACCTGAAAACATTTTTTGTAGAGAATCAACATCGCCTTATCCGTATTTTTCTTCCTCCGTACTCTCCCAAACTCAATCCTATCGAACGAGTTTGGAGAATTACTCGACGACAGATAACACACAATCGTTACTTCGAATCCATAGAAGGATCTAGAAGAAGATCTAGAAAATGCCTTAACCACGCAGTTCCTAAAACGGTAATAGTTATTGTATCCGGTGTACTGTTTACTTGTCCGTCATTTATTATTAATTGAACAATATATGTACCTTCAAGGTCTGGAACAAAAATCGGCTTTATACTAGAGCTATCAGATAGGGTAGCATTGCTACCATAAGGTTTAGATATGAACGACCAGTTATATGTAAGGGTATCTCCATCAGGATCGTAACTACCTGAACCATCAAGAGTAACGGTATCTCCAGTACTTACATTTTGGTCTTGCCCAGCATTGGCTACAGGTGGGTTATTGGTAGGTTCTTCAGCAATAATTTTAACTGTGTCTGCATTACTATATACTCTTCCATCGTATACAACCAATTCAACAATATAGATGCCTTCTAAGTCTGGTATAAAGGTGGGATTGATAGCAGCAGTATAGGATACCTCTGTCATACTGCCAGAAGGCTTTGAAAAGAATGACCAGGTATATGTTATAGTATCACTATCAGGGTCATAGCTGTCTGAGCCATCTAATGTAACGGTTGAGCCTACAGTAACAGTTTGATCTTCGCCAGCTTTAGCTATTGGGGGATTATTTGAGATTATCTCCCAGTTTAAATCAGGAACGGTTCCCGGTGATCCTCCTGACACTCTGCTCGTTCCGCTCATCAACCAGATATATACCTCTCCAGTTGTGTCGTTTCTCCACAGGATATCTGCTTTGCCGTCTCCATCAAAATCGCCTGTATTTTTTATCTGCCAGCCTAAGGTAACGGTTCCCGGTGATCCCCCTGACACTCTGCTCGTTCCATCCATCAACCAGATAGATACCTCGCCGGTTGTGTCGTTTCTCCACAGGATGTCTGCTTTGCCG
>MHDQ01000246.1 GCA_001803565.1 Nitrospinae bacterium RIFCSPLOWO2_12_FULL_45_22 | reverse complement strand
AATACAGTTACGTATTATGCCTATTTTTTGCCTTCTTTTTTATTAGGAAGCCAAGAGGCCAGGAAATTAACCCCGCCTAAGCGGGGTTAACATCTCCTGTATTCCTGGTTTCCTTATCATAAGCACTTTCTCTCAAATACGTCACTGTAATTATGGATTAGAGCACTTAGTGGCCGAACGGTTACCGGATTAGGTGCCTTGATCCCAGGATTGGAGATACTGTTGCTGTCTAGGGGTTAATTGGTCTAACTTTATCCCCATAGATTCCAGTTTTAGCCGCGCTATCTCCCGGTCTATTTCTTCTGGCACGCTATAAACCTGGTTTCTCAACTCCCGGCCGTTCTTTACCAGATACTCCGCAGAGAGGGCCTGATTGGCAAAGCTCATGTCCATCACACTGGATGGATGCCCTTCAGCGGCAGTAAGATTTATCAGTCTTCCTTCTCCTAATAGATACAATTTCTTACCATTGTTAACGGTAAATTCTTGTAAGCAATCCCGGAGTATACGGTTTTCATTACTCATTTCCTTTAAGGACTCCAGGTCTATCTCTACATTAAAATGGCCAGAATTGGCCAGGATAGCCCCGTCTTTCATTACCTCTAAATGCTCTTTACCAATAACCTGTATATTGCCGGTAACAGTAACAAAAAAATCCCCTATCCTGGCAGCTTCTAGTATAGGGAGCACCTGGAACCCGTCCATAACCGCCTCCAGGGCCTTCAAGGGGTCAACCTCGGTAACTACTACCCGAGCCCCGAGCCCCCTGGCCCTCATCGCTACCCCCCGACCACACCAACCATAACCACACACCACAAAGACTGCTCCAGCCAGCAGCCGATTGGTAGCCCTCATAATCCCATCAATAGTGCTTTGGCCGGTGCCATAGCGATTATCGAAGAGGTGTTTAGTATCGGCATCGTTGACGGCAATAATAGGGAATTTTAAGATCCACTGGTCGGCCATACTCCGAAGGCGGATAACACCAGTAGTAGTCTCTTCTGTCCCACCTAAAATCTCTCCTATTAATTCTTTTCTCTCAGAGTGTATGGTTGAGACCAGGTCTGCCCCATCATCCATAGTTATTCCGGGGTGTTTATCCAGGACACTCCGGATATGATCATAATAAGTATCATTATCTTCTCCTCTAACGGCATAAGACGGTATCCCATAATGTTTGACCAGAGCAGCAGCTACATCATCCTGAGTACTGAGGGGGTTAGAGGCACATAGAAATACCTCTGCTCCACCGCTCTGCAGAGTAGCAACCAGTACGGCTGTCTCGGTAGTAACATGGAGACAAGCGCCTATTTTATGCCCTTGCAGGGGTCTTTCTTTAGCAAATCGCTCTTTGATCAGTTGGAGTACCGGCATGCTCCGAGACGCCCATTCGATCCGGTCTTTACCTTTTGGAGCTAAGGCGATATCCTTGATATGATAACCCATCTCTTCTCCTTTCTTAAATTAACGCCGGCTAAAGCCTGCGACTACCACAAAACCGCATTAATAAAATGAAAATTCCTATACGATTAAATTAATTAGGACACAGATTTTCGCAGATACACACAGATAACTATTTTCTAATGACAGGGGTCAGGGATCAGTTGTCAGGCAAGCTTTTCCTCAAAGACCTCAATAATGAAAGTGTAAAACTCAAAGCTAAAAGGGCAAAGCTAAGGAATAATTACCTTAGTTCTACGCTTTGCACATTACGCTTTGCGCTATTTTTAGCCCGGTTAACTGAACCCCGTGAACTGTTACCTCGGATTAATCCAGATCCGCTTCATATTCTGGCTCAATTAAGCCAAGATTCCCATCCCTTTTCTTATAAAGTACATTAACCTTGTCTGTACGAGAGTTATTGAATACCAAAAATTCATTACCTAACAGGTCTATCTGCATAACCGCCTCTTCAACCGACATAGGCTTAATAGCAAAGCGTTGGGACTTAATAATTTCGGAATTGCCTGGTGGATTCCCTTCATTGATAGGGGTGGTTCTGGCAATTATCTGCAGCCGGTAATTGGCTTCTTTGGCTCTTTGTTTGGCCTTTAAGGCCCTTATCCTCTCCTTTCTCTTTCTCAGTTGTCGTTCAACCTTTTCTATCACTTTATCAAGAGAGAGATACATATCCGGGCTCTCTTCTCTACTATGAATATTTATCCGCTTCCCCACCAGGTTGATCTCAGCCGAATGACGATATTTTTCAACCGACAAGACCAGTTGTGCTTCTGCATTACTATCTACATATCTTTCCAGCCTCTTAATCTTGCTCTCTATATAAGACTTCAGGGCTTCAGTTATGTCAATATTTCTGGCGGTAAGGTTAATAAACATGGTCTTTAACCCTCTCATTCACCGAAAGACATGATTGAGCCATACGCCCGGAGGCCTTAGTCTGGGCTGATCTCTTCCGCTCGCTGGAGTCAGGGATCTTTAATTTCCTGCGGTACTTATTTACCGTCCTCCGGGCAATCACAATATTATTTTCTTTGAATAGCTCTACTAGTTGGTCATCAGTATGGGGGTCATTAGGGTCTTCAGTACCAATGAATTTCATTAGCATATTTTTCACGACCACAGAAGACCTGGGCCCGCCCACTACCGATTCTAAACCGCTATGGAAAAAGAATTTAAACTCAAAAAGTCCCTGGGGGGTATCCATATACTTGCTGTTAGCGACCCGGCTCACGGTAGACCCGTGTAATCCTACATCCTGGGCTACATCGTTCAGGACCAGGGGTTTAAGGTAGTTTATCCCGAAATCGAGAAAATCCCGCTGAAGTTTTACAATACTATTAGTTACTTTATAGATGGTTCTGCGGCGATGTTCTATCCCTCTGAGGAGCCAGAGGGCCGAGCGGAATTTGTCTTCAATATATTGTCTGGTAGGATTCCCCTTATCCCGGTCACTTCTCAAAACACTCTTATAAAAGGAATTAATCCTCAACCTCGGTACCCCATCGTCATTGATAATAACCTGATATTCACCAGAATTCTTTATTACAAAGACATCCGGGACAATATATTCTGTGGGTTGATCCTGGAATTTTGCTCCTGGCACCGGATTAAGTGAACGGATAAGCTGGGCTGCCCGCAATATCTCTTCTAAAGGGACCTTTAAAGCCCTGGCGATCCTGGCATAATTCCTGGGCTCAAATCCTTCCAGGTATTTCTTTATGATCTTTTCTAATAACCATTTATCCTGCTCTAGATCTTTTACCTGGAGGAGCAAACATTCTTTTAGGGTTCTGGCCCCTACTCCAGGAGGGTCAAAGGTTTGGATTAGCTTGAGGACTTTTTCGGCTTCTGCCTTCTTTAACCCAAATTGGTTGGCTATTTCCTGGAGGTCATCCCTAAAATAGCCATCTTCATCAATCTCCCCTATTATAGCGGCTCCAATACGTTTCTCCATCTCATCCCTGGAAGACAGGTTCAGTTGCCAGAGTAGATATTCCATAAGGGTAGGGCGTTTGCTCAAGGTTTCGCCGGGTGAAATATATTCTTCTAAGTGTTCCTCGGTATATCCCAAATCTAACTTATCCCATACGTAGTTTTCCCAGTCTATATCAAATTCTCCAGCCCCTTCCTCAACCCCATCAGTGATACCATTAACCTGGATATCTTCTTCCTGTTCTTCTTCAGAAGCGGCATCTTCTAATAAGGGGTTTTCTAGCATTTGTTGTTGGATAAGCTGGCACAGCTCTAAGCGGGGGAGAGTCAATAGTTGCAAGGCTTGCTGCAATACTGTCGTCATCATAAGCCTTGGGGCTTGCCTTAATTCTAACCTGCCTCTTACATCAGCCATGAGGGTCCCTTAAATCTCTTAAAAGATAAATTTTTCCCCAAAATAGACTTGCTTAGCCCTTTCACTCTTTATAATTTCTTCTGGCGATCCCATCTCTAGTATCTTCCCATCACTTATAATATATGTTATATCGGTTATTTGTAAAGTCTCCCGAACATTGTGATCGGTTATAACAATCCCTAGGCCCTTCTTTTTGAGCTTGAAGATAACATCCTGGATATCAGCCACCATTATAGGGTCAATCCCGGTAAAAGGCTCGTCCATCAAGATAAAATTAGGAGAAGTAGTTAAGGCCCGAGCAATCTCTACCCGACGCCTTTCACCGCCAGAAAGGGAGTAAGCCTTCTGGTTTTTTAATTGGTAAACCCCGAACTCTTTCATCAAGGCCTCAGCCTTCTTTTTTCGTTCCCCCTTATTAAGGGGGATGGTCTCCAGGATAGCCAGGATATTTTCTTCCACTGAGAGCTTCCGGAAGCTGGAGGGTTCTTGAGGTAGATAGCCGATCCCCTCGCGGGCCCGTAGGTACATAGGTAATCTGGTTATATCCTTTCCATTAACGAAAATTTCTCCCTGCTCTGGTTTTATCAATCCAGTAATTATATAGAAGGTAGTAGTCTTCCCCGCACCATTAGGCCCCAATAATCCTACTACTTGCCCGGGTTCAACTTTTATACTTACCCCATCTACTACCCGCCGTCCCTTAAATGACTTAACCAGATTATTTGCTTGTAGTAACATTTGCTACTAAAGATCTCAAAATAGGTAATTGGGTTATTAGGTTACTGGGTTATTGCGTATCGAGAATCACCTAATAACCCAATTACGTAATGCCCTAATAACGATTTTTATTTTTGGCCCTTGCTGGGGTACAAAGTAACATTTACCCGGTTCTGCTTATCCCCTTTCACCAGGCTTTTATCTTCATTTATATAAAAGGTCATCTCTAATCCTTTAATTATGCGGCCTTCTTCCTGAATAACCGGATTGCCTTTCAAAATAACCTTTTGCTCCGCTTCATAAAACTCAGCTATCTCTGCCTCCGCTGCTCGATTACCCTGGTTCATTTTAACATGGCCGGATGCAATAATGACACTCCTACCCTTTTCCCGATTCAATATTTCTAATTTATCAGAATTTATTATCATATCTCCTCGTTTGGTAACTACATTGCCGGCAAAAGATATCTTCCCTTCTTTTTGATTCGCCATCATTTCGTCCGAAGTGATATAGACGGGTAGTTCTGCCTGGCCGGTTCCTCCTCCCAGGGTAAAGCCCCAACTGGTTGCCGAAGCTCCTAACAAAAAAGAGATGATGATTATTTTTATAAGCAACGATTTCACCATTGCTCTAGCACAGCCTCTACGTCTCTCTTTAATACCAGGGTCTGACTATCTAAATAAGTAACCATATCTTCCCCTTTAATCTCCATCCCTCCTCCCTTGACAGTAACGGAACTGGGAGAATGCATCTCTCTCTTTTGGGCATCCCACTTCAGATAATCTGTTAAGAGTGAAGTCCCATCATTATTCACAACTATTACCTGTCCAGTCAGTTCCATATCTTTGGTTTTGCCGTTTATTTTACCCTTTTGTCCCCTGATCTGAACCTTCACCGCATTATCCAGATATAAGAAGGCTTTGATCTTTTCTAATAGTATATTATCCCCCTTGCCATATACCTGGGCATTATCCGCCCATAACTCCCAGGCCCGTTTCCCCTCGTCTTCTTCAATCATATAAATCCCGGTTAATCTTGCCTGCAAGTCTCGTTCTTTCTTGAATAATCCTAAATCTAAATTCGCTCCCAGCGGTCTCTGGGATGGACTAAGATTAAAGAACAAGACAATAGAGGTAGCAGAGAGTACGACTGCCAACGCTAAAATTGTCCTAATCCATTGGATCTTCCTCATCCTCATTATTTTTCTCGTTAGCCTTCAGCTAAAAAATCGTGAGGAGTAAGGCATGAGCGGGTAAGGGGTAAGAAAAATTATCCTCACTCCTCACTCCTTACGACTAACGCCTCACGGCTGATGATTGATAATTCTCCAGCCCATAGAGGTTCTGGTAAGTCTGGCCAATTGATCCTGATTTCTCTTTTACCTTCCTCCCGATAAGAAAGGAAGATATCTATTCTCTTGCGGGGTAAATATTGCCCCATCTTGTCGGCCCATTCAATAACAGTAACCCCTTCGCCATAGAGATATTCTTCATAACCTAATTCCTCCATCTCCTGGGGAGTTGATAGGCGGAACAAGTCAATATGGTAAAGAGGAAGGCTACCATTATATTCCCTTATTAAGATAAAACTTGGACTTTTTACTCTCCTGGGGTCTTCTACTTTCAATCCCTGGGCGATCCCCTGGGTCAGACAGGTCTTCCCAACACCTAGTTCTCCATATAGACAGATTATTTCCCCACCTTTAAGATATCTACCCATGGTCTCACCGATAGCCCTGGTAGTATCTGGGGTAGGCGAAACAAGATTAATTTCTACCATCCAACACCGTAACAGCTCACCGGGGTCAGGGATCAGTTATCAGGCAAGCCTTTCCTCCAAGACCTCAATAATGAAAGCGTAAAACTCAAAGCTAAAAGTGCCAGGCTAAGGAATAATTACCTTAGTTCTACGCTTTGCGCTATTTTTAACCCCATTAACTGAATCCCGTGAACTGGTTCCAATACCGACTTTATTGCCAAAGGGATTCTATCCAGGAGATCGGTAGCGGTTATACCAACCGGCCCTATTGCCTGGGTTGCCAGGTCACCGGATAAACCATGGAGATAAACCGCAGCCGTTATAGCTTTTAATAGAGGCCATCGTTGGGCCAGGAAGCCACCCAGCATACCAGTCAATACATCCCCCATACCGGCCGTAGCCATGCCCGGATTACCCGTGGGGTTTAAGAAGACGTTACCTTCAGGGTCAGCAATTACCGTAACCGCCCCTTTTAAAACCAAAAAGAGTTGATATGCCTGGGCAAACTGCTGAGCAATACCCACCCTATCGCTTTGTATTTCCTGTACTGACACATCTAATAGCCTGGCCATTTCTCCTGGATGGGGTGTTAGTATCAACGGCCATTTTCTTCTCTTAAGAATATCAAGATAAGTACATAAGATGTTAATACCGTCAGCATCTATTACTATCGGCAAGGAAACCTCATCCAATAACTCTCTTACTAATTGCCCGGTTCGGGGGTGGGTAGTTAACCCGGGCCCGATGACCAGGATTTCTATTTTTAACTTATTCAAAAAATCCCGGAGCTCTTCTTTGGCTTCCAGATCAATAGTCCCCTCAGAGGTTTCAGGCAAAGGCAAGGTCATAACCTCGGGGATAGCCGTCTCCATAGCAATATTCAAGCTCCGGGGCAAAGCCAGGGTAACCAACCCGGCGCCAGCCCGCAAAGCAGCATAACTAGCCATAGCGGCAGCACCGGTCTTACCCCACGACCCTGCTACTATTACTACATGGCCAAAGTCGCCTTTATGGGCCTCTGGTCGGCGCTCAGGGATATAAGGCCGTACCATTTCTTTAGTAAGCAGATTTACTCTTATCTCTTCTTTTTCCAATAAGGGTTTTGGTAGGCTTATATCGCCAATAGTCAGCTTACCTACCTGGTTTGCCGCCGGGTAAAGTAATAGCCCTAGTTTAGGCAAACCAAAAGTTACCGTAAAGTCAGCCTTTATATGGGGGCCTATCAACTCGCTACTGTCAGAGCTAAGGCCCGACGGTATATCTACCGAGATAATAGGTTTCCCAGCGGTATTCATGGCAGAGATAATTTCTTGATAAAGGCCCTCGGCGGCTGTAGTCAAGCCGGTACCAAAGATGGCATCTACTAAGAGATCAAAAGAACCGAGATCATCCAACTGGTCCAGGGAAAGAACTTCTTTTATCTCAAGACCCATTTTAGCAATAATATCTAGGTTTATTCGGGCATCACCTCGAACCTTATCCTGGGCACTCAGGAGATAAATTTTAACCTTGCTACCACAGTTACAGAGATGTCTGGCGATAACAAATCCATCCCCGCCATTATTGCCCCGGCCGGCCATAATAGCAACTTTTTTAGTGGTTAGAGGAGAAAAATGCTTTTCTATTTCCCGGACTACTTGCAACCCAGCATTCTCCATCAGGATTATTCCGGGAATGCCATAATAATTGATGGCCTCCTGGTCAATCTGGCGCATCTGATGGGCAGTTACAACCTTCATCGCTCTATCCTTTTACTAGCTTCAACATCTCTTGTACCGCTACCCATATACCTACAAAGAGGGACCGGGCAATGATACTATGCCCTATGCTCAGCTCCTGGAGCTCTGGTATTCGGACTATCGGGGTAACATTTCTATAATTAAGGCCATGGCCAGCATGGACTCTCAGGCCGGTATTAGCTGCCAGGGAGGCTATCTCCTGTATCTTTTTCCCCTCGGCCTCTTCGGCTTTAAGGGATCGAGCTTCCGAATACCTGGCAGTATTAATCTCTATACAATCAGCGCCTATTTCCTTAGCCGCTTGCACCTGTAACGGGTCTGGGTCTATAAATAGACTAACCGGGATACCGGTTGAGTGGAGTTGATCTATCACGGCAGCCAGCAGTTGTTTGTGTGAGACACAATCTATTCCTCCTTCGGTAGTAATCTCTTCTCGGTTTTCTGGCACTAAAGTTGCTCTATCTACCTTTATCTTAGTAGCAAGACCAACCATTTCTGGCACGGGGGCCATCTCCAGATTAAGCTCAGTCCTGATAAGCTCCCGTAGCCAGTGCAAGTCTCTATCCTGGATATGTCGTCGGTCTTGTCTGAGATGGACCGTGATACCATCCACTCCCGCTAGCTCAGCCAGCAAGGCTATACCTATAGGTTCTGGCTCCCTGGCTTTTCTGGCTTCGCGTAAAGTGGCTACATGGTCTATGTTGAGAGACAATCTGGCCACTAGCTCCTCCTCCAAAAATAAAATGTAAAACTTGTTTTTACCCCATGCGCTTTACTTTTTTAGCTCAGCTTCATTTTCTACCAATCTTTACGGTTACGAGTTTTGGCTCACTATTTACCAATAGCAAGCGATCGGGAAGCTCTATCGAGGCGGGCAGGTGATAAGTGCCTGCCTTTTTTTTCGGTAAGTCTAATTTTACTATAACATCCTCCTTTTTTAAACTCTGTAAAATAGCTAAAGGCCCTTTAATGACTACCTTTATCTCTGGTGGCTCCAGGATTACATTATCGGTTGGATTATTTATGGTTATCGGGAGCCCTGGAAAATCTCTGGTCCCTAATATCTCTTCTATAGTAATGTGGGCATAGAAAGGAGTAGTCTGGATAATGCGGAGGGGTTGTAGGGACAATTGAAGAGAGACTGTCTGGACCGTATCTTCCGTTATCTCTGAGACATCAATGGGATTGGTATGGATCTCAGAGGCCTTTTTAACTATGCTATTAGGCCCAGCTATACTAGCCATAGCCGGGGTGATCCTGACCTTTTTTACTCTATAACCGTAAGGCGCTTTACCCTTAAGCTTGGGGATAATAGAAACTTCCCGGGCCAGGGTCTCTTCCAGCTTTATTTTTATATTAGGTGGAGCTATTTTAGCTACTGATATCCCTTTAGGAAGATTAAAATTATCCATGGTAAGATAAAAGATACTCTCTCCCTTTTTCGAGCTAGAGAGATCAATAGAGGCCTGGATCTTCTGGGGAGAAAGATTCCTCATCTTATCCTCTGACCCCCTTGCCCGTAAGGTGATATATTCCGCAGAACTCCGTAATAATTCCAGGCCCTTAGGGATGTTAGTGAATTGCAAAGGCACAGAAAAGCTTATCTCGTACTTTCCCTGATTGGTTACATAAAACCACAAGGCCAAGGCCAGTATAAACGATAGGAACTTAATGCCTAAATTCGTGAACATATCTATTCTGTTCCCTACGCGACTCAAAAAGTTGGGTCAGGGCTATCTTTAGGCCTAATGGCTCCACGTGCTTGGTAAGGGTACCCTGGGCAGCCAGAGATATATCCCCTGTCTCTTCAGAAACCACAATAGCAATGGCATCAGTTTCTTCGGTCAACCCCACGGCTGCCCGGTGCCTGGTCCCCAGGGTATTACTCAACTGGGGATTCAAGGTAAGTGGCAAATAACAAGAAGCCCACGCTATTCTTTTCCCGGATATAACCACAGCACCATCGTGCAGGGGTGAATAAGGAAGAAAAATACTGGTTAAGAGTTCTTGACTAACTTCCCCATCAACAGCAATACCCCCTTCCATAAAGTCCTCTAGCGGCGTATCCCGCTCAAAGACGATTAAAGCCCCAATTTTTTTAGCTGCTAGTGATAGGGTAGCCTTTACTACTTCATCCAGTACCGGGGTTTTTTCTACCGGGTAAAACCAGTTAAATAAAGAACTCCGCCCTACCTGGGCCAGGGCGCGGCGTAATTCTGGCTGGAAAAGGATTATTATGGCCAATACCCATATAGTCCAAAAATTCTGTAAGAGCCAACTGGTAGTATGAAGTTCTACCACCTGGGATATAACGGTAGCGGCTGCTAAAATAGCGAGGCCGATCAACATTTGCAGGGCCCTGGTTCCCCGGATCAAGAGAAACAGGCGATAAAAAATGAAGGTTATAATCCCAATATCTAATAGGTCTAACAGAAAACGCCAGGTACCATAAAAGGGTGGTGTCTGAAAGACCTGGAGCAAGAAATTTAGCATCCTTAACCCCCTAAACAGATAAGGACAAGCGCAATGCCTCAGTTATGTGGGGTAGCCGCAACCTTCAGAGCCTGCCTTGAACGAAGTGAAAGGTTGCGTTATTTCCTCAGGCTAAAGCCTGCGGCTACACTGCCCAACCCAGGATAGCATCTACCATCATTGCTACCCGCCTGGTTTCTTTTACATCATGGGTCCTGATTATATTTGCCCCATTAAAAATAGCTACTGCTGCAGCAGCTAGACTACCCTCTAGCCTCTCTTCTAAAGGAAGGTCCAGGACTTTACCAATAAAAGACTTCCTGGATGCCCCGATCATGATAGGTTTGTCCAGGCTTTGAAACTGGGGCAATTCTCGAAGGATTCTTAGATTATTTGCCCGGGTTTTACCAAAGCCTAAACCGGGGTCAATAATGAACTTATCTGGACTTATTCCTGCGGCGAGACCTACCTGGACACCCTCCTCCAGATAGGCAATTATATCATTGATCAACTCCTGGTAACAGGCGTGCTGCTGCATAGTTTTAGGCTTGCCCGCAGTATGCATTACTACCACTGGTACTTGAAATTCAGCAATTACCTGGGGCATCTGGGGGTCAAAATGGAATCCACTAATGTCATTAATCATAGCCGCCCCTTCCCTTAAGGCCCGGGATGCAACTCCAGATTTATAAGTATCTACAGATAGCGGGATCTCAATCTCCCCCACCAACCGGCGGATTACCGGGAGGATACGGGCCAGTTCTATCTCCTCCTGAACTGGCTCAGCCCCAGGCCGGGTAGATTCACCCCCTATATCTATAATATCAGCCCCTTGCTCAACCATCTCCTGGGCCCGCACTATTGCCTCGTCGGGATCATAATACCGGCCAGCATCGAAAAAAGAATCTGGGGTTAGGTTAAGAACCCCCATGATAAGAGTTCTCTTGTGCAAGGGGAGCTCATACCCTTTCCACTTCAAAGGGCCAAATTTCCTCGCCAACCTTTATCCCAAACCCTTTATCAAGGACCACACCTCGGCAGTGATATCTACTGGTCCTTGCTTAGTATAGGTAACAAATATTGAACCGGGGCGCCTCATTCCTTGTATCATCATACAGACATGTTCTGCCTCTATAATGACCAGCGCTCCTTTGGGATTCATTTCTTGCATGATCTTTTCAGCCAAATCCCGGGTTAGTTGCTCCTGGAGCTGGGGTCTCTTTGCCAGGGCATTAGCCCAGCGTACTATAGTATTTAACCCAACTACCCTACCCCCTTCTGGTAAATAGGCGATATGGGCCTTGCCTATAAAAGGCAATAGGTGGTGCTCACAGATACCAATTAAATGGATATCTTTAATCAGGGTTAATTGATCCCCGGTATCTACCTGAAATAACCTGGTAGCTTTATCCAGGCCCTCTTCTCGTTCCCCTAAAAGCTCCTCCCACATCCGGGCAACCCGATGGGGGGTTTCCCTGAGCCCCTCCCGCTCGGGGTCTTCGCCAATAGCTTCTAAAATCAGCCGGACACCCCTTTCAATCTTCGCTCGGTCAATACCCATTTAATCTATTGCCACCGTTGAATACCGGGAGTAAGTAAGGGGTGAGTAGTAAGGAATAAAAGCTCCGTCAGTTAAGTCGTGAGGGGTAAGAAATATCTCCCTCACGCTCTCACGCCTTACTCCTCACTCCTCACGAGGTTTTTGGATAATCTGGTCAATCTCAGCCCCATCCAGGACTTCTTTTTCTAATAGGGCCTGAGCCAGATCAAGGAGCCTATCTTTATTTTCTTGCAGCAGGGCTTTTGCTCTATCCATACTTTCCAGCACTAATTTCCTGATCTCATCATCTATTTCAATAGCAGTATGTTCACTATAATCCTTATGCTGCACCAGATCGCGGCCTAAAAATATCTGCTCCTCTCTCTTGCCAAACGAGAGTGGGCCTACTCTCTCACTCATCCCCCAGGAACAGACCATTTTTCTGGCCAGTTCTGTTGCCCGGTCTATATCATTCTCGGCCCCAGTAGTAATGCTATTTAAAAAGAGCTCTTCGGCTGCCCTCCCACCCATCAATATCGCCAGGGTATCCAACAGATATTCTTTGGAATAATTGTGCTTCTCATCAATAGGCAGTTGTTGTGTGAGGCCCATAGCGACCCCCCGGGGTATAATAGTGACTTTATGGATAGGATCGGCATTAGGTATTAGCTTGGCTACCAGGGTATGTCCCCCTTCATGGAAGGCGGTGTTCCTTTTCTCTTCATCGCTAATAATCAAACTCCGGCGCTCTTTTCCCATCATTACCTTATCTTTGGCTTCTTCAAAATCCTTCATATCTACCGACTCTTTATCGGTTCGGGCCGCTATCAGGGCTGCCTCATTGACCAGATTAGCTAAATCAGCCCCAGAAAAACCGGGTGTACCACGGGACAAGACTGTCAGGTCTACATCGTCAGCTAAGGGGATATTTTCCGCATGCACTTTCAAAATGCCTTCCCTTCCCTTAATATCGGGACGTGGCACTACTACCTGGCGATCAAACCGACCGGGCCGCAATAATGCTGGGTCCAGCACATCAGGCCGGTTAGTTGCGGCTATTAAAATTATGCCTTCATTAGACTCAAAACCATCCATCTCTACCAATAACTGGTTAAGGGTCTGCTCTCTCTCATCATGGCCCCCACCTAAGCCGGCTCCACGATGTCTGCCTACGGCATCTATCTCATCAATAAAGATAATGCAAGGGGCACTTTTTTTCCCCTGTTCAAAGAGGTCCCTGACCCGCGATGCCCCTACCCCCACAAACATCTCGACAAAGTCTGACCCACTTATGGTGAAGAAATGGACCTCGGCTTCACCAGCTATAGCCCTGGCTAACAATGTCTTGCCGGTTCCAGGAGGTCCCATTAGCAGGACTCCTTTTGGTATTTTCCCTCCCAGTTTCTGAAATTTTTGCGGGTCGCGCAAGAAATCAATGATCTCTTGCAGTTCTTCTTTGGCCTCATCTATCCCCGCTACATCTTTAAAAGTAGCTTTTTTCTTATCCTGGGTAAGGAGTCGGGCCCGGCTCTTACCAAAAGAAAGGGCGCGGGTACCCCCTATTTGCATCTGGCGCATAAAGAATACCCATAGCCCCAAAAGCAACAGCATGGGGAGCCAGGATAATAGTAAATTGACATACCAGGAAGACTCCTCCAATGGCTCAGCAAATATCTTGACTTTATTCTGCCGTAATATTTTCACCACCTCGGGATCGTCCGGGGAATAAGTCCTGAAAGCCTTACCATTCTTAAGTCTACCGCTAATACTGTTCCCTTTAATCTTGACTTCTATCACCTTGCCATTCTCTACAGCCGCCACAAAATCGCTAAAAGGCAACTGCTCTTTTGGTTCGTAGGGCTTATTGAAGAGATTAAAAAGGGCTATCATTATCAAGGCTATTATCAGCCAGAGGGCTAGATTCTTATAAAATTGGTTCAATATTGATTCCCCCTTTTCCCCCATCCCTATCCCTCCCCCTCGAGGGGAAGGGTAGGGGTAGAGGATAAATTTTTATCCTTAACTTAACATAATGGCACGATTTTTTCAATGGCGGGGTATCTTCAGGCAAGCTCAGCCGCTAATTTATAAGGTAGATGGTCAAAGCTGCCATTGGACATTATCAGCACCACATCTCCTGGGATGAGATGCTGACAGAGGGTGGCCAGGATATTAGAGATGCCGGATATATGCAGGGCCTCTTTCCCTTTGTTCCGCAAATCCTCGGCCAGCTTTTCCGGTAAAAACCTCTCTTCGTCTTTAATCTTATCCGGGCGATATACATCGGCAATAATTATCTTTTTTGCGCCATCAAAGGCTTGCCGATAAGCCTCCTGAAAGATATTACGCCGGCTGGTATTGGTACGGGGTTCAAAGACTGCCCAGAGCCTCCGGTTAGGGAAGCGGGCATTAATAGCCCGGATAGTCTCTCGTACTGCCGTAGGGTGGTGGGCAAAATCGTCCACAATAATTACACCATTTGTCTCAGCCACAATCTCCTGCCTCCGCTTAACCCCTTTAAAAGTCTTGAGCCCCTCTTCTATCTTATCCCAGGCTACACCTACGCCATGAGCAACCCCAATAGCAGCAACAATATTTTGAATATTATGTCTACCCCATAAGGGGCTATGCAGCTCGCATACTGGCTCTCCATTCCTGAGTATGACAAAATGACCACCACTCTGGTCAAAACGGATATCCCTGGCTTGCCATCCGTCTTTCGCGTCTAATCCATAGCTCTCTATCTTGCACCGAACCTTACCCGCTAGCTCCTGCTCGATTAATCCCCTTAAATTATTATCATCCCCACAGGCCAACATACGCCCTTGTTCAGGTAGGGAGAGGATAAATTGGGCAAAGGCCTTTTTGATTTCTGCCAGATCTTGATAAATATCGGCATGATCAAACTCTATGCCAGTTATTATTGCAATGCTGGCTTGATAATGGAAAAATTTGGGCCTCTTATCAAAAAACGCACTATCATACTCATCCCCTTCCACCACAAAATATTTTCCCTGGCCAACTTTATAACTTCTATCATAATTTTTCACTATACCACCAATCATAAACCCTGGCTCCATACCACCCACTTCCAGTAACCAGCTTATAAGGGCAGAGGTAGTAGTCTTACCATGAGTACCGGCAATGACTATAGGGTGTTTGCCTTTCAGATAAAACTCTGCCAGGGCCTGGGGGAGGGACATATAAGGCAGTCCCCTAGCCAGCGTCTCTTCTACCTCGGGATTCCCTTTAGAGACCGCATTACCTACTATAACTAAATCAGGATTAGGGTGGAGGTTTTCCGGCTTGTAACCCAGCTTAAGGTCAATCCCTAATTCCTGGAGCTGAAGGTTCATGGGTGGATAAAATTGCTCATCTGAACCCGAGACCAGATAGCCAGAAGATTTTAGCAACCCCGCCAGAGAACCCATACCCATACCGCATACCGCAATCAGATGAATATACTTAATCCCGCTCAAGTCCATATACCCTTTCTCCTTCACCAAAGTAAACTATCTTTAGCCCTATTGCCCTGGTGTCTCTATCTGCCCGACAAGCAACATCGTTGCGTATGATTAGATATAAGATATAACAAAATGCAACTTAATCACAATTGGAGGTATTAAAAATGGC
This sequence comes from Nitrospinae bacterium RIFCSPLOWO2_12_FULL_45_22, assembly GCA_001803565.1. Lineage (GTDB taxonomy): Bacteria > 2-12-FULL-45-22 > 2-12-FULL-45-22 > 2-12-FULL-45-22 > 2-12-FULL-45-22 > 2-12-FULL-45-22. The sequence continues at coordinate 277 of MHDQ01000246.1, read as the reverse complement.
CACCGCTGTAAGAATATCAAAAGAATGTAACAGTTCAGGTTCTTTGTCATTTCGAGCGCAGCGAGAAATCTTTCCGAGACCGGAGGTAAATAAAGATTCCTCCCTTTGGTCGGAATGACATTCATTTTCGATAATCGTTCAGCCACCAAGGCACAAAGTCACTAAAGAATGGCAAAGGACCTGGATAGAGGCGAGCAAGCTTTCGGCCTAGAGGGCCTCAGCCCGAAGGCTCGATCACTACAAATTATTTTTTGGTTGTAATGGCAGAGCTTGCTCT
>MHDQ01000245.1:490-5568 GCA_001803565.1 Nitrospinae bacterium RIFCSPLOWO2_12_FULL_45_22 | reverse complement strand
GTATCGAACTTATCAACTACTTCATCCAGAATTACCGGGTCGTAAACCACATCAGAGTTAATAAGCAGCACGTGGTCATCAAGATGATCAATGGCCAATAAAACCGAACTACAATTGTTTTTCTTTTCAAAATCCGGATTAAAGATAATGGTGTATTTAAAATCCAGTTTCCTGGAAAGGGATTCGGTCTCTTCTTTCAGGAACTCGTGTCCGTGTCCTGAAACAACGACAAAATCCCTAAAACCACGACTTGTCAGCGATTCCAGGGAATGTTCCATAATAGATTTTCCACCTAAATCAATTAGGGTCTTGGTTTTTTTATTTGTCAGGGGGCGAAGCCGGTTGGCAAGTCCGGCGGCTAGAAATAGTACTTTCATGTTTTGATTATATAATTATAGTTTGTTGACTTCAAGGAAATCCTAAAGTCACCTAATCTATCAGTCAATATTAGGAAAATCCCTTTCCTTATTTGAAGAAATATTGTAAAGGTGACGCAGGGACATTATACTTTTGAGTACGGTAAGGAATGCCAGTGCAGCGACTGCCAGCACCAGACCCCAGAAAACTTGGTTAAGGGTGGTGGAGACGAAAAACAGCAGCACCCTGGTTTCAATTGTTGTAGGAAAGCTTGTCAGCCGGTTTTTAACCATCCAGCGTTTGATAAAGGACTTCCAGGTGCTGTGGGTTTTTGCATATTTGGCCAGAATTTCCTCAATTTCCTTTTTCGTACGCTTCCTAGGAATCCTGCCCTCTTCTTCCGCAACCAAATTTTGCATATGGAACGAGGTTGTGCGATGGAATGCGTCTGCAAAAACGTAGGTCATCCCCAGCATCCAAAAATCCGTATTGCCTGTATGCTGACACTGACTCCAAATTAAGGCAAAGAGGGCAGCAAACTGTACTAACCTGTCCTGAATAAAATCCCAGTAAGCTCCGAATTTGGTTCCCGCTTTCTTCAAACGCGCAATCTTGCCATCCACGCAATCAAAGACAAAAGACAGTTCCATGACTATTGCGCCCAGCACAAGGTGCATGTAATCGCCTTTCAGGAAGAAATAGGCGCTTGCTAACCCAAGGATCAGGGCACAGAAACTAATCTGGTTGGGAGTAAGTCTGGTGTAATTGGCAAGAAGGTAGGTAAGCCGAAAGGCAACGGGGTCAATAACTTTAACGGTCCACCAGGCGTCTATGAGCTTGGCTGAAGCTTTAACTTCTTCAAAAGAATAGCGGTTATTCATACTTTTTTTAATCTTTCTCTAAATTAAATATCCTCGTCATCAAACAAATCTTCGCTATCGGCACCACTGTCACTTATATAAGAATCATTCTGTTGAATATGCTTCGGGGTATCAAAGATTTTGTGCCGGTTTTCCTCAAACCACGCAGCAGATCCCAACCCTGCAACGCCATTATCTGAAAGCACCGCAATTACCTCTTCACCGTACTTTCCCGGTGTTTTTGTGTTTGGACAAGAAACTATCACCAGAATTCTGTCAGAAAGACGATTGATGAAATATTTTAGCGCCGCATCGGGAAGGTGCTGCAATACATTCTCTTCAAGCAGTATCCAATACTTATCAGAATGCATTGCGCCGAGCAACGCCAGTGCAACTTTCAGGTCAGCGTCCGCCTGGTTCCATTTTTCTGGTGAAATGTAGCTGTCTAAATCACCGGAAAGTTGTTGTTCGAGCCTATCGCACATCTCTGTCTCTTTCAATTCATCCCGGAGGTCTTGCCAGGAATATCCGGAGGGAAGACACAGAAACTCCCTTAATGAAGTATACACATTCCCGTAATTCGATGTCATGAACCATGCAGAACTAAGGGCATTTTCTGCGGCTTGCTTTGAATGTCCAAGCAGGCAGTGAATAAAAAATGCGAGGGTGTAACGATTAAGCTTCACCGCGCTGATTAGCCCGATCCTGCTTCCCTTGCGTAATTGCCAATTTTTCAGTGAATTTTCAATGGGTTTCTCCGCGAGTATCATATAGGGTGTCGAACGCAGATCGCCGTTTCCCTGCAATGCCTTCGTATTATTCAGAAATTGAAAATATCTTTTTATTTGCGGATAAAACCTGTTGAGATGGGTAATTTGCCTGCTCAATTGTCTTATATTAACCAGAAAAAAGCGTAAGGCAATCAGATAAACAATCAAGCTGCTCCAGTTATCCGCCCTGAAGATAATGCGGGAGCCCATAATCAGGAGGAGCACAAAAATAGTAATTGCAAATAATATGTTGCTGACAAGGTGGCTGGTTTCCAGCACCTTCAGGCGGCCTGTGTAAGCATCTTTATATTGCCTGATTTTGCCTGAAGAGAAAAGCATCTTCTCAAACCATGATTCATTTTTCGGCAAAGGCATAGCTATACTTTTTTGCCGTTGAATAATCTGTCTATATTCCAACGCACATCCTCTTATACAATTTTCCAACCGGGCGGAATCTCTGATACCAATAATATTTATTTTGTATTGAAAAAATGAAGCTATTCCAAAAAAAACCATCATGAGACACGTTAACGAAACGTTGGTGTAAAACAGCGTGCAGACAGACACCAGTAACGTTACGGCGGGAACAATCGTCGTCAGAAGTATTCCCAGTGCCTTGCTGTTATGCCTGGAGTCGAAGCGTACAATTCTGAAAATAGTTCTGTCATCACAAAAGTTCTGGTGGGGGGGAGTCCATATTTTCACACTGGAGCCAAACAGGGAGAATATCCTTTTTGAACAAAACGTTTCGTACTTCCTCATCAATGCAATAGTCTTTGTCTTTGAAAAATAGATCAACCATGCGGACAGCAAAAGAAAGAAAAAAACCCCGGCGCCTAAAAGGAAAAGAAGGGCAACCGAGGTCCGTGCCTGAAATTCGTATCCAAGCAACTTAACAGGTTCACCTTTTTCCAGCGCACGCGCATAATAGATAGCGAGACCGATAGTCAGCAATTGAAAAGAAGTCCCCAGAAAGCCTGTTAGGAGAATAAAGGCAGACCCCTTCTTAAATCTCCAGACCGAATCGGTGGCTATCAGCCTGAGCGTAGCGCTGTATTGACAAATTGTTTCTATGAATCTATTCAAGTCTTATAACCAATGGCACGATGCACTTCATTGAATTTTTATTTTTCCCATCCAAAGTTGATACCCAGGTAATCATACAGTCTTTGATTGTGAGGTTTAAAATAATCGAGCAATCGGCTTCTTGTCGCGGGATCCATTTTTTGATAAGAACCTACGTTGTCCTTTGTGAAATCCTTCAGTTGCCACTCAGGCAAGCATAAGAATTGCAATACTTTATCAATGGTGGATTGTGAGTCTTTAAAAAAATCCTCACTCTTCAAAATAAGTATCTGGCTCTTGTCAAAGTAGCTGTACACACGCTTTAGTTGGTCAACATATATTCCCCGCAAAAGGTATGAATTATGATTGTAATGCCAGCTTGTGTACTTCTCGTCTGCCATTAGTTTATCAAATTCCCCGCAAAGCCTCTCTTCTTCCATTCTTATAGCGTCTTCGAAAGATACTGTTTCACGTTCACGTCCCCTTTCGACTTCATGGTAATAATGAGAATAAGCCCTGTCAACAGGGTTTCTTAAAATGACGATTAATTTAACTTCCGGTAGCAGTTCTGAAATTCTTCTGGGTGCATGCGGATGAAACATGTAAAATGGACTTGCCTCGCCGGTGAGAAAATCATTTTTACCTATATGTTTGCGATAATATTTATACAGTAAAGTAGGGAAGTGCGCCTTATACCAGCCTAAGCCTTTTTGAAAGTAATTACGGCTATTATTAAAATAATGTACCTCTTTAACGAATGCGGGGACAATTGATGGATGTTTGACCAAATTCCTGTAAAGAGAAGTTGTCCCACATTTTTGAGCTCCGACTATGAGAAAATCAGGCAATATCCTCAAATGGCAGGTTGATAGTCTGTAAAGAAATCTGCTTTTTTTAATAAAATTTTTTTTGGTTTTTCCACCTGTCATACCTTCTCCTGTTAAATTTAAAATAAAATTAAAAAGAATGGCGAAAAAATCGCTGCCTGAATTTTAACATGGTCGGTTTGCTATTTATCCCAGCCAAAATTAATGCCCAGATATTCATAGAGCTTGTGGTTATGAGGCTCAAAATAATTGAGCAACCGATTTCTTGTGGCGCTATTCATTTTTTGATAAGAACCGACATTGGCCTTTTTGAAATGCTCCATCTGCCATCCAGGCAAGCCTAAGAATTGAAATACTTTATCAATAGTGGATTGTGAATCTTTAAAAAAATCCTCACTCTTCAAAATAAGGACCTGGCTCTTTTCAAAGTAGCTGTACACACGTTTTAGCTGGTCAACATATATTCCCCGCAAAAGGTATGCATAACAACTGTAATTCAGGCTTGTGTACTTCTCGTCTGCCATAAGTTTATCAAATTCCCCGCGGAGCCTCTCTTCTTCCATTCTTACGGCGTCTTCGAAAGATAGTGTTTCACGCCCCTTTTCGACTTCATGGTGGTAGTGAGAATAAGCCCTGTCAACAGGGTTTCTTAAAATGACGATTATCTTAACTTCCGGTAGCAGTTCTGATATTCTCCTAAGCGCATGCGGATGAAATAGGTAAAATGGACTTGCCTCTCCGGTGATAAAATCATTTTTACAGATATGCGTAATATAGTATTTATACAGTAAAGAAGGGAAATGAGCCTTGTACCACCCGACTCCTTTTTGAAAGTAATTACGGCTATTATCAAAAAAATGCACTTCTTTAACGAATGCGGGAACAATTGACGGATGTCTGACCAAGTTCCTGTAAAGAGAGCTTGTTCCACATTTTTGGGCTCCGACTATAAGAAAATCAGGCAATATCCTCAAATGACAGGTATATCTCCTAAAAAAATATTTGCCTTTTTTAATAATTTTTTTTGTTAATTTTTTCCTTCTCAAAGCCTTCCCCGGTTAAGTTTATATAGTAGCGACAAACAGTATGCTCTTAACAGTGTTTAATTTTTCAAAAAACTAAATTGCTACGATTTTTCTGCTTCCTGAAAGGCTTTCATGCCGCCGGCCATATTGAAGACCTTTCTGAACCCTGCCTGC
>MHDQ01000245.1:0-476 GCA_001803565.1 Nitrospinae bacterium RIFCSPLOWO2_12_FULL_45_22 | reverse complement strand
CCGCCGGCCATATTGAAGACCTTTCTGAACCCTGCCTGCAGTAAAATAGCCGCTGCAGTATGCGCGCGGCCTCCGCTGCGGCATACGGTAATAAATTCCTTCTCTCTGTATTTTTCTAATTCGGATAACCGCTGCGATATTTGTCCGACAGGTATGTGTACGACACCGGGAATAACGCCCAACTCGCCCTTCAGTTCCGCGGGTTCTCTAACGTCCAGTATTACTGTACCGTCTACCAGATTACCCTTGATACGGCGTTTGACTTCTGCTACTGAAATAGTCGGAACTTGTTGCTCATTAACACCTGGTGACATTGTTCCCTTTATCTCACAGGCTGGTGCGTCTACAGGTATCCACGCAGCCTTGGGATCTCGTGCACAGGCATAATTAGCTTCCAGGACATCTTTCATCCAATCGGCAGCCCCTAATTTCATATCGGTGAGCCATTTGATGTATGCATCTTTCGAACGGCGTTG
>MHDQ01000244.1:4646-7911 GCA_001803565.1 Nitrospinae bacterium RIFCSPLOWO2_12_FULL_45_22 | reverse complement strand
GTGAAGATATAAGGTATGTATATAAAAATGGACAGCTTCACAACCAACTATCAATATCATTACCTGCGGTGGCAAGCAAGGCGGTTGCCACCGTGGTTAATGACCTTCTGGAATCTGCGGGATTGGGAACCAGGGATATAAGCCACTGGGCATTTCACCCTGGAGGCGAAAAGGTGATTAATGCAATAAGGGATGAATTGCGTCTTCCTGAGTCGCACATTAAGGCTACTCGTAATGTGTTGGCTAAATACGGGAATATGTCATCGCCGACGGTGTATTTTGTTTTGCAGGAGATTTTGAATAATGGCGGCATGAAGACTGGCGATTGGTGCGTGATGGTCGCCTTTGGCGCGGGTCTTTGCGCACATGCCTTACTGCTAAGGGCATAAACATATAAAATTGAGTAAAGCGGAGTATCATTAACGAAATTAATGATGGAGTCACCTTACTTAACCCACCATACTTGTGCTGTGCAATAGCAAGCTACCCTGAAATATCTCCAAAAGAGACATTACCATTAGCTGTGATGCCAGCATCATTTCTTATGTTCTTTTTACGAGACGGTTGGTTATTCATCAATTTCTTTCAACATTTTTTTTATAATCTCTTCTTTTTTTGGTCCCACTTCAGCTTCAAGTTGTTCAAACTCTTTTTCTCCGAGTTCTTCTTTAAGATTTTTGAGGCTTGATTCAGTTGTTTCAATATCTGGGTCTTCTATCTGAGTGAATATATCTTTAGCAAGTAGGTAAAACGACAGCGCCTCCTTGTATTTTTTTTTATCCCTGAAGATATTGCCTAGATTATTAAACCATACGCCTTCATTTCCTCTGTCACCAATTTCATGGGCAATTTTCAAGGCTTTTGCATAGTACTCGAAAGTCTTTCCCATCTCTCCTAGATCACGATAAGCATTACCAAGACCCCCAAGCCATGTACCTTCACCACGTCTATCTCCAATTTCTTTAGCAATTTTAACGGCTCTCTCGTAATACTTAACAGCTTCTAGTCTTTTACCCATAGTGCGATAGACATTGCCAATGTTTCCGAGCCACGTTAATTCTCCTAGTTTATCCACAATTTCTTGTGCAATATTTAACGCATTTTCAAAATATGTAATAGCATTTTTTATATCACGTAGTGCGTAGCAAGCACAACCAATATTTCCAGACAACCCACCCTCGTTACGTTTGTCACCAATTTTCTGTGCAATCTCTAAAGCCTTTTTGAAATACTCTATAGCCGCTTCCGTCTCTCCTAAATTATTATAAGCATTACCAAGACCTCCGAGCCATGCACATTCACTTTGTTTATCTCCTATTTGTAAAGCAATTTCTTTCGCTTTTCCATAACACTCGATAGCCTTTCTTTGTTCTCCTAAAATACTGTAAGCATTGCCAATATTTCCCAGCCACACACCTTGATTCCTTATTTCTCCAATTTCTTGAGCAATCTTCATGGCCTTTTCATAATACTCGATAGCTGTTCTTTTTTCTCCTAAATCACTATAAGCATTACCTATATTCCCAATCCTTATACCTTCTGCTTTTCTATCCCCTATTTGCCGAGCAATCTCAAGTGCTTTTTCATAATAAATAATACCATCCTTTGGCCTGCCTAAAAGTATATGTGCACGGCCAAGATTCCCAAACGACGCACTCTCATTGTGTTTGTCACCAACTTTTTGAGAAATCTCTAAAGCTTTTTCATAGTACTCAATAGCAATCCTTTCTTGGCTTAAAGTGCTGTATGCAACACCGAGGTTTCCAAGGATAGAACAATGGGTTTGTATGTTGCTTATTAGAGGAGTCTCTCTTAACGGATCTTTTGGCAGAATTTTATGGTAAATTTCAACAAGTGTCCTATACTCTCCAAATCTCTCCAAATTTTCGTGCAGATTATAGTCGAGGATAATACTTGCTGCTTTATCATATTCTTTGGCCATACATGCATGATAATATGCTTCTATTAAGAAGCGCAAATCTTCCTTGTTTGTACGTTTTTTGGGCATTGGAAGGGAAAGATAGTATTGATAAGCAAATCCATGACGTTTCGCTTTGTCAAACATCTTGATGTACATATAGTTTTGTATTAAAGACTCTTCCCAGTAATTTTCTCCTGTTTTTTGCAACAAAGATTTCCTGATAAGGTTTGATGCTATCTTTTTAATAAAAATATCGGTCCAGCCAGGATCATTCGCAATGGTGGCTATTGCCCTTGTTGGTAATGGTTCTCTAAGCAATGATAGATACTGGAGCAGCCTACATTCTTCCGTGTTTAACCTTTCTGTATAAACCTTATCCAGGATTCTTTCTGCCACTTCGCCTTTTTCTCCAAGCCACAAAGTATTATCATCCAGGATGCTCGAAAGCGTTTCCGCCCCTTCTTTGACAATCTGCACCAAAAGAATAAGGGCGAGAGGGTGACCGCCAGAAAGCTCTATAACTTTTTTAAGCTCATTATCATGCTCAGTTAAACCACTTTTCCTTAAAAGCTGGATGGCTGCGGCCTCATCAATGCCACCAATAGGGTAGCATTTCGGCCTGATTCCGCGTTCACTTGCAGGGTATTCCCAGCTTGTAAATAGAACTCGACTTCTACCAGCACTCTCGTTTGCCTTCTCGATCAATTCTGAAAAACCAGGCTTCTGGGATACATTCGTCTGGGAGTCAAGGACGATCTCGAAATTGTCGAGTACTAAAAAGTAAGGTGCTGCATTTAGCTCTCGAAAGAGTAAATTAAGCTGATCTCCAATTTTATATTGCCCAAGGTCTTTAATTGGCTTGCCTACAACTGTCAAAAAACCGCCCACCACGTCGCTAATATCAATGGTTTCATCTACTTTCCGCCAATACATACCAACAAATGTGCCCCTTTTCCCCAATCTATCTAAATACATGCTTGCTAGAGTAGATTTTCCAGTACCTCTGTAACCTGTGATAACCAGAGCTGGGATATCTTTGAAAAACTCGTCAATTTTGTCCAGTTCCCGCTCTCTGCCGAATATATTAGTTGGATCGGTAGTGGGTCTGATACCTTGAGTATAGAGCCATGATTTGCCGTGTACGTTTGAACCATCCGGAAGAATAAAAGTACAATCTTTATAAACGGTTTGTGTGATATTTTCACCAATAGCCGCCTGTCCAGAGACATCTCCAAGTTTAAAATCCCCGCTTACCTGTATTTTAGGAACGGAAAACTCACCCGGTGTCATTTTAATATCCTTTACTTAGAACAGGAATGAGAGACCTATGCCAACTAATTTTGC
>MHDQ01000244.1:0-4620 GCA_001803565.1 Nitrospinae bacterium RIFCSPLOWO2_12_FULL_45_22 | reverse complement strand
AGACCTATGCCAACTAATTTTGCTATTTTTGTTGCTGTTTCATAAAGTTCTGAAATATCCTTTATTGTCTTGCCCGCTTCTTTAATAGTATTAACGCTGCTTTCAAACCTCTCTTTAATTTTTAACAGAACAGGCTTTTCCTTATTAGCTTCTTTGATGGCAGCGTTTATATCACCGTTAATAATACTTTGGTCTTCAGAGGAAAGACCGAGATTAGCTATCCTCTTTTGGAAGTCAAGAAGGCTCTTCCTGAGCTCTTCAAGATCGACTTGCCCTATAGATTGGGTTTGTATAATATTTTTCCCTATTGCAACCTGACCGCTAACATTACCAATGTTTACATTTCTACCCGCTGCTATTCCAGTGCTGTTTTCAACCTTCTTATCTGCTGGCTTAGCCCGGTCCGCATCGGTTTTCTCTGAAGGCCAGTAATAGGCGTCGGGGGTATTACGGGCGCCAAAGATCGCCGTACCGATGCGCACCATGTTTGCACCTTCCTCAATCGCTATCTGGTAATCTCCCGACATGCCCATAGAGAGATATTTCATCTGTACCCTATCGATGCCCTCTTTGATAATGTTGTCGTTTATTTCTTTTAGCACCTTAAAACACTTTCGAATCTTTACTTCGTCCTTCGTAAAGAGGCCAATGGTCATAAGCCCATATATCTTTAATGTGTCGTATTTGGCTGTCTGCCTGACCAAAGGAATCGCCTCTTCGGGCGAGACACCATACTTGCTTTCCTCATGAGAGGTGTTGACCTGTACCAGAATATCCATGGAGCGTCCCTCCTGCTGGAGCCGCTGGTCTAACTTTTCTACCAGAGATAGACGATCCACAGAGTGAATCATGTCTGCGAATTTCAACACGTCCTTGACCTTGTTCGTCTGCAGGTGTCCGATGAAATGCCATTCCGCTCCCTCGTCCTTTAGCGCCTCATATTTTTTCAGCGCCTCCTGAATCTTGTTTTCTCCGATGATACGGCCGCCTACCTTAATGGCTTCGCGTATTCGTTCAGTATCCACCGTCTTGGTTGCCATAACCAGGACAATGTCTTCCGGCCTTTTACCTGCTTTCACGGCTGCATTAGCAATGTTCTGTTTTACTTGCTCTAAGTTTTCTTTAATTGACATCTCCACACAATTTCCTTTCTAACAATTCCTTATACAACTGTTCTGTTTTTGATACCGTTTCTCTGATATCAAAACACGCCTTCAATCGTTGGTATCCACATTCGGCCATCTGTTTAGCAAGAGAGGTATCTTTTAAGAGTTGAATAATGCCTCCGGCTAATTGGACAGGGTCTTTTAATGGTACGAGTATTCCTGTTTCTCCATCCAGAACGACCTCAGGCACACCACCCACATTCGTCGCAACGATGGGACATTTCATGACCATCGCCTCTAACAATACGACACCAAATCCCTCGTTGACGGAGGGCAGGACGAACAGGTCGCTGCATGAGATGATTTCCGGGACATCGCTGCGCATTCCCAGAAATAATACATGTTTTTCCAATCCAAGGGTTTTTACCTGTTCTGAAAGTTCTCCTCTCAGTTCCCCATCGCCGAGGAAAACCAACCGTATATTTGGTATCTCTGTAATTACCTGAGCAAAGGCCGTAATCAAATAGGTATGTCCTTTTACGGGCACGAGTCTGCCTGCCGTTACAACCAGAAAACAATCGTTTTCAACCCCGATTTCCTGTCGTTTCTGTATCCTATCGACCTTTCTTTTCTCAAAGCTTTCAACGTCAATTCCGTTGTAAATATAATCAAACTGAGGTTTTTGGCCAATTCCAGCCCTTATGTAAGGCTCGATGCCGCTTTTTGTCAACGTAATAATTTTGTCTGTGAACCTGGCAGAAAATCTTTCGAGCCCTGTAAATAAACAGGTTTTTATCTTCCCAAAGTACCCTTCAAAGATATCACCGTGGGGGGAATAAATAATGACCCTTACCTTTGCCAGCCGTGCCGCCAAACGGCCAAGAAAACCACCTTTCGATGTATGACAGTGAACAATATCATATCTGCCCCGGAGAATCAAAAAATAAAGTTTTGAAAGTGCATATATATCTAAAAACGGGTGGATATCTCGAATAAGGGAAGGAATAACCACTACTCTGAAACCTGTATCTTTTGCGAATGAAATCATATCATCGTCAGGCACTTGCGACAATCCTGTCGCGATATGATGTTCAAACTGTGAAGTATCACAGCGTCGCAACACTTCAAGAAGGACGGCCGGTGCGCCACCCCTTTCAAGGCGTGTAATTACGTGCAATACCCTGATCTTTTCTGCAGATTTATAATTGCTCATTCTCCCTTCGTGTTCCCGGAAGGTGAACCAAATTTCACGAATATTGGATTGGACAGGATGCGCGAAGGTCCGTCGATATCCAGTCGGTAATAAATCTTTTCGCCTGGTTTGACGTATTTGTCTTCATAGGTCATCTCCGTATTTCCGGTAGATTCAAACCGATGTATCACCTCTCCGTTTCTAATAATGTCTACTCTATATTTTACGTCCTTCGCCATTTCTGGAAGGGACACGTGAATCTTTAGCCGTGGATTTTTATCCGTTTCTAATTCCTCTCCCATGTAAGCCTTAGCGGGTTGGGTAGTATCTTCGATTATAAATGTATCCAGGATTAAGGTCGGGGTCTTTTCGGTGTATAAATGAAGGGCATAGACACGGCCAGCCTTAAGCGCCTCGATTACGGCTTTTTCGTTCTTTTCTTTTAACAGAAATATGGTTTGTGAGTCCTTGATAGAAAATGTGTCTTCATCCCCAAAGTCCACTTCCCCGATAGCCCAGACGGGTCGTTCACGTTCCCCTTTGCAGTATTGAGCGAGGATTTGATCCCATACACCACCCGGTGGAGCCATGAACTTAATCCCTTCTGCAAATACTGAGAAACCTGTATAATTCCGCACTTTAAACAGGTCTTCATGGTAAGGCTTCGTAATAAGTTTAACCCCACCTGCTTCTTTATTCACATCTTCTACTTCGGGATGTGCCCAAAAAGTCACGCCACCTCGCGAGTTGACGTAGTCAATGACCGTCTGATACGGCGCTATTCCACGATCGCCATGATATTGATCATACCGGGGCGATGCGAAGGGAAAATTGTTTAGCGTAAAAATTATCCCCAGCAGGAGGCAAATCGTACTTGCAATTTTTAGCAACGTAGCAATACCACCTTCCCTTGCCGACGAAAACAGAAGCCAGCCAAAGACAAAAAAACAGAGAGGCCAGAGGCTGACCAAGGTATCAAATGCAAACTCCCTGGAATAACCCTTCCCAATCGAAGGGAGGTTTTCATAATCTGAGACGTTATTCAATCCCATTACCAGAATGTGCTTGTGCCCATCCATCATCTCCAAATCCTTAGTAAAGTAGCTTCCTTTCCACCAATAAAATGGAATTGCCTCCGCCCCATGCATAATCAGCATATCAGGATACTTTTGATTTAATCCGGAGATCGTATTGATATAGTTTGCCTCACCGTAATTATGAATGGAGCCTTTTTCTACAACCTTTCTGATAAATTTTCTGAGCGGTGGTATGCCATATTCCCATCGCATGGTATCATGGTCGGTAAAGATGGCAATTTCTACCCCGGCATCATGGGCAATCCTGGCCATCTCCTCAGGAGGTAATTTCCCGCCGCTAATGGTGGAATCGAGATGAACAACACCGGTAAACAGCTTGTATTCTTCGCAAGAGGCTTTATCGTTAAAACTAAGAATGAAGAGGCAACCCAGGCACAAAAAAAATAGTTTGATTTTGTTATTCATACCATAGCGCAGCATAGTGTAATGCGACTTTCAAGTCGCCCATTTCTGTTGATTACCTTTTTAGTCGCTTCAGGCGAAATAAATCTCGCTCTACAATTACATAACTTTGAAATTCCTTGAATATACAACTTATCTTTTTCTTATTCCCCTGCTTCCTTGATTTTTTGTTTTTTTTCTTTTAACCGATAAGCATCCTCAAGACTGGTTAACACCTCTTTAAGATCAGGTGTTATCTCTAATGCTCGTTTATATTCGGCAATTGCCTCATTGATCTGACCCTGCTTTTGATAGACTGTTCCCAGCTTGTGATACGCTGCAGACACCTTTGGATTAATCTCGATTATTTTTTTCATATCCGCTGTGGCATCATTTAACCTGCCACTTTGTATATAAAGGACGCCTCGATTGTACAGCGATGAAAGATCGTTTGGGGTCAGCCGCAAAGCTTCATTGTATTCATCTATTGCTTCCGATGTCATTCCTTTTTCTGAGTAAACTACTCCCAGATTAAAATGAGCGCCTGCATGATTTTTACTTAAAGACAGCGCCTTTTTAAATACGGAAATGGCTTCATCGTAATTCTTTTTTTTTGTGAAGGCAACTCCGAGGTTATTATAAGCCTCTCCAAAATTCGGATTGATTTCAATTGCCTTTTTGTATGCGGCAATCGCATCGTCAATCATCCCTTTGTCGACATAGACGGCGCCGAGATTATTATATACCTCCTTAAAGTCTTCTTTATTTTGTAAGGCTTCTTTATATGCAGAAATCGCTTCGTCACTTTTTCCCAGTAATGCCAGTGATACACCCTTATTGTTAT
>MHDQ01000243.1 GCA_001803565.1 Nitrospinae bacterium RIFCSPLOWO2_12_FULL_45_22 | reverse complement strand
CGTTGGATCCGATGGGGACAAAATGACCCCCAGCCTCTTCAGCGCGCTGCAAGTCGGCCAGCCAACTGAGCGACTCCAGCCCGGCCTCGGCCATTGCTTTATTCGGTATCGATTGGCCACACATGAGCAAGGCATGAGGCAGCGCGGCGTTGCAATAGGTCAGCCCTTCTTCGTACCAGCGCCATTGGTCCGAGCGATGGCTTTGATACAACGTCACCAGCCGCCCGGCCAATTCCTCCCGGACCTGGCTGGCCCTGCGGTCACCGGCATACCGCCTTAGATACTCGTGGATGCCGATGAGGGCGAAGGCCCAGGCCCGTGGGCTGGTCGTGCCGAGAATGGCGGGCAAGGCCTGCTCGAACAACCGGCCAGCCATACTGGGAAGAGCTGGCGTGCTAGAGCGGCCCAACACGGTGCCCAATGCCCACAACGTGCGGCCGTGGCTGTCGTCGGAACCGCGATCTTCCCGCCAGTGGCGCTGGTAATCCATGAAGTTGCGAAAGCGTCCGGTCTCGGTATTGAAGGCATACCAGATGAAGGCGAGGTAACGGGAAGCCAGTTCGAAGGCCTCGCCGTTGCCCAGTTCCTCCAGGAGGGCACTCACCATGAGGGCACGGGCGTTATCGTCGGTGGTGTAGCCCTCACGATAGTTGGGCACAGTGAAAATGGCGTGTTGCAATATGCCCGTCTCGTCCGTCATGTAGCGTAAGTGATCGAGTTTGAGGGGGGGCAGTTCGCCCGGACGTTCGTCCAGCGCTTTGACCGTGAAGCCGGGGGGCGTGAAATGGCGGCGTTCGGCTCGGGCGCGCTCAAAACTCTCCATGTAGCGGCGCGCCACCTGCGGCCAGATCATCTCCCGCCCAAACAAATAGGCTTGCTTGCGCATGGCGTGGCGCTTGGCCTCGTTGTCCAACAGGTCTATCACTTGCTCGGCCAACGCCGCGGGATCACGGAACGGCACCAGTGCTCCCCGTCCCTCGGCCAGCATCTCTTCCGCATACCAATACGGCGTCGAAATCACCGCCTTGCCTGCCCCCAGTGTGTAGGCCAGTGTGCCAGAGACGGTCTGCGCCGCGTCCAGATAAGGCGTGATGTAAATGTCCGCCGCGCCGATGAACTCAACAAGCTCCTCCAGACTGACGAATCGGTTGTAGAAGATCACGTGACTTTCCACGTCTTTCTCTTGGGCCATCCATTGCAGGGACAGCCGATACGTTTCGCCGTCGAGCCGCCTGACGTGGGGATGGGTCGCGCCGAGGATGATGTACACCACGTTCGGATAGCGGGCCAAAATGGTGGGCAGGGCGGCGATGACGTTTTCGATCCCTTTGTTCGCCGAGAGCAATCCAAAGCTGAGCAAGACGATTTTGCCCTCGACGCCAAACAGGTCTTTGTGGAAACTCGGGTCCACAAACGGCAAATCGGGGATGCCGTGCGGGATCAGATCAATCTTCTCTGGCAGCACCCCATAGACCTCCTGCAGGAATTCCGCGCCGCGCTCACTCATGACGAGCAACCGATCGGACAGGGCGGCGACTTCGTCCAACACCCGGCGTTGATCGGGGTCAGGGTCTTGCAGAATGGTATGCAGGGTCGTGACGATGGGCATGCGCAATTCGCGCAAGAGGGCCAGGATATGACTACCTGCCCGCCCACCGAAGATGCCATATTCGAATTGCAGGCACACGAGGTCGACGTTGTTGATATTCAGAAAGTCGGCGGCGCGGCGATAAGAGTCGATGTCCTTCTCTGTCAGTTCAAATCGAACGCGGGCCGGATAGGCGTAGCCGGGCTCGACGTCGTTGACGGGCAGGGCGATGCACGTTGTGTCACCGTATTCGGTCGCGATGGCTTCGCACAAGTCGGTGGTGAACGTAGCGATGCCGCACTGGCGCGGCAGGTAGTTGCCGATAAAGGCAATGCGATTGATGGTTGAATGGGTTGGGCTGTGGTCCATGACGAATATCTCCTTCCTGGAATCCCCTGTTGTGATCTCTTGGTCAATTAACGCAAGGAGGCGGTTGCTCTAGTGACCGCCTCCGCCGCACCCAGAAAAGATGGAACCGAGTATTTTCTCTTTGGATGTTGAGCCGCTATTACATCGTCAAGCGCTATATCAGACGGTTAAGCTACCCCGCACTCTTCGCTCTATTTGCGCGGTGATTGCGAGTTTGCGGGCCACTACAAATTGTGGCAAGCGGCCCAACAGGCTCTTCAGCCGTAGCGGTTAGCTATCGGCTGAAAGAGCAAGGTTATGCAATATCCTTATGAACAAGTTCTGCCTTCGGATTTTGTACTGGAATAATTCGTTGTTCAAGCTCATTCCAAATCTTTCGCCTCACGATTCTTAGATCATATTCAGACTGCAAATTGAGCCAAAATTGAGCTTCAACTCCAAAATAGCGCTGTAATCTTAAAGCCGTATCAGCCGTGATGGCTCGTTTACCGTTAACAATTTCACTTATTCTATTCGGCGGCACAGCCAGATCCCGAGAAAGCTGATTGATAGTGATGCCCAATGGCTCCATGAAGTCCTCACGCAGTATTTCACCCGGAGTAATTGGATCAAGAAATTTTTTCGTACTCATCATGGCACCTCAGTGATAATCGGTTATTTGTACATTATATGAATTGCCTTCATGCCACCCAAAACAAACACGCCATTGCTTATTAATGCTTATGGCATATTGTCCTTTTCGATCTCCCATTAGGGCATGAAATCTATTACCTGGATTCAGCATCAGTGCTTTAAGGCTTGGAGCAGCATGAAGAACCATAAGCCTTTTTCTTGCCTGCCGTTCAAAAGATTGAAAACGGCGAACTCGTTTATCGTTAAACAATTTTTCAGTATCTCGGCAGGCAAATGATTTTATCATACATGGATGATATTACGTTACACGTAATATGTCAAGCGGAAATTTTTTATGGGCGTGCATAACGATTGGGTTAAGCGGCCCGGTAGTTTGGGTCCGCCTTGAACCCAGGGTTAGTGTTTTAACTAATTTGGTGCTTATTCCTCCCCTTTAAGATTATTTACAATTGTCTGCAAATCTGCGTAAAAATAGTGAGCTGGTTTTTCTGACATGATAGGTTTATATGCTGCTTTAGGACGATTATTTTTATTGTAGTCATGCCGTAGATGAAGAGAATGATAAAATGTCTGATCGAGATAGAGTTCAGAGGGTGGATGAATACCGTTTTTTATTGCTTCCCGAACTGATTTTTCGATTGACAGGAGCTGAGCGAATGGAACGCCGAGGCTATTGAGCGAAATATGATTTTTCGTTTCCGAAATATGTAGCAGATCATCATCGTAATATTCGTTATACCCTTGGGTCAATATCGTATAGCAGTCCAAACCAAGGGTTTCACGAAAAATTATCTGGAATTGTTGTGCGACCTCAATAAAAGCCTCTGGCCGATATGTGTAAGATAGATCATTGTGTACTGAACCAACTGTCCAATTGCTCTTGATCAAGATACTATCGGCAAATGAAATGAATGAGATGTCTAGATATTTTGAAGATAGGTGGTCGATTTTGAATCTTAGTTCCAGCAATTTCTCTCTTGAAAGTAGTTCATCTTGTATTGCTTTCCTTACTCCGACAGCGTCCACTATACCGAAAACCGAAAAGGCTTTTGCGTGGAGATCATTTAGCCAGTTAGATTCAACAAATATAGTAGGTTTCCATTCCCACTGCCAGCATCCAATACATTGATTGATTTTGCTTTTTGGCAAAAAGATACACATCTCATGAAAACGATCATAGGTATTCGGGTACCACGACAGTTCAATCGATTTTTCATGTACCGCCCTTACAGCAATAAAGCTCACATATCCAATAGGTTTCCAGTCTTGACCTTGAAAGACCCCTATATACATAGATTCATACTCTGCGGCGTATTTTTCATCAACGAGATAACAATCTCGATTTAGAGGTATGTTCTTATACTCATATTTGTCAAATTTCTCATCATCAAACATGGTGATTTCCGTTCGGACACTAACCTTTAATTATATTGTCTATCTGCAGAGATATATTACTGTGACAAAAAATATGCTGTATTCATTATCACATAGATAAAATATTTGGTAAAGGATAATTGTCATATGGGGAAAGGTAATGCTGAAAATAATATAAAATTTTGGGCTATATTCTCTATCAGCAGTTTTATATTAGTACAATACTAATTTTTTTGTTATTTTTCCTAAGTTAGCTATAATACAGGGGAAAGATATAATATTGAAACCTCAAAATACTGAAAGGAGCCTGGTATATGAATCTGCTTGATCAAGTCCGGGATGTAATCCGCAAAAAACATTACTCGATTCGTACTGAACATGCCTATGTTGAATGGGTAAAACGATTTGTCATCTACCATAATAAGCGCCACCCGCAATATATGGGGGAAAAGGAGATTTCGCAGTATATTTCCCACCTGGCAACGGAGCAGAAGGTTGCGGCCAGCACGCAAAACCAGGCCCTCAATGCCATTGTCTTTCTCTATAAGCATGTGCTTGAAATCGAGCTGGGTGACTTCGGCCATATGGAGAGCGCCAAGAGGCCGGAGAGGTTACCGACGGTGATGACCAAGACAGAAGTCAGCCGGGTACTGGCAGCTATACCATCAACCTATGGGTTGATGGCAAAGCTTATTTATGGTTGCGGGCTACGGCTCATGGGGTGCGTTCGTTTACGAGTCAAGGATATCGAATTCGAACGAAATCACGTGATCGTGCATGATGGAAAAGGGATGAAAGATCGTTCAACGCCGCTCCCTGAGCAATTGAAACCCTTTCTCTTGGAACATCTTGCCCGGATCAAGATACTACATGAACAGGACCTCCGAAATGGCCTGGGAGAAGTCTATCTACCTTTTGCGCGGGAAAGGAAATATCCTAACGCAGCAAAAGAATGGGGCTGGCAATATGTCTTCCCATCGGAGCGAATATCAAGGGACCCCCGCAGCGGCAAGATGCGCCGGCATCATATTAATGAGAGTGGGCTGCAAAGAGCGGTCCATAATGGTGCCCGGACAGCCGGTTTATCAAAGCCGGTCAGCCCCCATACGTTTCGACACAGTTTTGCCACCCACTTGCTGGAGGCAGGGTATGACATCAGGACGGTACAGGAATTGCTCGGCCATAAGGACCTGTCCAGTACCATGATCTATACCCATGTGATCAAGAAAGGCGGGATGGAGGTACAAAGCCCGTTGGATATGTTATAGCCAATTAGGGATGTGGGAATATATGCCAGCAAATTTACCACCGCAATATTTGGAGGCTGAAAGGCGGTACCGCGAGGCCAAGACCACTCCCGATAAAATAGCCAGCCTGGAAGAAATGCTGGCTATTATGCCAAAGCATAAAGGCACCGAGAAACTCCAGGCCGATTTAAAGAAAAGGCTATCAAAGCTAAGGGCAGAGTTACAAAAGAAAAAGGCCACTAGCAGAAAAAGTGGCCCTGGGCATCTGAAGCGGGAAGGGATAGGCCAGGTAGTCCTGATAGGGCCGCCTAATGTTGGCAAATCAATGCTACTAAGTCGGCTGACCAAGGCCAATCCCTTGGTAGCCGATTATCCCTTCACCACCCGCACCCCTCTTCCGGGTATGATAGAGTATGAGAATGTTCAGATCCAACTGGTAGACCTCCCCCCTATATCTAGAGAATATATGGAATCATGGCTGCCAGGTATCATTAAGCAGGCTGATCTGACATTACTTGTTATAGACCTAAGCGCAGAAGACCTTCTGGAACAGATAGAGACGGTTAAAGAAATACTGAGGGAAGCAAGGATAGAATTGGAAGGAAAAGGTACGCAAGGAGGAGCAAGCTATAAAAAGACCTTAATAGTGGCTAACAAGGCTGATCTACCAGGGAGCCAGGAAAACTTAACCGTCCTGCAGGAATTATATGGGGAAAGATATTCTATCGTTCCTGTTTCTGCTGAGAAAGGCATTAACCTGGAGGAGCTAAAAAATCAAATATATAACGCACTGGATATTGTCCGGGTATATACCAGGGCCCCGGGTAAAGAGGCAAACTACAATGAACCGCTGGCAATGAAGAAAGGAAGTAATGTAGTTGATGTGGGCCAATCTATCCATAAAGATTTTGCTGAAAGATTAAAATTTGCCAGGATATGGGGTAAAGATAAATATGCCGGTCAAATGGTCCATAGAGATTATATCCTTCAAGAGGGAGACATTATAGAATTCCATATCTAGAACGTTTCTTAATTAGCATGTCATCTCGACCGAAGGGATAGATCTTAATAACCCTTTACAATCTAGTTATCAGTGATTGGTTAGTGGTTATTGATAAGCTTATGGGCTTTCTCTAAGGCATCGAGGGCATCCCGGCCGTATGCATCAGCCCCTATCTCATCGGCATAAACTTGAGTAATGGGGA
>MHDQ01000242.1 GCA_001803565.1 Nitrospinae bacterium RIFCSPLOWO2_12_FULL_45_22 | reverse complement strand
CCTATAGACCAGGAGTCTGCCGGCATCAATATTCATGGCCATATCTGCCAGCATGAATTGGATAGCCTGGAACTCGGCAATCTTCTTGCCGAACTGTTCCCGCTCCCTGGCAAACCTTATGGCCTCTTGCAAGGAATTCTGGGCAATCGAGAGGGCCTGGGCACACTCGCCTACCCGGCCCCTATCCAGCGTCTCCATAGCGATCTTAAAACCATCTCCTTCATCTCCTAAGAGGTTGTCGCTGGGAATGCGACAGTCTTCAAAGAGCAATTCACCGGTGATATGGCCATACATACCAAGGTACTCATCAATATTGCCGATAGTAAATCCCGGAGTCCCTTTCTCGACAATAAAGGCATGTACCCCCTGGTGTCGCTGGGTGCCTTTGGTACGGGCAATGACCACATATATCTCCGCGGCGCCGGCATTGGAGATAAAGGCCTTCTTGCCATTGAGGATATAGGTACTTTCAGCTTTCACTATATGGCTCTGGATAGAGGCAGCATCTGAACCGGCCTGGGGTTCTACCAGGGCAAAGGCAGATAATTTTTCCCCTTTTACCCCGGGGCGCAAATATTTTTCCTTTTGTTCCTTGGTACCCCGCAAATAGATGGGCAGTAGTCCTACCAGGTGGCCCTGGCAGTTCGGTCCTAAGGCCTCATAGGCCAGGGTCACCTCTTCCATGGCTACTACGTAGCTGGTAAAATCTCTCCCCAACCCGCCATACTCCTTCGGGTAAGTGATACCCAGGAGTCCTTTCTCACCTAAGCGCCTCATAAGCTCATAGGGGAAGCTCTTGGGGCCAGCCCGGTCCAACTCAACTGCCCTCGGTGCAATCTCTTTTTGGGCAAAGGCCCTTACTTCTTCCTTGAAACGTAAATGCTCTGGGGTAAGGAATAACTCGTCCATTGCTCCCTCTCCTATTTGCAGAGCAAGCTCTGCCACTACATATCTAATCGTGGAAGATGCTGGAGGCAATTACCATCCGATGGATCTGGTTGGTGCCGTCAAATATCTGGGTGAGCTTGGCATCCCGCATCATCCGCTCTACCGGATAATCCCGCATATAGCCATAACCACCAAATATCTGTACTACATCGGTGGTGACCCTCATGGCTACATCTGACCCAAAACATTTGGACATAGAGGCGAATTTTCTCAGCTCTGCTTTATGGCCTGAGTCGGCCATAGCAGCGGTCTTATAGACCAGGGCGCGGGCTGCCTCAACCTGCATAGCCATATCTGCGATCATGAAGCGGATCGCCTGGTGCTGGGCAATGGGTTTACCAAAAGTTACCCGTACCTTGGCATACTCTACTGCCTGATCCAGCGCAGCCTGGGCTAAGCCCACACTCAAGGCCCCAACCAGAGGCCGGGATTTATCAAAACCATCCAGGGCCATAACAAATCCTTTGTTTTCTTCGCCGACCAGGTTTTGGGCTGGCACAATGGCATCCTCAAAGATCACTTCTGCGGTCTGGGTGCCCCGCATACCCATCTTATCCTCGATCTTGCCGGTAGAGATACCTGGAGTATCCCTCTCAACGATAAAGAGAGAGACGCCTTTGGCCCCTTTACCTGGGTTGGTAACAGCAAATACCGACAGGATATCCGCCATGCCACCACTGGTAATGAAGCATTTGCGGCCATTTAAGACATAATTGTCCCCTTGTCTCACTGCCCTGGTCTTTATAGCGGCAGCATCAGAACCGGCTTCGGGCTCTGTGAGGCAGATCGCAGCCAGATACTTGCCCGTAGCAAACTGGGTCAGATACCGGCTCCGTATATCCTCCTTAGCCCCGGCTTCTATACAATCTATCGCCAGGTAATGTCCGCCCAGAATAGCCGCGGCAGCCGGGATCACTTTACCTAATTCTTCCACGACAATGCAAGCGGTAGTGAGGTTTCCACCGGGGCCACCACACTCCTTAGGGATAATCAGAGACAGTAAGCCCAGTTCCTGGACAAAATTGCGGATAGTATCATAATATTCATGATCTTTCCGATCAATCTCGGCAACCAGCGGGGCCATCTTCTCCTGCGCGGCCCGCCGAACCGTCTGCTGCAACAGCTTCTGCTCATCTGTCATTCCTAACTGCATAATGCCCTCCTTATCTTTTTTCCTTTCTACTCTCTGCTACCCGTTGCTGGATATGCTGGACAATCTGGGAGAGGGGCGTGCCAGAATTGAAATTGCCAGTGATGCCCTGGGCCGCATCTATGCGGTGAAATTTTGAAAAGGATGATACCTGGTTTTAGAAATTTTTGGGGAAACTCCAACTTGGAAAATAATAGGCTGCCTACTGGGTCTTCGGGGGGGCCGGGTTGACCAAACCCTGGCCTAGCGTTAGGGGTACCAGCTCGATCAGATCCTCCACTGTCCACCGTCCCTCCTTCTTATAGATCGTCTTGACTTCTGTCGGATGGTTGTAGAGGAAGACCCGCGGGCCGATAACCCCGATGATCTGGCCGTTGATATGGGCGGCCTCGTCGGTGGCCAGGTAAGCTACCACGGGGGCCACGTCCTCCGGAGGTGGTAGGGGCCAGCTAATACCCGGCAGGGCTGTCCCTTCCTCCACCCGCTTTTTCCATATCTCCTCGGTAACTAGACCTGCCATGCGAGTGGCCGCCCCGGGCATAAAGGCATTCACTGTAATCCCGTATCGGCCCAGCTCCCGTGCCACGGCCCGCGTGAAGCCAGCGATACCTGCCTTGGCAGCGCAGTAGTTGGAGTGGCCCGGTTCTCCGATAAGACCCGCTGCTGAGGTGCAGTTGATGATACGGCCACTCTTCTGCTGGCGCATAAGCTGGGAGGCAAATTTGGTGGTAATGAAGGTCCCCTTAAGGTGAACGGCGATCACTATGTCCCACTCCTCCTCGGTGAGGTTGAAGACCATCCGGCCACGGTCGTTGCCGGCTACATTGGCCAGGATATCAATACGGCCGAACTGGTTGATGGCTGTCTGGACGATGGCCTGCCCACCAGCCATGGTGGCCACGCTGTCATAGTTGGCTACAGCCGTCCCCCCGGCCCGACGGATTTCCTCAGCTACCTGGTCAGCCGGCCCGCTCGATGCTCCCTCGCCCGTCGTGGAGCAGCCCAGATCGTTGACTACCACCTTTGCCCCCTCAGCCGCTATGGCCAGGGCGATGGCCCGCCCAATGCCATTGCCCGCTCCCGTGACAACTGCTACTTTGTCTTTTAGTCTGTCTGTCATTGCTCTTCCCTCCTATTACGATTAAGAATAGTTACCAGGCGGTCCCACTTGTTTCCCGTCCGGGGGTTGGGTGGCCGCTTCTTGAAAATGATGGCACACAAAATCCTTATTATTCTACCGCTCGGTAAATCTAACTTCAAGTATTATCTGCCTCTTTACTCCAGGAACCCTTCCAGTTCCTACCAGTGCAGGGTAACACCACCAGCAGCACAGTGAACACCTACCGGGCAGGTAAATTTTATGGTCGTTTATATTATAACGGAGCTCTAGTTCGGCCAGCCATTTTATCTGCTGGGCATCCCATTCTATCCTATTCGTAAGTCATTCCAGGTAATAAATGGCGCCGAGGAAAATGTTTGACATTAAACCTATCGGTAGGTAAAATATTCGCCTGAATATAACATGCTAATGATAATTATTTCAACCTGTTTCTGAAAAAATGGTTTAACAAAATTATCAGTGGCGTAAATAACCACGAATGAGCACAAATAAAAACGAATAAAACCGAATGAGCATAAAGTGCATGAAGTCGGATTTATCAGCTAATTTTTTCGGATTTTAGAATCAATTTTGTAAAATTGCGGAGGGAGGTAGGAAAACAATGGTACAGGTAGTGAAAGCAAAGACTGTGGGTAAAAAGGAGTTGTCTTCTGAGTATATCTTCTTGAGCTATTTCAACCCTAAAAGGAAAAAGCTGGCGGAAGAGAATATCCCCCGGCATTTAGATATTGAGCTCCTGGATCGCTGTACCGGGGGTTGTAAGTTTTGCTGGAATTATTCTACCCCGTCAGGCCAAAAGGTACTGCCCAGGGAGCGGCTGTTTAATCTCATAGATGAGGCCGCTCAATTAGGTACTGTATCCATTGAGTGGCAGGGTGGTGAGCCCTTGTTTTATCCCTGGCTATTTGAGGCCTCAGAATATGCCGCAGAAAAGGGGATAGAGTGCTGCGTCTTTACCAGCGGCATCCCTTTAACTAAGCAGATGTGCAAAAAGATCGTGAAGTGGGGGGGCTTGCAATATGTAGGCCTCAATATTGAGACTACCAATGAGCGGGTCTTTGCCAGGATCCATGATCATCCGAAAACCTTAAAAAAGAAGTTAGATAACTGGAAAAGTTTATTAGATGCCGGTTTCCCTTCTAGCCGGGTCTTTGTCTCTACTACCCTTACCAAGCCGGTTGCAGAGGCCATAGAAGAGACCATAGATTATTTTGTGGATGAGATGAAGGTTGCCCATGTCTTCCTCTTCCCTTATAAGCCACAGGGGCCAACCTCTCTCACTCATTTGGAACGTGAGTGGGAGCCCAGCTTAGATGAGGTACGGCGGGCCATGGAGTATCGGGCAAAGAGGCTCTCTCCGGAATGGCTCAGGATTGCTACCCTCGATACCCCACATATTCATTGTATTTAC
Source organism: Nitrospinae bacterium RIFCSPLOWO2_12_FULL_45_22 (assembly GCA_001803565.1). Classification (GTDB taxonomy): domain Bacteria; phylum 2-12-FULL-45-22; class 2-12-FULL-45-22; order 2-12-FULL-45-22; family 2-12-FULL-45-22; genus 2-12-FULL-45-22. Next base: position 12,589 of record MHDQ01000242.1, on the reverse strand, counting down.
AAATGCTATATTAACATTGATGGTGAAGTTGCACCCTGTAATTGGCTCACTCATATGTCGGCCGGGAATATTCATGAGAAGAGCTTTATTGATATCCATGAGCCCAATAAAGAGATGCTCCATTTTAAGACCATCAAGATAAAGGGAAAGTGTGCTGATTGCGAGCATAATGATGTCTGTTTTGGCTGTCGGGGCAATGCCTGGCGCTACCTGGGCGATGTAGAAGCCAGTGACCCCAAGTGCTGGAAGAATCCTGAGTCACCCCAATATGTCTGGCAGATGGATATGAAATGAGAGCGAGTATAAGGTGAAGATTAGGATGATATGATGCAAAGAAAGATGGGTAAAAGGTTGCATAAATCTATGTTCCCGGTAATTAAAATCTTTGATTAAGGCAGGAGATATTTTAGGAGGGAGAATTATGGCGACATATCGGGAAGATATCTTTGATAAATATATCAGTCCGAGGAAAGTACGGGCCTGGAAAGAGAAACGGCCTTATTATATTGATTGGGAATTGACTACTAAATGCCCCCATACTTGTAAGTTTTGCTTTAGCAATTCAGATGCTAACCCCAACCCGCAATATATGCCAAAGGAAAAGGTATTTGAGGTATTGGATGACCTGGCTACTCTGGGTTTTTGTCAGATTTATTGGGATGGTGGGGAGTCCTTGTTGCACCCAGATTTTTTTGAGATCCTGGCCTATGCCTCTCATGTTGGTATAGGCTGTGGGGCATTTTCTGGTGGTTTACCCCTAACCAGGTCTATGAGCAAGAAGGTGGTAGAAGCTTATCAGAAGAGGTATCTCAATGTCTTTGGTATCCATATAGATAGTATCAACCCCGAAGTCTTTGCCCGGCTCCATTCTAATCCCAAAGAACTCTCCGCTCGAATACAAGGATATAAAAACCTCCTTGAGGCCGGGTTTCTCCGGGAGCGCATCCTGCCCTGTATCACCCTGACCGGCCCAGCCGCGGAGGCTATTGAGGAAACTATTGACTGGTATGTTGATGAGATGGGGGCAAGATTCGTAGAGATGTCGGTATTTAAGCCCATGGGCAGTGGTAGCATCAAGCGTGCGTTAGAGCCCAGCCTCTCTGATGTAAAACGGGCTTTTGAGTACCGGGCCAAGAAATTTAATAGCCCCAACTGGGCTCGGATGGGCTCTACGGAATGTACTACTATTCAGTGCCGCACTAATGTCTATCTGACGGTAGATGGTTTGGTCATGCGCTGTGGCCAGATGCCCCGGGAGATGGCTTCAGGTAACGTTTATCAGCAGCGCTTCTATGATATCTACCAGCAGCATAAAGAGACCATCTCCATGCGAGATATCTCGGTAAAAGGTAAGTGCGCCCAGTGTGAGAATAATGATATTTGCGTGGGTTGTCGTGCGGCGGCCCTGCATTATACCGGTGATCTAGCTGGTCCAGACCCAAAATGTTGGCTCAACCCCGAGGCCCAGGAGAAATATCTCGCATAAGGCCCGGGTTTTTGCCTAAATTTTTTCGAGCATTATTCATAATAACAACCGCAAAGACGCAAAGATATCCACATCGTAAGGAGTGAGGAGTTAGGGGTAAGGGGATGAGGAGTTATCGCCTTATGCCTTTTTGTGTCCTTTGCGGCTTTGCGTTTCTGCAGTGATGAATAATTCCGTTTAATTATTGAGCAAGGCATTAAGGGTATCCAGATTCATCTTATCTTCCGGTTGGCCCCCTGGGGTTTCTAAAATCATAGATATATTTTGGAATCGCTGATCATGCAACAGGCGTTTAAACAATTCTAAGCCCAGGACCCCTTTGCCTATATGTTCATGCCGGTCTATACGGCTCCCTAACCCCTTCTTGGAGTCATTAAGGTGGATGACCTTGAGCTGTGGTAGGCCAATAAGCCGGTCAAAATTCTCCCAGGTTTGATAATAACCCTTTTCCTCTTTTATATTATAACCAGCCGCATAGGCATGACAAGTATCGAAACATACCCCCATCCGGTGAGGTTCTTCCAGAGACTTTATTATCTGGGCTATATGTTCGAAGCGGTAACCCAGGGCACTGCCCTGGCCGGCAGTAGTTTCTAAAAGGATCTTTAGTTGGAAGCCCTTGGTCTTTCGGTGCAAGATATTGAAGCTTTCTATTAGTTTTCTGAGGCCCCCTTCTTCTCCGGCGTCTTTATGGGCGCCAGGATGGGTAACTAGATAGGGTATCTTCAGAGACTCTGCTCTTTCCATCTCCTCCAGGAAGGCTTGTAGAGATTTTTCCCATTGTTCGCTATCGGGTGAGGCTAGATTTATCAGGTAAGAGTCATGGGCTACTACAGGTGAAATATTGGCGCTAGTTCGGCTTTCTTGAAATTTTTCTATCTCATCAGGTAAGATTCTTCTGGCCTTCCACTGGTTAGCATTCTTGGTGAATATCTGGATAGTATTGCAACCGATCTCTTGACCCCGCAGTGGAGCATAAAAAATCCCCCCGGAAATAGATACATGGGCACCTAAGAGCATATCTTTTACCCAGTTCGCAGTAAGGAGTGAGTAAGTGAGCAGGTAACTGCTTACTGCTCACTTCTCAATCCATATAATTTTTCTTCAAGCACTCCCAGTAGAGAGCAAATGGACTCTGGCAAAGACTTATCTAGCCTGATACCCGAAGCATAAGGATGGCCGCCACCGCCAAATATATGGGCTATCTCTTGAACATTTACTTTCCCTTTAGAGCGGAGGCTGATCCTGGTCTTTTCCTGGCCTATCTCCTGGAACAGGATAACTACCTCCACCCCTTCGATAACCCGGGGGAATTCGACAAAACCCTCTACCTCATCGGGGTGTACATGATAGGTGTTTAATAGCTCCTGGGTAACCGCGAGATATGCTACCTTATTTTGGCAACACGATTCAATAGAGGAGAGGAGTTTGCCCAGGAGTCTCATCCTATCCCAGGATCCCTGCTCATAAACCTTAGAATATATCTCATGACTTACTACCCCGGCTCTTATTAATTGGGCTGCCATTTCATGGGCCTTAGCATTAGTATTAGAAAAGCGGAAAGAACCGGTATCGGTCAAGAGAGAAACATAGAGGGCTTCAGCCATGGGCTTGGTTAGCTTGACCTCTAAGCGGTTTATAAGCTCAAATATTAATATGCCAGTATTAGACGCCCCCTCATCTACCATATTTATATCACCCGGCCTATCCTGGGCGGGGTGATGATCCAGGCAGATTTTCAGGGCCGGGCTATCTTTAACCATCTCTTTTAGCCTGCCGAGCCTCTGCCAGTCACTGATATCCAGAATAAATATGCCATCCAGGGATGGTAGTTTTAGGGGTACAGTGGGGGTATTAGCCAGGGTCTCTATCTCGCTATTAGGGTCTAGAAAGGTTAAGTAATATGGCAGAGGGCTATCATTAATAATCCGTACCTCTTTGCCAAGACCCTTCAGGAGATAGTTGAGGGCCATTTCTGAGCCAATGGCATCTCCATCGGGATTAATGTGGGTAGTAAGCATGAACCTCTCCCCTCGCCTGATCAGATCAATAATATGTTTCCAATTAGCCTCAGGTAGAGTGTTCATTGCGTACTCGTTCTCTGATCAACCTGGCTAAAGTATGGGGATCAGTAATGGGCTCCCAGCAACTGTTACCTAAGCAAACAAGGAGGGTAGGGACTGCCTTATCCTTATCTCGATCCGCATGCCGGATACCCTTCCAGGGATAAAACACCCTAAGGCCCTCTTCCCATAACCTTGAGTCTCCTCCCTCGACCGTGATGCTCATCAAGGGGGTTAGATATCTTTGCACCGCCAGGAAATACCTGACCGCCAGAAAACCATGCTGGTGAATAGATAGTTTGAAGGACAGGAGGGTCTTTTCTGCCAACTGGTGATACTCTTCTTCATCGGTCAAGGAATAAAGATTCAGGAAGAATAAAACGGCTGTGGCATTAAGCTCCAGGGGCTTGATCGGTCTAGCCAGATAACCCAACCTGGCGACATCCTTAATAGTATCAAAAAAACCTTCGCCTTCAAGGTCGGCGTAGCTGGTTTTTATGGTCTGGGCGAGATTAATGGCCCGGGTTAGATAGGCACTGTCTTGAGTGAGTTGAAAGCTATCTAGCAAGGCCTGGCCTAGATAAACGGCATCGGTGAGGAGTCCCGGCACTTGTGGGCTTTCCTTAAAATAGTGGCATAAGACCCCTCTTTCGGTATAGCAATGGGTGAGGATAAAAGTGAGGGTAGTCAGGGCAAAATCCCGCAGATAAGGGTCTCCCAGGATGCTATAGGCATATAAGTAGCTGCTTATTGTCTTGGCGTTCCAATTGGTATATATAGTTCGGTCTATCGTTGGTGCAGAAACCCGCTGTCTGTCCACCTGGTTTAACTTATAATACTCCTCATCGGCATCCTGACTCCCATAAAATCCCCCCGCCTCCGGGTTAGACAAAGTATTCTTAAGGTAGTTAATTATCTGTTGGGCTTTATCACGGTATTTATTATCGCCGCTAACCATATAGGCTTCGAGATAGAGCTTTATAAAGCCGGCATTATCTTCTAGCATCTTTTCAAAATGGGGAATGCCCCAATTCCGGCTAGTAGAATAGCGGAAAAACCCCCCTTCTTCCTGGTCATACATACCGCTCCAGCCCATTTTATCCAGGCTGGTGAAGACTATCTGGCCAAATACATCATCTCCGGTCAAAAAATAATGGTACAGGGCCAGGGTAAGGGCATCCAGGTTAGGAAACTTGGGCTCCCGGCCAAAACCACCATGAAACGGATCGAAGGCCTCCTCCAACTTCCTTAAGCCAGCTTTAAGGAATGATGTATCTATAATACCATCCTGGCCGGGATGATAACGGGGAACAATATCTTCTAGTTGAGTTTGCTGCAGAATTTGGGCATAGAGATCTACCCTTCGCTGGTGATATACCTGGACGACTTGAAGGAGCAGTTGCTGGAGTTGAGCCGGGGGTATATAAGTTCCTCCGCTAAGCAGATGCCCTTCAGGGGTTAAAATGGCCGTAGTAGGCCACCCACCCAGGTTATAGCGCTCATTTATATCTGGCCGTCTATCATTATCTACCCTGATAGGGACAAATTCGTTGTTTATTAGCTCTATAACCGCTGGGTCGGAATAGGAGGTTTGATCCATTACATGGCACCAGTGGCACCATACCGCACCAATGGCTAATAGTATAGGCTTATCTTCGGCCTTAGCTTTATTAAAGGCCTCTTCTCCCCATTCCTGCCACAATATTTGGTCTAATTGAGCCATGACTCTCTATTTGGGACGCAGATTTACGCAGATTCATGCATCTTTTGCTGCGTTCATCTGCGCCCAAAAAGGGCAATAAAATAAACCCTAAATTCGAAATCCTAAATCTTAAACAATATCTAAATCCAAGGCCCAAATAGTCAACTGTTTTGAATTTAGATCATTCTACTTATGGAGTTAATTATTGGATCTTTTCGGGATAACATATAGTAGCGTTATCTACCGATACCCTGCCACATTTACTACAAACATATTCTATATGCTTCATCGCCTCCCGACATATATGGTATCGCACATCATGGAATTGACCGCCACAATAATTGCAGCACAACTTCTCTACCGATACCGGGTCACACAGATGTCCCCTATCACTGGATTGTTTACCACAGCTCCTGCATATAAGAGTACTTTGTTGCTCTGTAGTCATAGCATACCTCCTCAAAAAAATATGGCTAATCTTAATTTGCTGTTATTCTGTTACTAATAGAAGCAATATTCATACCACCCGGAATCAGAGGATTATTCTAGTTGGCTTTTTGGGAGAGAGTAAGGATATAGCCAGCTAATTGCCCTATCTGTTCGGGCGATAAAGAAGCTTTCCAGGCTGGCATAGCTGTCCCCGGAACCCCCCCAGTAATAGTCTTTATTATTTGCTCCTTGCTACCACCAAACTTCCATTGGCCGGAGGTAAAATCTCGCGGTTTAGGGTTTAAAGCAGTAGCCGCTGGGCCATCGCCTTTACCCTGAGGGCCATGACAAGGGGCACATTTTTCCAGGAAGAGTTTGTCGGGAGGTTCTTGGGGTGCTGTTATGGATATTGGATAGAGCAGAATAACCGCCAGGAAAACTAAAACAAGACTCTTCTTCCCCATCTTACCTCCAGATAAAAGTGAGCAGTAAGCCGTTAGCAGTAAGGAGTAACTATTTACTCCTTACTCTTAACTAAATTGCTTAGTGTTCTTTGTGGCTTTGTGGTTTATCTTACCTGCTTTGCTTCTCCCTTTCTTTCGCTTCACTCAGGACAAGCCTTGCCCTTTCGGAATTGATGGATTCGCTTCGCTCACCACAAGCATACTGAAAAACCGGGTTATTAAAAAGGAAATTCCTATGCTATCAAGTTTCCACTGCTATTACCTGAGTGACCTCTGGCACCTCTGCCTTTAGTCTCCTCTCTATACCCATAGTAAGGGTCATCTGTGCCCCTGGACAGCCAGCACATGCCCCAGTCAATTTGACCTTAACCACTCCATCTTCCACATCTACTAATTCTACATCGCCACCATCCTGCTGGAGAAAAGATCTTAGCTCTTCTAAAGCCTTCTCTACTCTTTCTCTCATTGAAAATTCCTCCATTTTAGTTAAGTTTGTTGCCACGTAACTACTCAGGCACAAAGTGGCAAAGGCACATAGGCACAAAGCAGAGCGGAGCAGGGTCGTTTCATTGTTTTTTTCCTACTTTGTGCCTTTGGCTCTCTGTGCCTCTGTGCCTACCTGAATAGTTACGTTGCCACAAAGAGACAAAGGTAATTTGGATCATTAGGTTAGTAGGTCATTGGGTTATTGAGTTATCCTGTCTGCGTGCAACGCACAGGCAGGTAGGTAATTAAATCACCTAATGACCTTTTACTCCTCTCTTAGTGCTCTTTGTGGCTTTGTGGTTTATTCTTAAAAGAGTATCTCTTTACCTAAATTTCTATTAAAATTATACCTAGATTTTAAGTCTTTTGCTACCTGTCCGCTGGCAGGCGGGGAAGAACCCGGGAAACCCCATATGTGCAATAGCGCACCGATAGAAGGGTGGAATTGCACGCCCCACTTAAACGGGCAGCCAGATATTTACCCGGGTCCCCTGATTAACCCGGCTTTCTACTTCTATCCTTCCTAAATGACTCTGGACAATCTTGTGACATATAGATAGTCCTAAGCCCGTACCTTTTTTCCCATAGGAAAAGAAGGGGTCAAAAATCTTTTTTAGCTTATCGGGTGGGATACCGCAGCCGGTATCACGGAATTCTATCACAACTCCTTTGGCAGATGAAAGGCTTTTGCCTTTAATGTCTTTCGTTGACTGGTCATAAACTCCGGGCGGGGCTGCAGTTACAGTTATCCCTAGCTCTCCTCCATCAGGCATAGCCTCCATAGCATTGACAATAATATTCAGAAAGACTTGTTTTATTTGGTCTTTATCCAAAAGGAGTTTAGGGACGTTTTTGGGAAATTTTTTTATTATCTTTATCTTGTTAGAACTTATCTGCTTATCCAATAGGACCAGAGTATCTTCTATTAGGTCTGCCAGGTCACAAAGGGAGGGGTGAGGGCCTTTGGGGGCAGAGAAGTCCAAAAACTCATGGATAAATTTATCCAGCCTCTTTATCTCCCGTATAAGGGTCTGAATATCTCCTTTACGGGGGTCGTTCTCATCAGTATCTTCATCCAGGAGTTGAGTTATTGAGCCAATAGCTACTAATGGGTTGCGGAGTTCATGGGCTATTCCTGCTGCTAGGTGGCCTAAACTGGCTAATCTCTCCGCTTCCACCAATTGATATCGTAGTATCTTCCGCTCGGTAATATCTTTAACTATCTCAATAATATATTTTACGTTTCCCTCATCGTCCTTTAAAGGGAAGGTAGCTATCTCCCAGTGCCTCTCTAAACCGTCAGGCTCTAAAGTGGTAAAGGCAGAATTTTGAGGGGCTCCTGTCTGATAGGTATCCATTGTAACACAATGTTCAGGAGGTAGGGGAGACTGGTGATATTCCTGGTAGCAATGCCTTCCTATTAACTCTTCTAAAGGCTTGCCCAGGTATTCCTGGGCTGACCGATTAGCATAGATAATCTTATAATCTCTATCCAGAATCTTTATCATATCCTGGATTCCATCCAGGACCGATCTAAAAAAATCCCAGCTATTTAGTGCCTCCTGTGCCATATTTACCTTGATAGTATATGAATTTCCTTCTTGGACACAGATAGACGCAGATTAGGCCACCAAGGCACTAAGGAGTAGTAAATGAGGTGCCATTGGTGTCTTTGAGCCTTAGTGGCAGGGAAAGGCTTCGCCCTTGAGGGCTCAAGCCCGAAGGGTTAGCCAGGTGATCCGTGTTCATCTGTGTCTATCCGTGGCAAGTCTTTGGGATACTTTATTTGGCTAAACTGTTGCTTCAACTATAATAAAAACCTCTCGAATGTCGGAATTAAGATAAAAATAGCCTATTTATAGTTTAAAGGCAAATATTGTATTTCCATAAAGCACGGTTTGTGCTATGGTAATGCTAAATTTAATTTAGAGGGAAATTAACTTTAAAGATTCGTAGGGCTTTGGATACACAATGAACAGTAAGGTGGATTTGCATATCCATACCTGGGCTTCAGATGGTAAGAAGGCCCCCAGGGAAATAGTCTCTAAAGCTAAGGCCCATGCCCTCGCGACTATTGCTATCACTGATCATGACAACCTGTCAGGGATAGAAGAGGCCCTGGTAGAAGGAGAATCCCTGGGCGTGGAGGTTATACCTGGTGTGGAACTTAGTGTGCAGTACAAGGATTATAAAGATATCCATATTCTGGGCTATTACATTCGCTGGAGAGAAGGTGAATTAGTCAATACTTTGCTGGAATTTCAGCAGAGGCGGCTAGAGAGGGGAGAAAAGATCCTGGCAAAGACAAACCAATGCCTTAAGAATAAAGGTAAAAGGCCATTAGATTATGAGAGTATATTGCGGGAGGCCAGGGGTTCGTTGGGCCGGATGCATTTAGCCAGAGAATTAGTAGGCCATGGCTATGTGGCAGATATTAATGAGGCCTTCAGTAGGTATCTTAACCCCTGCAATATCCCAAAGGCGAGATGCACGGTTCAGGAAGCTGTTGCTATTATAAAAGGAGTAGCCGGGCTGTCGGTATTGGCTCATCCCCGGTTAATAACTCCCGACCAAAAACTCCTCGAAGAGATAGTGGCTGAATTTAAAGGGTATGGCCTGGATGGATTGGAAGGGATATACCCCGGTCTAGCCTATTCGGATCTAAAGTTTTACCAGTATTTATGTCAGAAATATGATCTCATATTGACAGGTGGTTCAGATTATCATGGTGATGAAGAACCCGAGGATCGTTTCGGGGCCGCCGAAGACTATGGTAGGTTAAACTATAAGTTGGTCATTAACTTGAGACAGAGATATTTTGACCAGAAATCTTGCCTCATATGCTTTGAGGGACTGGCTAATCAACTCGGAGAACCATTAATGGAAAAGATCATTGACCATTATGGCTTTCAACCCTTTTCCTTTTCTGATTTCTCTCCTGGGATTGCTCCCGGTAAGGATTGGGACCCAGGCCAGTTAATCCCCTTCCTGGAACATAATAAGACCATCCTCCTGGACGACTCATTGCCAAAAGGAGTATGGGAATTTCTTGAAAAACAAGGGATAAAAACATTTGTTTTTTGCACAGGACAAACCCCACGAAAAAGTTATCCCTTTTCATGGATAACCTGGATTCCAGTGACAAAATTACCTGTCTGCCTTGGCACAGGCAGGTCGCCCCATTATTTGGCCCATTTAATTGCCCTGGCCTATTGACGTAAGGAGTGAGCAGTACAAGGCAAAAACCACTTACGCCTTACTCCTTACGCCTCACTCCTTACCCCTTACAGATTAGCCTAAGTCGCCATATTGATATTGCAGGATAGTAAGGAGGGTCAGGGCAACGGTTTCTACCCGGAGTATGCGGGGGCCCAAGCCGGTAGGTAAAAAACCATAATCCTGGGCCTGTCCTATTTCTTGCCGGGTAAGACCCCCTTCGGGGCCAATAATCAGGGTTATGGTTTCAGGGGAGGTATCTTTAGGTAAGACGTCCCTTAAGCGCCTGAGCTTTTCTTCTTCCCAAAGAATTAGCTTTAAGTCAGCTTTAGCGGATAACGAACAGAACTCCTCTAGACCCGCTATATTGCCGATGTGAAGGATTTTCCTGCTCCCTGATTGTTTAGCAGATTCCTGGGCTATTTTCTGCCAGCGGGCTATTTTGAAGCTAGTAGTTTTAGAATTAAGACGCACTAAAGTCCTTTGAGTCAATAATGGTGCTAATTCAGATGCCCCTAACTCTGAGGCCTTTTGCACGATTAGGTCCATCTTATAACCCTTGGGTAGGGCCTGCCCTATTGTGATCATGGGCTGCCTGGGAGGTTCTCGGCCGTATTCTGTTAACATCTCCGGCTCTAAACCAGCTATTACCCACCCCTTTTCGATAACATCTATCTTAGCCTGATATCTATTTCCCGGTTGATCGCAAACTTTTATCTTATCCCCGATGCCCAGGCGTAAGACTTTTGTTATATGTCTGACATCGGGACCGGTTATTAATACCTTGTCAGGAAGAAAATTCTCTGGTGGGATAAAAAATACCGGCATAATAAATCAACGCAAGATGTAAAGTGTAAAACTGAGGTAATGTATTCCTTAGCTTTGCGCTTTTAGTTTTGTGTTTTACGTTTCCTCAGGTAGCAAGGGGCAGGTCAATAGTAAAGGTAGTCCCTTGCCTGGGCTGGCTCTCTACGGAGATTAGCCCATCATGCCTCTTTACGATGCCATGGCAGACCGTCAGCCCTAAACCGGTGCCTTTACCGGCAGCTTTAGTGGTAAAGAAGGGGTCAAAGATTTTGGGCAGCAGTTCCGGAGGGATGCCACACCCGGTATCAGAAATAACAATTCTTACCCAATTCCTCTCCTGGTTTATATATGGGGCAGTAGTAATTGTACCCCTTCCCCCTTTGGGCATAGCATCTCTGGCATTGATAAGGATATTAACAAATAATTGGATAAGCTCTGCACTATCGCCATAGAGTATTAAAGGCTGGGGATCTAGTTTGACAATTAGATCTATCCCTTCCTTGGGAAAATCGTACTCTATTAAAGATAGGGCTTCTTTTAGAGTAGCATTTAGGTCTAACATGGTCTTTTCCTGGAGAGAAGAGTGAGAAAACTGGCGCAACCCATTTATAATATTCGTCACCCGCTTGACTTGATCCTCAATCTTCTTCAACTTTTCTATCACGCTATCATCCCATTTCTGCTTTTGCATCAGCAGTTGACTAATGCCCAGGATGACCTGCATGGGGTTAAATATCTCATGGGCCGCACCGCCCGCCAGCATACCGATAGAGGCCAGTTTTTCACTCTGGAATACCTGCCTCTCTAAGGCCTTCTTCTCGGTTAAATCCTTCGCTATCCCTAAGGTTCCCACTATCTCTCCCCTGTCATCCCGCAAAAGAATAGCTGAGATCAAGTAAGGGACGACCTTTCCTCCTTTTTCTACTAGTTCCAGCTCATAGTTCATCAACCTACCTTCTTTTTTAAGGATAGCCATTATCTTTTTGGCCTCTTTCTCGCCTTCGCGGTAGAACTTCCAAGGAGGCTGCCCTAGCATCTCTGCCGGGCTATACCTTGTCTCTGTCATAAGCCCAGGGTGATAGAAAGTAACTATGCCATGGATGTCGGTCATTATGATGGGGTCCGCAATATTTTGGATAATATTGTCCAGGAATTCTTTATTATCTCTTAGCTCTTTTTCTAATCTCTTCCGCTTGGTGATATCCCGGGAAATGCCCTGAAAACCCATAGGTTTGCCAGAATGGTCTCTAAGTAATACCCCCCGGGTCTCCAGGATAGCCCGCTCACCATTTGTCTTTACTATCTCAATTTCAAAACTGGCCTGAGTAGTCTCTCCCTGGAGCAACTGTTGTACGACCCTCTCAAGCTTAATGAGTTCCTCGGGCTTATCGGGAGGGAGAACATCCCTTATATGTATCCTATCGCTTAAACCATAACCAGTGAATTCGCGGGCCGCGAGATTAGCCTCTATGAAGTTTCCTTCTAAATCAAACAGATAAATTAAATCATTGGCATAGGTGAAGATATGCTGGTATTTTTCTTTGGCGCGGGCAAGCCTTTGCTGGAATAGGGTCCGCTCGGTAGCTATCCCCATCTGGCTAGTAATGCTCTCCAGGAAAGGCAGTATCTCGGGTTTAAAATAGTTATACTCCCGGCTGGCCAGGGCTAAAAATCCTAAAAGGCTTCTTTCCCGCGATTTTATTGGCACATAGACCGCTGATTTTACCCCTTCCCGTAAGAGCTTCCTTCGGGGGAGCCTGGGGTCTTGCTCGAAATTTTCTATAACAAGGGAATTACCTTGACAAAGAGAGGTATAGAGGGGTGAATCTTCTATATTAAACGGCGAGGCATTCTCCTCGGTAATATAATTGGCGGAAAGACCCCTGCCAACTATCATCGGGGCAGTCCTGGCTCTAGGATCGAAAGAGCGGATATG
>MHDQ01000241.1 GCA_001803565.1 Nitrospinae bacterium RIFCSPLOWO2_12_FULL_45_22 | reverse complement strand
GGCTTATTATCTTCTCCAGTTGGCTATAGAAGACGATATCCGTATTACGCCTATCCCGGGGCCTACAGCCCTGATAGCGGCCCTAAGTATATCGGGACTCCCTACAGACCGGTTTGTCTTTGAAGGTTTCTTACCTGTCAAGTCCGGGAAACGGCGCAAGCGGTTAGAGGGCTTAAAGTCAGAAGAGCGTACCATAATCCTTTATGAAGCCCCACACCGGTTCTTAAAACTATTAGCAGAAATCCAGACTATTTTTGGAGAGCGGGAGATGGTCATAGTGAAAGAAGTCACCAAGCTCTACGAGAAGGTCTACCGGGGTACCATCTCAACCATCCTTGAGAAATTAAAAGCGGAGAAAATCCAGGGTGAGTTTACCATCCTAATCCGCTCAGAACATACTAAATAGACACAAAGGACCCAGGTAACACCGGTATTACAAATTGACATAGTTGTTTCTATGCCCTAATATGGTAAAGCAGCTATTTAAGGCACGGATAAATCCGTGTGGTTAGATGGGGCAAGGTCAAGATAGAGACGGGGAGAAAAATTTTTCAGCAGAGGGAGGGAGCAACCATGGTTAATACAGTACAGGAAAGCAACATGGTGGAGCAACTAATCCAGTTATACGAATTGGGGATTATGGGTACCCAGGCCAATCCCGCGGCTCCCAAGAGCGATATTCATTATTTTACTTTTTTGCGGGATTATTATAAAAATATCCTTCAGGCAAAAGAGGAGGGCAAACCATTAATCCTTTATAATATCTACTCTTCGCCAGAGATATTCCTGGCGATGGACTTAGTCCCTTATATGCAAGGGCACTTGAACCTTATCACTCCTGCCATTAGGGACTGTGAAGAGTTTTATGACCTGGCTAAGGGTCATGGCGTACCATCAGAAATCTGCTCCTATGAACGGTTACGTCTGGGTATGACCCTCGCCAATAGCTTACCTTCGCCTGACCTGATTGCTGTGACTAACCTTTATTGCACGGGCAACCATATGATGTTAGACCATATGGGTGAATTGGGCCATATACCAGTATTTTCTTATGACTGCCCCTACGGCTTTTCTGAGGAAGGAGTGAGCTATCATAAGGCCCAGATAAAGGACTTGATCAGATCTCTTGAAGGCTATACTAAACATAAAATGAACTATGATAAACTGGAAGAGATTGTGGAACGTTCTAAGCAGACATTACAATACTGGCATCAGATAAGTCTGTTAAAAGGGGCTGAGCCGGGACCGGCGACGATGGCAGAATATTTCAAGGATATGGAGATTATTGTCCTGGGTATTGGTACAGAAGCTGCCAGTAGATTCCTGGAGGCCCATTGCGCTGAGCTGGCCTCTCGGGTGGCTAATAAGCAAGGGGCAGCAGCCAAAGAAAGATACCGCCTGGCATGGTGGGTAGGGTTTCCTTTTTTTGAGCTGAGCTTATTTGACTGGATGGCAAAGGAATTTGGAGCTACTACGGTACAAGATGGTTTTGATATGGCTACTCTTGGCACTTTAGAACTCATTGGTGACCCCAAAGACCCGGTAGAGTATGTTGCAAGGAAAAATATGGCTTATCCGGTAACCTTGCTCAGCTCGCAATTTGAAGATATCAGGCCCAAGATCGTCCAGGCAGCTAAAGAGCGCCAGGTTAATGCCTCTATTATCTTTGCCTCTTTTACCTGTAAGCAACTGGCCCTCCTTACCCGGCTATTACGGGATTGTATGAGTGAAGAAGTTGGTGTACCTACCCTTATCCTGGATGGTGATTATTGTGACAAGCGGGTAGTTTCTATTAGCCAGATGAAAGGTAGGATAACAGAGTTCTTTAATATGCTTGATGCCCAACGGAAGAAGTAAGGGGGGTAACAGTTCACAGGGGTCAGGGATCAGTTGTCAGGCAATCTTTTCCCTTCGTGAGCAGTGAGGAGTAAGGAATTAGCAGTTACTGCTCACGGCTCACTTTTAACTTGAAGTCTTTTCCTGAGCCCTGTTAACTGAATCCCGTGAACTGTTACTAAGGGGGTGGTCTCCTACGGAACCAGAAAACCAACGGGCGATTGCCGCTTTAATGAAGGATGACCCAGAACGGGCAAGGGGACTCATAACCAGCCTTTCTTTCCAGGCCAGACTGGAACTAATGTGTCAGGTCTCAGCTAAGGATAAGCTAGATTTGGTAGAACTGGCTGAAGACCGCATCCGGCTAGTAAGGGCCCTACCTAAACAAGAGCTATTCTTTGCAGTCCAGGAACTCGGCAAAGAAGGGGCTATAGAGCTTATTGCCCGGGCCTCCCTTGAGCAGATAAATTTTATGCTAGACCTGGACTGCTGGAAGCGGGACGAGATAGACCTGGATAAGGTCAGGGAATGGATCAAAACATTGAGAGAATGCAGCCCAAGGAAACTGCTCACCTGGCTGCAAAAGGCCGATCCAGAGCTCATTATATACTTCTTCAAGAGGCATATCAAAGTTGTAAAACCAGATGATCCGTCGAACCCGGATGACCCCGCCTTTGGAGGACTACCCAGGGAATTCTATTTTACTCTGGATAATCAATACTTTATAGAGTTTATTGGCCCGGCTGAAGCCCAAGAGTTGATTTATCAGATACTAGACCTGATTTTCCCGGTAGATCAACATCTCTACTTTACTATCATGGAAGGGGTCATATGGGAACTAAATATGGGACTGGAAGAGGAGGCCAGGCATTGGCGGCAAGCCCGCTTAGAGGATGCCGGGTTCCCACCATTAGATGAAGCAACGGCAATATATCAGTATATAAACCCTGATACTTTTAATCCCCAGGTACACAAAAAATCCCTGGCCCTGTCGGACTATGCTTATAAAGATGTTTCTGTTCCTGAAACAACCGAAGCTATTATCTCTTCCCGATTTTATCTCTCGCCAATAGTAAAAGATTCCTTTTTTATAGAATCGCTAGCTAATCTACAAGCTGACCCAATTTTCCCCCTCTGCCAACAGGAACTAATAGTCTTGTTTAATAAGGTCTTGTTGGTCGAGGTAATAGATTTTTCCCGGATGGAGGAGGTAAGAAGGGCCTTTGAGCTAGGCCATCATTACCTGAATATTGGTTTAGAGTATATATGCGGGGATGATGTATCAAAAGGAAAAGAGATATTGAAGGAGGTGAGGTGGCAAAAGATATTCCAGTTGGGCTTCAGCCTTATAAGGCAGTTACAGAGGGAGGCAAAAAAAGCCCGCTCTGAGCTGCAGAGGGTCCAGCCAGCTAATGACCCCGCCGATAAGGCTATACGCCGAGAGATCGCCCGGATATTAGGCGGCCTGTTAAAGAAACACCCGCAGCTATATCAGGATAAGACCGATGAAATAGGTAGGCCCGTTTATCGTCCTCTAGAGAGTTTAGAGGAGCTACGACAGGCAGAAGAAAAATTGGGTAAGATTAAAAAATTTTTATCTCAATCCGTCCCTGTCCCGTAAGACCCTTCAGGGAAGAGATCATACCCCGGATGGTCCTCTCTATTATACTCTGGACAAAAGGAGTAAGGGGTATATCAACACTATCTACCCGCAACTCAACCTGGGGTTTAGAGTCCAAAGTCCCTAAATATTTTTTTTCTATATAATCGGCTACCCCAGCCACATCATCCCAATAAAAACAAGGTACTCCAACCCCGGCTTTAATACCTTCGTCTATATCTATCTTATCTACTACCAGGGCCAATAAGTTATCGGTCTTGCTACAAAGTGGCTCAGGGTCTAATTGTGTGCGCAGGACTTCTATTTTGGGTTTATTTGCCCGCTTGTATCCCTCGGTAAGGATCAGGTCTACACCCTCTATCAGCCGGGATAAATCATCCAACGAAAGCTCTTGTTCAACCCTCTTTATTAAGGCCAGCTTGTCCCTTGAGGAAATAATAACAGACAGTGCGCCAGCCTGGGCATGTCGCCAGGTATCCTTACCTTCCCGATCTATCTCAAAACCGTGGGTATCGTGTTTTATGGTAGCTACGCTATATCCTCTACGGTTTAGCTCCGCGATAAGTTTTTCTATGAAAGTGGTCTTACCGCTATCAGACTTCCCTACAATAGAAATAATTGGCACCATAGTATCTCCTCTTGCAAATAAGCGTTCAGCACTCAGCTATCAGCGTTCAGCTTTTCCGTTGTTTTTAGCTGAAAGCTTACGGCTGATAGCTGTATTAAGGCTCAAGGAGCCAGATAGCTGATTTTTTTAAAGATAACATAAGGGTAGCCCCTTTGGTAATTCCCCATTTATGGGCTACATGGTTAGGGATCTGGACAAAGAGCTCTTTGGAGGAATCTGTGAGTTTCACCTGGAGTAGATGAGCAGAGTCTCTCCCCAGCATCTGCGTTACCAGGCCCGCAATTTTATTCTCTTTTAATATGCTCTTTAGGGGCCGGTCAGGTTTGAGGAGCATGATCTCTTCCGGCCGGATACACCAGGATACTTCTTCTCCCATCTGACGGGGGAAATATGGGGTATGAATAATAAAGTTATCCATAGTCAGAGAAAGCTGGTTCTTATCGGGCTCCAGACCAATTACTTTAGC
Source organism: Nitrospinae bacterium RIFCSPLOWO2_12_FULL_45_22 (assembly GCA_001803565.1). Classification (GTDB taxonomy): domain Bacteria; phylum 2-12-FULL-45-22; class 2-12-FULL-45-22; order 2-12-FULL-45-22; family 2-12-FULL-45-22; genus 2-12-FULL-45-22. The sequence goes on along the minus strand of MHDQ01000241.1, from coordinate 1,427 downwards.
GGGAAATATATTCTTTACCCCGACAAATTCTGCTACCTTACGGTTTTTTGGCTGATAAAATACCTCTCTCGTAGACCCGCTCTGTTCAATACCCCCATCCATCAGAATAGCTACCTTGTTGCTTAGAGTAAAGGTTTCTTCCAGGTCGTGGGTGACGTGAAGAATAGTGACCCGATTTTCTTCCTGAACCCTTTTTAATTCCATCCAGAAGGATGTCTTGGTCACTCGATCCAGAGCACTTAACGGCTCATCCAGTAAAAGCAGGCGGGGTTTAATAATAAGGGCCCGGGCCAGTGCTACCCGCTGCTTCTCTCCTCCACTAAGCCCAGCCGGATAACGGGTTAAGATATGTTTTATGCCCAGTTTTTCTGCTTGCTCTTCTACTGTCCGGTTTATTGTTCTTGGGGTAAGCCCTTTTTGTAAATGCAAACCAAAGGCTATATTTTCAGAGACTTTTAGATTAGGAAAAAGGGCATAGTCCTGCGGAAGATAGCCAATCTTCCGGTGTTCTGGTGGCAGCCAGGTAACATTTGTTCCATCTATCCAGATCTCCCCCCCTCTTATTTTATGGATACCGGCAATTGCCTCCAGTAGAATGGTCTTGCCAATTCCGGTAGGGCCCAGGATAACAAAATAGTCCCCTGCTTCGATCTCCAAATTGATCTGCTTCAAGGAAAAACCACCTAATTGGAGTGATAAATCTTTAATCTTAATCAATGGGATAACCTCGGCCAGTGATCTTACGCAAAAATATAAGGGTGGATAGGGAGAGACCAATTAAGATTATAATGATAGCCATGGCCTTTTCAATATCCGCGGTAGCCAGGTTTAAATAGATAGCGATAGGAAGGGTCTCGGTCTTCATCTTAGTAGCCCCTACCAGGGTTATAGTAGCGCCAAACTCGCCTACTGCCCGTGCCCAGGCCATGATACTGGCTGCTAGCAGGCCATTCTTGGCGAGAGGGAGGGTTACTTTAAAGAAGGCCTGCCACTTATTACAACCCAGGGTCCGGGCTACAATCTCATACCGCGTCCCCATACTGTCAAAAGTCGCCTTCATCAGCCGGATCGCTAGGGCAGTGATGATAGCGAATTGGGCCAGCACAATCCCCGGGACCTCGAAGACAAACCTTATCCCATATGTCTCGATAAACCTACCTAGGGGCGTATTGAAAAAGATTAGAAGGGCAGCCCCTAAGGCTATGGGTGATATGACGATAGGGATATCCAGAAAGGTATCTACCAGGCTCTTGCCATAAAATTCTACTTTAGAAAGGGCATAACTGGCTGGTACTGCCAGAATTAAAGCCAGGAGCGTGGCCAGGGTGGCAGTTATTAAAGTAAGTTTTATGGCGAATATGGTATCCTGAGCCTGGAGGGCAGAAAGCAATACCCTTACGTCAGTGAATAAAACGGCCGAAAGAAAG
>MHDQ01000240.1:997-5767 GCA_001803565.1 Nitrospinae bacterium RIFCSPLOWO2_12_FULL_45_22 | reverse complement strand
GGGAACTGGAGAATCCTCTTTACACCAGACAAAAATAAAAAGCTTATTCATGTTTACGCCATCCTTCCACGAGGAAGTGCGTATTGAGAAAAATGCGGGCAGTTTCTATATTACCTGTCCCTCAGATTTGCCAGGGTATCAAGAATTAAGGGTGGTGAACTACCTCACACTAAATCTCACATATAGTGAGGTAAAGTACGGAACTTATTACTTCAACGGGGCGGATGTTATCACTCCTCCACAGAAGGTGGTCCCGGCCCTGTATAACGGCCTGTATCCCCCATTAAAAGGAGAGGCTTTAGCCGGGCATAGATTTATAAAAGAAGGAGAAAGGCAAAACAAAACCCTCGGGAGCAGGAAATTGCTTGCGGGTCATAACCATTGATACCGACCGCAAATCTGCTGATTTCTGTCGCCTGCATCAACAAAAATTATAGCAGCTATTAAAAGTTATGAAGCCCAACCTGCCTGTTGGCAGACAGGGGGAGCGAAGGATTGGCTGCAGGGTTTGAAAGGGTCCATAATCATATAGAAACCCCTTCCGCTATTACCCCCCATATATAGAGTATCGCTTTCTCGTAGTAATCTTTACTTTACGAAGAGCTTTCAAATGTGTAGGTTACAACCGGAAACATTCTCCCTACTGATTTTTTATAGAATTTTGCATAATGTTACCAGCGTATCTGAAGTCCAGCCGTCAGGCTAGATTTGGGTGAATTGCCAAAGGCACGGAACCACGATAGGCTTTGTTATCTTATGTATCAAGAAGTATTTCCACTTCGTCCTTAAAGTACTTTTCAGGGTCTGCAAAATACAAAGCCTGTGTTAGATAAAGTATCCAGTCTATTTTGATAATAACATTATGGTTGCAAAAACTGCAAAAAATAATAAAATTTGCATTTGTCTAATGGCATTATAAACTTAATCCCCAAAATGCTAATAAGGCAAGCTGTTGCATCGAAATTTCATTATTGCCAATCTGACAAAAATACTCTTTAGGGTCAATAAGAAATTTATTTGCCAGCATACGCTTGATATTTTCCTTCTGCATTAAATTTATTATATAAAAATAAAAAGAATGCTCATTCTCATTATAGTAGCAAAATGCGGTTTTTCTGTTATTGTAATAAAAAAAGCACCTAATGTTATCTATATGAAAAGATTTTCGAAAATCCTCATAATTGATTATTCTAATTATATAAAAATGATTAAATTTGTACTGATATTGTAATAATAAATTCTGATAGTAACTATTCAGATAATGAATTACACTATTCTTGGGAAGCTTTTTAGCTGACTCAAATAATTCTGTCAATGAGCTTATAAAGTTGTAAATCGTCCGATTTTTGATTTCAATGCTAAAATTATTTAATTCATCTATTTTTATATTAAATATTGAACCAATAATTGTATTTGAGGCTAATTTATAGTCCTTGGTTATTTGAATATCTTCCTTGGTTGGATTTGCTACAATTACAATAAAGGGGATATCCCCGGTTTCAATTATCTCGCTAACCCTCTTAAGATATGTACTAATATCTGGAAGATTTATTTCTTTATAACCATTTAATTTCATCCCCGCATTAAGATTAGCAAAGATGACTTCATAAATTACTTTTTCTATACCGACCTCTCTTGGTTTTTTAGACAACCGAGATTTTATCTCATCGTTAAATAGATATTGACCATATCTATATTTACTTTCGAGTTGTTTTCGCCAATTTTTAAGCATTTTTAAAAATAATTCGCCTCTTTCAAAAAAACCACAAACAGGAATTTGGGGAAATATCGTCTTTAATGATGAAATAGTATTATCGAGATGGCCCCCAAAATTGTCCAAATGGCCTTCAAATTTAAAAAGGTCTTCATGAATAATTTGAACTTCCTGCAATAATAATAGCAAAACATTTTTCTTATCCTTATATTCGATTAAATTCTTAAGTCTATCATCTGGGCTATCTATATTGATATACTTCAGCGTCGAACTTCGTAACAAATTCCAATTTTCATAATAGACTGGAATAGGAGCATTTAGCAAATAGCAACCTAGCAAAACGCAAAGGGCGTGAACTCCTGCTTGCAATTCGGGTGTAGTAATAAGGATATAATCGGGTAGTAGTTGCAAAACATATTCTAATGCTTTCTTATAATCTTCCCGGAGCGTTTGGCGGTAAACTTCTGCTTTGTCAGAATAAGCATTGTACCAGGCTAATGCTCTGTAGGTAGCTAATCCTTCATGCACCATAAAACTATTTTTCATTGTTTCCTCAAAAGCAGTTCTGTAAATTTTTTTATGTTCTTGAGGGACATTCGGGGAGAATATTAGAGAAAGTAGAAGCCTTTGGAAATATCCGAAGATGCTATTATCAGTTAATTCCATATGTATACATTCGTGATATTCTGTAGCTTGCCAATCATGCCCTTCAAATAGTATGGCTGTTGACAAGGTAATACCTTGAAGAAGGTTAAATTTACCTGAAACAGCTCTAAGTATATCTTGTTCAAAGGACTTAAACATAATTACACTCCCCAGAGAACCCAGGTTTAAATTTTAAATGCTTTATATCCTTAGAAGAACAAATTAGGCTGATATCTCATTTAACATTTCTGGTGTTGGCGCAGTGGCCGAAGGCCATTTGAGCAGATCGTAGCGAAGCAGTCAACGCCGTATTAGCCGAGGTTTCAATGTGAATTCGCCTCGTTACCTTTTGTCAGCTCCCCCAACTCGTCAACGAACGTAAAGAAGCTATTCGCCCAAGATTTTATCTTGCTTGTTGTTATCACTCCTCTAGCTTTGCGCGCAGCCTCACGCGTGGCCAGTTGTTGCATTCTGCCACCTATTTCATACATCACTGCCAGTCCATTTTTGGCTTCCACGCCCTCAACTTCCTCGACTTCATCGGTCCAAATCGCTACGATTGAAAGCTCAAGTTCAGCACCATCATGGATGTTTGCATCACGCAGAGTCTTATTGAGGGGCACTTTCTTACCTTGGTAAACAACATAATACCGGAAGTTAAAGGAAATCATCAACTCGTCAAGAGATTTCCGCCAAGGAAGCCCAAGCAAGTCAACCTCAAAGTCAATAAGTGCCTTTATGGTCATGCCTTGTGGCACCTGAAGCTGGATTTTTCGACCGAAGCGGTTTGATTTGATGATGACCTTGATGTAGTCGCTCACATTCTCTACGGGATATAGATGTCGAGATGATAGGGCACCTTGTATCCTCCCTAAATTATCCTTAATAGCCTTTTCATTCACGATCAAGACGTTGCCCTGTACTGTTCCAATCGTGGTCAGTTTGTCCAAATTACCGTGTATATAGGTATCGCGCCTTGAATTATCAGTCATATCTGTCTTCTCCCGTGGGTTGAGGGCTGATTAACCTAATCCGCAACTTTAAGAAATCGTGACGTCACCATAGACATCACCTATTTGGATGAGTTTCGCAACATCCCCATAGATTGTGGTGTTGAAAACTCTGTCTACACCGGCTTCAGCGGCTTCTTTGAGGATGCCAGCGAGCTGTTTAGCAAACTTTTCATCAACCGCCATCACTTTCTTGAGTTCGGCGCACACTGCAGCTTGAGTGTCAGGGTCTTCGGGTATTTTTGCAAGATTATCAAGAGCCTCCCTTGCAGCAAACTTAACAGCAAATTTAGCCTTGATGGCTTGATACAACTTCTCTGCCTTGTTCCAAGCTGCGCTTCCAGCAGACTTGGCAAATTCCTCGCCCGCCTTCTCCAGATATGGGGAGAGCAAGGCAACTGCACTTGTAGCGATAGTAGCCAAGGATGTTGGGTCCATTACTATCTCCTTATTTAACCTCGAGACGGAATTTTGGCTTAAATGGTTAATAACCGCAATATTACGCTTATCCCTAAAATTGTCATGTTATCCGCTGTTTTAGGGATATCTTTCACTAAAGTTCCAGTCTCTAGTTTTTGTTTTTCTCACCCCCCTTCCTTCTTCAGACTTTCCGGTGGTTTTTTTAATCCAACCTTAATTTTTAGCACTTACACCTGTTGCTGTCAATATTTCCTGCCTTTAACCTTTACTATTTAGGAAGTCTCTCATGCTTTTTAAGCCCAAGGTGTATATTTCAATCCCAAATCTTGCCCATTATTATGTTTGTCCCGGGTCAAGACTTCACATACAAACATAGCCTTTTCTGTCAAATATTTGAGATATAGTTTTTATCTGTGGTTTAGTAACTCAGGGATAACAAGAAATCAAAACAGGTATAGGAACTTAACCATTTTCCTAGCCCCAAATCCATCATGGAAAGATGACTTTATTGACTTTCAGGCAGGGATTTCCCTAAGAATACAATAGCTGAGCATCTTTATATCAGGTTGTAGCAACTGGGTCAAGGAAAATATTGGAACCGAGGGAAAGGCATAAGGCTGAATATGAAAGGTCATGTTCCTAAATAAGAAATGAGAGCTTCTAGAATTAATATTTTAGTAACCGATGCCTCCAGGAAGCCGCAAAAATTCTTGCCGGTATGTCGAAGAGGCGGCAGCGTAAGGCAATACGGCTACCGGCCATTTCGCCTGAGCCCTTGCCTGTCATATCACCCGAAGGAAGAAATTTGGATTTTTTGTGATCAGAGCGGTCAGGGCAAGGCCCTGCAGCTACTTAGTGAGCCTTGGTGGCTCCGTTATTAACAACAAGGATTCTACCACGGATGAACCCGGATAGAACGTGAATCTTTGAATACTCTCCTTGCTTAATCTTTGCGGCCGAGGATAGTAACGATGGGCATGA
>MHDQ01000240.1:0-985 GCA_001803565.1 Nitrospinae bacterium RIFCSPLOWO2_12_FULL_45_22 | reverse complement strand
AATCTTTGCGGCCGAGGATAGTAACGATGGGCATGAGGTTACCGGGGTGGCCGCCCTGGGCCATGGCTAATCCTAATTGGGGATTCTTTATCTGCCTGGGACCGGCCTTGCCCAGCAATTGGTTGTATAATTCATAGCACATACGGAGTCCAGTAGCCCCTATAGGGTGACCAAAGGCCTTTAAACCACCATCGGTATTGACCGGTAGTTCTCCCTCCAGGGTAAAGGTGCCAGCATCAACTTCCTCTAATAATGCCTTGCCCGGCCCACAAAACCCCAGGGCCTCATATTCCAATAGCTCTGCTATAGTAAAACAATCATGGAGTTGGGCTAAGCTGATCTCCTTACGCGGGTTCTTTATCCCTACTGCATCATAGGCCTGCTTACCAGCCGCTATCGTCTCCGGTAAGCAGTCGTACCGATAGTCAATATCTTCTTTCCCTAAGCCCGGCCCCATAGCCAGCCCAAAGCCCTTCACCAATATATAATCGTCCTTAAAAGAGCGGGCCATATCCGCCCGGCATATTATGGCCGCAGCCGCCCCATCAGTCGTGGGGCAGCAATCGAACAGCCCTAAAGGCCAGGCGATGATAGGTGCCTTCAATGCCTGCTCTAGCGTTATCTCTCGCTGAAAATGGGCTTTAGGCGATAGGCTACCATTACGATGATTCTTTACAGCAATCTTGGCCAGGGCCGTCTTACCGTCTTCTGGCTTTATGCCATGGGCCTGGAAGTACCTGGTAGCACCTAATGCCCACCGGCCCGGTGCAGTAAAGCCCTGGCCATATACTGGGTGGGAGAAGAATTCTGGCAAGCCACCAAATCCCGTATCCTTCAGCTTCTCTACCCCTACTATCAGGACTATATCGTATAAGCCGCAGGCTACGGAAAAAGAGGCATTCCTCAAGGCATCCATACCCGTAGCACAGGCATTCTCTATCCGGGTGATGGGCATCTGACGTAACTTGAGGGGACCACCAATAGT
>MHDQ01000239.1 GCA_001803565.1 Nitrospinae bacterium RIFCSPLOWO2_12_FULL_45_22 | reverse complement strand
ATGAACTTTCCCAATATTAATATTTGGGGTAATTGAAATATAGTAAGTCCCTAAACAACGGATAGCACATAAAAAAGAGAAGAAAGGATGAAACCAGATAAAGAGCTCGAAAGACTCAGAAAAGTCCTCAAAGATTTTGAGGGCCCGATAAGAAAAGAGTATAAAGCTGATATTATCGGGGTGTTCGGTTCTTATGCCCGTGAAGAACAAAAAGAGGGTAGCGATATGGATATTCTCGTGAGATTTCTTGAAGGGGCATCATTGTTTGACTTTGTTGGTCTTGCAAACTTCCTTGAAGAGAAACTCGATTTGAAGGTGGATATAGTTCCTATTGATACTATTAGGGAAGAGATCAGGGAAAATGTCCTGAAGGAGGCGATTTACCTGTGAGAAATCCTACACTATACTTGAAAGACATATTAGAGGCTATGGAAGCAATTGAAAAATTTGTGAGAGGAGTGGATTTGGAAACTTTTAAAAAGGACGATATGAGATCAAGCGCAGTGATAAGGAAATTTGAAATTATTGGAGAGGCAACCAAAAATATTCCCGAAGACATTAAACAGAAGTATCACCAGGTTCCATGGAAAGATATGGCAGGCATGAGAGATAGGCTCATTCATTTCTATTTTGGCGTAAAGTATGACCTTGTGTGGAATGCCATCACAACTGTCATTCCACGAATTAAACCATTGATCAATAAAATTTTGGAAGATTTTGGAAGACTCAGAAGGATAGACAAAAATGAGAACCCTTAGTTGTAATGCACCCCTGAAGTCAAACAATTTTTAGCCAGATTTTGCTAATACCGTCCTGAACAAAGCGAAGGAACTGACTCAATGGCACACCTGACTTTATTGGATGATGCCTCAGTCCAACGTAAATCCCTTCTGAGGCTCTATTTTTCTAATATCCTGGACCTGTTGGAATTTTATTATTTTCTCTCCCGCCTCACCCGCATCCCTATCCTTGGGTCAGTCTTCTTGAAGGGTATCATCAATTTTTATGGCTTCAATTATCATACTGGTATGGCTTTACCCCTGAGCGAAATCTTGGAATTATTGGAGCAGGCTAACTATATTACCGTCTCCCATTGTGCCTGCCGGACGCTATATCCGAGATGCAGCCGGCCCTTAATGACTTGCTTATATATCAATACCGGCGGGCAGGTCTATCTAGATAAGGGTATCTTACCTAAGCAGAGGATTGATAAGGATAAGGCCAAAGAGATTGTTACCGAAAGTGTAAAGAGGGGCATGCTCCTGGCCTTTGAATGGTGCTTACCACCCTATAGCTATGCCATTTGTAGCTGCTGCTCTTGCTGCTGCCTGCCCCGTAAATTGCGCTTCGAGTATGGTATTGAAGCGGCCTTGCAAGCCGGCCCTTTTTACCCTATAAGAAAAGATGTGGCCTGCATAAGCTGCCAGAGCTGTGCTGGTATCTGCCCAGGCCGGGCGATTAGCGGCAGTGATGGGGATTGGCAACTGGATCAAGCTGCTTGTATTGGCTGTGGATTGTGTGCCGAGGGGTGTCCGCAGCAGGCCTTAGAAATGGTCTCTGGAAGGCCATTAAAGAGACTAAAGCAAGAACCGGGGTTTATAAAAAAGAACTTACTCTGGCTTGGGGCGATAACTATCCTCCTCCCTCTAGCCTTTGGTTTCGCCAGCATAAGGAGAATAAGGAAAATCTAACTGTTTACCGCCGAGGGCGCAGAGCACGCTGAGATGATTAGTGGCAATAGGTTTCGAATCTTCATAAATAGCGCCTAAGTGCTCTAATCCATAATTACGGTGACGTATTTGAGAGAAAGTGCTTATGATAAGGAAACCAGGAATACAGGAGAGGTTAATTTCCTGGCCTCTTGGTTTCCTAATAAAAAAGAAGGCAAAAAATAGGCATAATACGTAACTGTATTTATGAAATGAAGCACTAAGCTTCAAAAATAATTTGGGTGGGGCTATTCTTTGTTATTTTTTCTCTGCGGCCTCTGCGTACTCTGTGGTGAAAGTTTATAGGGAAAAAGGAGCGGTTAGGTGATATTTCTGGAGGCGCCGATTGAGGGCGAACCGAGTAATACCCAGGTATTTTGCTGCTAGAGTCTTATTGCCTCTGGCCTTCTCTAATGCCTTATGAATAGTGGATTTTTCGATCTGGCCCAAAGTCTCCTGACCAAACTCTATCCGTAAATTTATAGCCTTGCCTCCATCCGACTCCGGGGTTATGGGCCAGCTCGTTTCTCTGCCTTCGAGGAGATCTTTAGGTAGGTGTTCAGTAGTAATCTTATCCTTAAAACAAAAGATCATGGCCCGTTCAATAATGTTTTCTAATTCCCTGATATTCCCGGGAAAGGGATAGTTCATTAAGACCTCTTTTACCTCCTGGTCCATACTTCGGATATTCTTCTTGAACTCTCTATTAAACTCAACAATAAAATTTTCCGCTAAGGGGATAATATCTTCCCGGCTCTTTCTTAAAGGAACCAATTCTATCGGTATCACCTTTAATCGAAAATAGAGATCTTCACGGAAAGTGCCTTCCTGGATAGCCTTCTTCAAGTCCCGGTTAGTAGCGGCTATGATCCGGACATCAATCTGAATGTCCCTGGTACCACCTACCCGCTTGAAACGCTTCTCTTGCAATGCCCGCAAAAGCTTTATCTGCATCCGATTGTCCAGATCCCCTATCTCATCCAGAAACAGGGTACCACCATTAGCTAGCTCAAACTGCCCTTTTTTGAGCCGATCCGCACCAGTAAAAGCCCCTTTCTCATAGCCAAAAAGCTCGCTCTCAAAAAGCTCCTGGGGAATAGCCGAGCAATTAACTTCTACAAAGGGCCTGGTAGCCCGGCTGCTATTATAATGAATGATCTTGGCAATATGTTCTTTCCCGGTACCGGTCTCTCCCTGAATCAGCACCGTAGCTTTATCATTTAATATGATAGTCTGTAAGGTGCTATAAATTTCCTTTACGGCCGGGCTTTCTCGAATAAGATTGTCCAGGCAATATCTCTTCTCTTCCTGCCTCTGAAAGATATCTATTCGGTCGCGCAGCTCAGAGACTTCTAAGGCCCGGCGTACTACAATCTTTAGATCATCCAGGGTAACGGACTTGGTGATAAAGTCATAAGCCCCTTGTTTCATGGCTTCTACAGCACTCTCAATCGTCCCGTAAGAGGTCATCATGATAACAATAGTCTCCGGGGCGATCTTTTTGATCTCCTTAAGGGTCTCCAATCCGTCCAGACCAGGCATCTTTAAGTCGAGTAAGACCAGATCAGGGATGCTAATCCGTAATTTTCTTAGGGCTTCCTGACCAGAGAGGGCCAATTCCACCTGATAGCCCTCCTTATCAAGTTTACGAGAAATAGACCGTAGAATAGTCTCCTCGTCGTCCACAGCCAGGATGCTATATGCCATAAAGATCACTCCATTCTTTCTACGTAAAAATCTCCATCCCTCTCTTTAAGTATGATCTTTATACCGCACTTGCGACAATTGACCACATTGCCTACGTTAGGCTCCCGGCCAAAGGATTCTATCCAGCCACATACTGGGCAGTAAAACTCTATATCAAGCTGATTTCGGTGTATTTGATCAATAACTTCCTTAAAGATCCTCACATGACCCTGTTCTGAGCGGGTTGTGTCCAAAAAGAACTTTCTGATCTCTTCGTCTTCAGAGTCTTCAGCAAATTTTTGGTAGAGCTTTACTGCATTCTTCTCAAAATAGAGGTCCAGATAAAAGGCCTGCAATATAGTTTTGAAGCCAGGCTTACTCTTGTAGCCCTCCCCAGCCAGGATTTCTTCCAGCGGTTTATCTAGGGTAAAGAGGGGAATATCCTCCATCTGGGTAGCCTGGTCGCGGGCCCGTGCCAGCTTTAATACCTGGGCTTCATGCCCTTCCTCATTAGTCCTGATACCAGGCAATAACATCTTTAACTTTGGTATCGGTATCTTCTGTATCTGTTCGTCATAGCGAGAGATAGCAAATCTCTCTAAGGCAGTAGTGCGCGTAAGGTTTTCTATATCCCGGTCTATCATCTATTCTGTGCCTCCTCTCTTTCTATATAAGTGGGGCCGTTCGCCGCCGAGCCCGCAGAGAAAGTTGCAGCAGTTGCATTTATGCAACTAAAATGTGTTATGGATGACACCACTACTCAGCATTATCTGCTGTGTACGCGGTAAACTGTTATACTAACATCATTGACTAATGCAATAAACATGCCACGTAATCGTAACTGTTTAGCCAAATAAAGTGTCCCAAATATGGAGCGAAGCCTTTAATTGGCTAAACTTTTACCCGTAATCTAAGCTGCTAGAGAAGAATCTTAGATTGTTTATCCCCCCTTTTGATGATAGAATTAGACCCGATCCATCCCGGCCTTTCTGTGCAAAATCGCACTAGAAATTATAGCCTTTGTTTAGTCAAAGAGCAAGTTCTAGAGGGTTAGAGATATGCGGGAAATATGGGAAGTAATTATCTTGGGGTCTGGTGCAGCCGGTCTGACCGCAGCTATTTATACCGCCCGGGCCAATCTCAAAACCTTGATAATGGAAGGGGTAGAGGTAGGAGGTCAGTTGAGTTTGACTACTTTAGTAGAGAACTATCCTGGCTTTCCTCAGGGAATAATGGGTCCCGAGTTGATGGAGAATATGCGACAGCAGGCACAGCATTTCGGGGCACAATTACGGCCTATGGCTGCTACCAGGGTTGATTTAAAAAGCCGTCCTTTTCGCATTGAAGCGGTCGAAGAAACCTTCTGGTGCAAAACCCTTATCATCGCTACCGGGGCGTCAACCCGAATGCTAGGGCTTGAATCTGAGAAGAAGCTGCTAGGTCATGGGGTATCTACCTGCGCAACTTGTGATGGTTTCTTTTTTAAGGATCAGGTGGTGGTGGTAGTAGGGGGTGGTGATTCAGCCATGGAAGAGTCCTTATTCCTGACTAAATTTGCCCGACAGGTATGGGTAATCCACCGCCGGGATAAGTTGCGGGCCTCTAAGATCATGCAGGAGCGGGCCTTTAAGAACCCCAAGATTAGTTTTATATGGGACACAGTAGTGGAGGATATTTTGGACCCAGGTCTAGGCAAAGTAACCGCTATAAAGTTAAGAGATGTAAAAACTAATCAGTTAAGCCAAAAAGGCTGTGAGGGTGTCTTTCTGGCTATTGGCCATGTCCCTAATACCGAGATTTTTAGGGGCCAAATAGAACTTGACCATATGGGTTACATCATTTTAAAGGATGGTACAAGAACCAATATACCCGGGGTATTTGCGGCAGGCGATGTCCACGACCATATCTATCGCCAGGCAGTAACAGCCGCAGGATCGGGCTGTAGGGCCGCTATAGAAGTCGAACGCCTCTTGGAGGCAGAAGAAAGGGGGTAGGAGATGAAGAAGGAAGAATTTTTCAAAGAGGTAATTAATAATTCCAAAGGGCCTTTGGAGGGGATAAAGGTATTGGAGATTGGCGGGATGCATACGGCGCCGATGTGTGGCATGGTGCTGGCTGATTTAGGGGCTGAAATCATTAAAGTGGAACAGCCTGAGGGAGAGTTGGTAAGGTATGCAGGCCCTTTCTTAGAAGGGAAACCACCGCAGGAAACCAGCACCTACTTCTTAAGCATCAATCGAAACAAGAAAGGGATTACCATAAACATGCGCCATCCGGAAGGGCAGGAGATATTTCGTGACCTAGCTGCTAAGGTAGATGTGCTGATCCAGAACTTTAAACCCGGCACTATGGCCAGGTGGCGTGTTGGGTATGATGATATAAAGAGATTGAATCCTAAAATTGTTTATATCTCTATATCTATGTTTGGTCAATACGGGCCGTATCATAAGAGACCAGGCTTTGATCCTCTGGCCCAGGCTATGGGCGGTATCATGTATGTGACCGGCATGCCGGGGGAGATGCCCCTCAGGACCGGTAATGCCATTGTGGATAATAGTACTGGTTGGATGGCCGCTATAGGTGCCCTCTCTGCCCTCCTTTACCGCAAAGAGACCGGCAAAGGACAGCATGTAGACATAAGCCTGCTGGACAATACCGTATATATGAGCGATTTTGGCCTGATGGCCGCGGCCCATACTAATTATCACTGGGTAAGGAATGGTAACCGACATCCTTCGGTCTCCCCCTTCAATACTTACCAAACCAAAGATGGGTATATATTCATTATTATAGGGCCTGATAGCCACTGGGCTAAGTTCTGTCGCATTATGGGCCGGGAAGACCTGATAGCTGACCCTCGATGCAAGACCGTCCGAGACCGGGGGGCTAATGCTGAGATGATTGACCAACTCACTGCCCAATGGGCAAAGGGAAAGACCGTTGAGGAAATCATGAATATATTCTTAGAGAACGAGATCCCGGCTGCACCTATCTGGAGCCATAAGGATATCTTGACCAATGAACATGTCCAGGAAAGAGGGATGGTAGCTGAGGTAGATCATCCAGCGGCTGGACGGGTAAAGCTCCAGGGAATACCCTGGAAACACTCCCTTACCCCAGGTAAGGTGCGGACCCCAGCCCCTACCCTGGGGCAGCATACAACTGAAATTCTTACTAATTGGCTGGGTTATGATCAGGAAATGATATCCTCACTCAAAGAACGGCGTGCCATCTAGATAGCATTTCATAAAAAAGTATACAATAAAAACTTGTATTAGCCACAAAGGCACTAAGGCACAAAGAGTTATTTTTTTCTTTAAAAACAATGAATTAGAAATTTTGTGTCTTTGTGACTTCGTGGCAAAGACTTGGTTACGCATTGGAAACATTTTAATGAAACGTTATACTAGATAGCATTTAAAAAAGTGTAAGTCAGTAGCAGGTATCGTGAGGCGTAAGTCGAGTCTTGCTGACAACTGACGGCCGAACGCTTATGATTAGTTTAAGGAGAATGGAGTAATGGATATTTTATCTGGAATAGAACTGGCTATAAAGAATGAGGCGGATGGGATAGAGTTTTATCGTAAGGCCAAGGATAAGACCAAACACCCCATTGGTAAGATGATGTTCGAAGCCTTCATGCAAGACGAAAAAGAACACCTGGAACTCCTCCAATCGCTCAAGAAGGGGGCTGGACCGCTAAGCATTGATATTGACCGGCTGAAGCAGAAGAAAAGCCCCCGGGAGCGGGTTAAGGGATTGTTTGAAGCGGTTAAAGATGCTGTAGCAGGGAGAATCGAAGCCAATCCTGATGAGCTAGAGGCATTAAGGATTGCCATGGATACGGAGAAAGAAGGCTATCAACTCTACCAGCAACTAGCCCAACAAGCAACTACCTCTGAAGAGAAGGTATTTTTTGAGTTCCTGGTTGGTGAGGAAAAGCAGCACTTTCAGTTATTACAAAATACCTATACCTATTTGAGTGATACTGGAAACTGGTTCCTATGGGAAGAGCGCGGCTTACTCGATGGGGGTTAAACCGTAGTAACAAGAGGTAAAGTCGAGGTTGACAAGGTATATTTTTGTTGCTATATTTGGCTGACTAGTCAACTTAAGAAAAGCTAAAGGTTCAAAGCGCAAAATGTAAGCTAAGTGCTCTAATCCATAATTACGGTGACGTATTTGAGAGAAAGTGCTTATGATAAGGAAACCAGGAATACAGGAGAGGTTAAAAATAGGC
>MHDQ01000238.1 GCA_001803565.1 Nitrospinae bacterium RIFCSPLOWO2_12_FULL_45_22 | reverse complement strand
TCCTTTTGTTTTAAAAGGATAGAATAGAAAATAAAGCAAAATAAGTTAAAAAGTCAATCCTTTCCTAGCAATGAAAAAGGGGGGAGCTAAGATGCCATACCAACATTGGCCAGAATTAATAATAAACTTGAAACAGATCGTTACCGGTGAAAGGATCGGTAAGTATGTAGTCACGGCGGCAGAACTAGCTAAGGTCTACCGCCATCCCCTTATTGTTTGCGTAAATAACGCAGAGATCCACGAGGCAGTAGATAGTCTGGCACGTAAGGACCCCGCGCTTTTTGATTATTTCCACGTCTTTGGCCAATCCATAGACCCGGTAGCCCCAGGGGCGAGCTGGACCGGTTCTACTACCCCCCGGGCATTAGCTAATCTGGGTGCCCACGGTACTTTGATAAATCACTACGAAGACCGGATATATGGGCATAATCCGGGAAAACGGCAAAAGGAGACCGGGGAAGTCAATAATAAGCCAGAAGACTTTCGCTTCTTAAGGGACGCGATCCTGGCCGGCTTAGATGCTGGGCTTAATCTGGTCATATGTGCCGATGGCCCAGAAACGGCCTCAGAAATAGCCAAAATGCTCACCAGCCAGGAATTTAGGGATCAGGTATATAAAGATTTTGGGCAGAAGCTCCTGGATAAATTGACTGTTAAATCCTATATAGAATTGGAAAGACTCTTTGGTAGATTCCCAGAAGGATTGTCCAAGGGGTCTTTTAAGCAGGGTGATTTTAAGGAGATCTTTTTTGGACTGCTGGAAAAGGAAGATTGCCGGATGGCCTATGAACAATTTAAGGTTCCTTTCACCAAGTATCAGACCCTGCTAAAAGAATCTATCTCCAACATTCTAGGGGATAAGTTAAAGGAACACTTTTACCATGTCGTAATAAACCATGTTTATAAGACTATAGCTATTGCCGTAGAGTGGGATGAGTTTATTGGCAAGGGAATTTCTATCGTACAGCAAAAGCCTGAAATAATTAAACAAACCGGAGCTGCAGTTAAAAGGATTAATCCTGCGCTACCAGTATACTGCGGGGCAGGTGTAGAAACGGTCCAGGATATTATTATCGCGATTAGGGATTGTGGGGCAGTGGGTAGCCTGGCAGCCAGTGCCTTCGCTACACCGTTTCGCGAAAAGCTCTGGCAAGAATCCATAAATTGGCAAGAATCCATAAGCTGGCAAGAGGCCGTAGAGCGCTACCTAAAAGAGATCTCTGAGTATAATAATATCCAGCGCCCACTAGAAGAAAAAGAGGTCTATGATAAGATATTCCTCATAGGAGAAGACTGTTATGGCTTAAAAGTGCGGGTCTCGGAGCAGGATAGTCAAAAATTAATGAAACTACTGATGCGACCGGCATATTACCAGGCCCGGATTCGGGCAAAGGTGAGAAGCGGAAACTATCAAGACCTTGTCCCTTCTTCTATCCCCAGGTTAATAGATGAGCCGGTGAAAGAATTATACATGTACGGTAAAGGGACGGGCGTTTTTTCTTTTATGCGGAAAGTCCTGGAAATCACTGGTCGAGGAAGACGCTCCAGGGAAATTGCCTGATGTCCGATTACCTGGTTTCTGGCATTATCAAAGAGGCTAGTATCCGCTGTGTTGCCGTGGTAGATACCGGGCTGGTAGAAGAGGCCCGCACCCGGCACCAGACTTATCCCGTAGCTACCGCAGCTTTAGGGAAAGCCCTGAGTGGGGCCATACTGCTAAGTAGCCTCCTTAAATATAACAGCCAGCAAAGGGTAACTCTACAAATTATGGGTGATGGTCCCTTAAAAGAGGTCGTAGTAGAGGCCGATGCCCAGGGAAATGTTCGGGGTTACGTCCAACGGCCCCGTATCCACCTGCCTAGCAAAGATGGCAAATTAGACGTTGGCCTGGCCGTTGGTCAAAAGGGCTTTCTCTATGTTTATAAAGATTTGGGTCTGAAAGAGCCGTATTGTGGTGCGGTACCTTTAATAAGTGGTGAGTTAGGAAAAGACTTAGCCTATTACCTGACGGTCTCGGAACAGATACCTTCGGCGATGGCCCTGGGGATATATGTAGAGAGTGATAACTCGGTAAAGGCCTCTGGTGGTATCTTTATCCAGGCCCTACCAGGTGCGAAAGAAGAAGCCCTTGCTCATATCGAAAATAGGCTCCTGGAACTCCCATATTGCAGCCAATTAATCATGGAAGGTTATGGCCCGGAAAGGTTATTGGACCTGGCAGTAGGGGAATACGGTATTACTTTTATGACAAAAAAGGAGGTCCGCTTCCGCTGCCGCTGTTCCCGGAAAAAGGTAGAGGGCACATTGTATGCCCTGGGTGAAGAAGAGATTAGGGAAATGGTGGAAAAGCGATTGAAAACGCCCATAAGTTGTAATTTTTGCAGCAAGGTGTATACCTTCTCCGCAAAAGACCTGGAAAAGGTCTTAACGGCTATAATAAGGCGAAAAAAGGCGGTGGTCAGTACCAATGGCAATTAGGGAATCAAAGAGTGGGAACAAACATGGGGGAGCTGGGTCTTGCTTATCGAAGAACATGGGAAGCGGATCAAAGAATAGACCATGCTGAGTCATGACCAGTTGCGCTTCATCTTGCAAAGGATTGATGGCCGTGGATATAAGGCATATAAAGACCTGGAAGGTCGCTACGATTTTAGCAGCTACCAGGTCTTCATAGATCATGTCCAGGGCGATCCCTTTGCCCCTCCATCCCGCCTTCGTATATGGGTACCGCAATCAGTGGCAGCCTTACCTGAAGAGTTATATCAAAACCGGGCCCGGAAGATAGCCTTAGAAGATTTTCTGACCCGTAGCTTTGCATTGGCTATCAAAGAAATAGCTAAAGGTCACCGCGGCATGGGTACTAGCGGTCTCATAAGTATTGATACCCCGGGCCAGGAGGTCCTGCCCCGTACCTCCATGCTCGTCAATAGCCAGGGTGTGGAAGCTCGCTTTGTCGTAGGGCTCCCTGCGGCTGGCAGAACCGTCCTGGCTAAAGAGGCCGCTGAAATATTTTTCCAGGAATTACCGGCCATTATCCGCCGGGCATTAATCTATAAAAACCTCGACAGTGAGCAGCTCCATAGGCATATCCAGGTAGTAGAGGATCAAGGGAGTCTTAGGCAGCAGCTAAAAGAGAGTCACCTGGTAGCATTTATCGCTAACGGTTCTATACTGCCCCGCAGGAGCGGGGTAGATGATCGCCCCTTAGATAAGGGGGTTATAGAATTTCAATCACCACCTGAGCTAGAGATAGGGCTGGTAGCCCCGAATAGAGGGACTATCCGGGGTATGGGGCTGCCGGAAGGGATAACCCTGATTATAGGCGGTGGGTTTCATGGTAAATCTACCCTCCTTACCGCCCTGGAGCGTAGTGTATACAACCATATACCGGGTGATGGCCGGGAGTATGTAACTACTAGGGCTGATGCGGTAAAGATCAGGGCAGAAGATGGCCGCTACGTCGAAAAAGTAGATATTAGCCCCTTCATCAATAACCTGCCTCTAGGTAAGGATACTGTCAGGTTTTCCACTGAGAATGCCAGTGGTAGCACCTCGCAAGCGGCTAATATTATGGAGGCCCTAGAAGTAGGTTGCCGGCTCCTGCTGATTGACGAAGATACTTCGGCTACCAACTTCATGATCCGCGATGTCCGGATGCAGCGCATAGTGAGTAAAGACAAAGAACCTATCACGCCCTTCCTGGATAAGGTAGAGCAGCTCTATAAAGAATCAGGTGTTTCTACTATCCTGGTCATGGGCGGTTCTGGTGACTATTTCGAGGTAGCCAGCAGGGTTATTATGATGGAGCAATTTCTTCCCCGAGACGTTACTAGCCAGGTAAAGGCACTCCTGAACGAATACCCCGCTAGTCGTGCAAGAGAAGGTAGTGCGAGCTTTGGTACGATCAGGCCCCGGAAACCCTTGCCCAGCAGCTTTGTTGCCAGCCGGGGTAAGAGGGAAGTAAAGATATATACCAAAGGGCTGCTGACCATCCTATTTGGCCAACAGAGCCTGGACCTGAGCTGCCTGGAACAGTTAGTTGATACCAGCCAGACGCGGGCTATCGGTGAGATGATCTATTACTATAGCCAAAACTTCTTGGATTCGACCCCTGACCTTTATACTGGCTTAAAAAAGATGTTTGCGCAAATAGAAAGGGAGACCCTCGATATTATCTTGCCCTATAAAGCCGGCAATCTTGTCTTACCCCGTATCTATGAGCTAGCCGGGGCCATAAACCGTATGCGCTCCCTCAAGGTAACCAGTTAATTCCATTATACAGAAACCGGAATTTTTTTGACATAAAAAAATTCGTAATCTTTCACCGCAGAGCACGCAGAGGGCACAGAGGGTCGTCAAATGCGATGTCGATTCCTTCTGATTGAAACGCCGCAACAAGTGACTCGTATGGGAAATATAGGACTTGGAATCCAAGTGAACGTAGCTGATCCAGCGACCCTTCGGTAAAAACACCTGCGAGTACCGTTCCAAGAAACGGATTGTTCCATCGGTATTTCTCGGCAAGAGGCAAAATCGCCCCTTGGATCTCCTGAGCCTTATTTCGAGAGTGTTTTGTGTATCTTCGCCATGCGCTCTCGATAAAAGCAACTGGCCTGCCAATCTGATGATCTGTGCCTTCTCGCTCGATCACGAAGTCAAGATCATGCGCATTTCCGTACTGATCTGTCCATGAAACCTTCCTGCCTGATCGTGCCGGTCGTTCTCTTTTCTGGTGGTCAAGGTAAAGTCCTTGATCCTGACAGAAGTCCTCGAGCTGAGGACGCACAACCGATTCAAGCAATTCGCCGATTAACTGTCCAAATCTATGCGCCGGAGATTCTGCCATATTCAGCCCTCGATCCAGAGAAGCCCCTCTTTCAACGGGACTCTATGTTTGCGATTCTTCCACTTGATGTTGCGATCTCTCAGTTTGTCGAAGTGATATTGTTTGAAACCTGCCGCCATTGCGAGTTCTCCGATCCACTTTTCGATGGGACAATAAACCCCGTATGGAGCTGAGTCACCAATGACCCAGCACATTCGAGATTCGGGCTTGCAGGCAATCCTCAGTTGTCGAAGTACTAGGCTGATGTCTCGGCAATAGGCGCCAATCATGGTGTGGTAAGGCTTCTTTCCGCCGTGAGCTTCGCGCACCTTAGCGAGCTGGTCCATAACGACAGCGAGTTCATTCCGAATAGGTTCTACTGCGTCCGATCCAAGCAGATCGCTTGCTTTGAGTCTCTCCCGTGACGAATGTTGAGATGAGGATACGATTAAGTATTTCCTTACAGTCTCATGGATGTCTCCCCAGCCAGTAACGTCGCCCCAGAAGGTCATTTCGAACCGTAGGGCGTCTGCATAGTCGTAATTATTAGCATAGGGAGGAGACGTGATTACCGCGTCAACCTTTTGTGGCATGGAACTCGCAAAGGCGCGAGCATCCCCCGCGATAATCTCGGCGCGTGAACGCTTGGCCCTTGCCTGCATGCATCGAATATCTGACTTGATAGTCTCTACTTGCTGCTGAAAGGCCAGTAGCGGATGGATCACATTCTTCTTTGTCCTGTTGGGTAGAATGTATTGCCATTGAGCAGTCCCCGCTCTTGACGTCGGGCGAAGGATTGAAGTCAAGGCGAGCCAGACAAGTTCTGATTCTGGTGATGAATCTTGTAGCGATGACCATGCTGACTTCAGACTATCGAGGGTTGCGAGCGCTTCTGTGTCGAAGCTTCGCTGGATCAACTGAGGGTATGACGAAACATTTGGCTTTTGGTCTTGTGCGTACTTCAGCACTTCGGCTGCAAAAGATCTGACCTGGATGGGATCGCATTCCCACAATAGTTTCGCCTTGCAGATTCGAGCGACCAGCGGATGAGCTTCAACTCCGATGCTGTTGATGCCGATGCTATCGCAAACGACCGGTACAGTACCGGAACCAGCAAAGGGATCAAGAACGAATTGCCCTGGCTGGATACGCCACTCTAACAGAACTTCCTCAACCCACGACGCGGCAAACCCTGCTGAATAGCGGAACCACCGATGGATAGGTAAAGACATGTTGTCAACAAAGGTGCCAGAACGTGATAACTTCAAGTCTGGCGATCCCTCTACAGGGTTGTCGAATAGCGTTAGTTGTTTCAGCAACGGTATCTTCCTTTTCCGGCTAACGCCCGCGGTGAGCCGCGCGGAGCGTCCCTCTCGACCGCAATGTTAGGGGTTGGTTGCATTGCCCTTAAGCGAAGCATGTTCAGCCAACTCAGCGTTAATAAAACCGGAAATCATTGCCCGGTAGACCTGCTCCGTGACAGATGGATTTGCGCCCAACTCTTGAGATAGAGCCGTTACCTTGGAAATGACTTGCTCGACACGTTGGGGGGCTTTCACGTCATCGGTGGTCTTCTTGAACCGAGCTGCTTGCTTCACGTAGCCACCCCGCTCAGCCAGAAGGGCGACAATTTGACGGTCAATCCGATCAATGTTGAAACGGACTTCCTCAATGGAATTGCAATTTTCTACTGCGCGCAAAATATGCTCCTTTCGTAACCTCTAACATTTACTTTTAAACTTATTCTATTTTTAGCTGGAGTATATATTGGAATAAGCCTGATATCAATAATTTTTAGAGATATTTTATTGAAAAATGACTGAACCACCCTTCAAGAGAAG
>MHDQ01000237.1 GCA_001803565.1 Nitrospinae bacterium RIFCSPLOWO2_12_FULL_45_22 | reverse complement strand
AATATAAAAACCACCTTTACTGTCCAGAGTTGTCACTTGCCAGGAGGCGCCATCAAAATATGCATACCTTACCTCGGTATAAAATACATTTTCAAGAGGATGCTCGACCAAATAGCCAATATGGGGTCTGTCAAGGTGGTCCAATGCCAGGGAAAAATTTATAACCCTATTACCCTGATCCACGGTGGTGGTTTGCCAGGCGTTACCATCAAAATAGATATATTTGAGCTCCTGGGCATAATAATCATAATAGCTGATCTGGGGGCGGCCATTGCTATCTAAGGCAAGGGAACTACCATGGTACTGACCAAATTTACCGCTTGATAAAGTCTCCACCTGCCAGGAGTTACCATCAAAATAGGCATAGTTGACTGATTCAAGACCCGTTTCTATCTTTGTGTATACATAGCTGATATGTGGTCTATTATTACTATCCAAAGCCAAAGAATTAGCATAATTAACTCCATAACTGATATTGGTACGTACCATTTGCTGATCCACAGTAGTAACCTGCCAGGAGTTACCATCAAAATAGGCATACTTGAGCTCCCAGTTATTATAATCATTAATCCCATGATAATAGGAAGAATAGCTAATATGAGGATGATCATCTGGATCAAGAGCGAGTGAGCCCTGCACGATACCCCATTTCTCCAAGCTTACCAGAGTCTTTGTCTGCCAGGAGTTACCATCAAAATAGGCATAGTAGAAAGCTTGTTTATTCGATTCATAATAAAAATAGATGATATGGGGTCTATCCTTACTATCCAACACCAAGCTACCATTATAGACAGCTATGGATGCTACTCTTTCCCTTTGCCAGGTAGACCCATTGTAATATGCATAATATAGATATGAGTCTTCATCAGAAGCTTTATAGATTAGATGTGGCTTTCCGCTGGAATCGACAGCCAAAGCCTTATCTGTCGAGACAGCTTCTACACGCCTGTCCATTTCTATTGTTTGTTGACTCCAGCCAGCCTGGGCTGCTGAATAAAGTAAAGGTACTAATATCAATGCCCCAATAATGGCCTTGGAGACATTAAATTTTATTAAATCTTGAAATCTGACCATTTGCTTCATCCATATTAACCGCCGATAACAGTAAGGGTCAGCCCCTGCGATATTTCTTTTCAAGCCTTTCCTTCGGGCGCGTAATAATCCTCCCAACCATTATAATGCACTTTTTTATTATAGCAGCAATGAGTACCTCAGGGGTTATCTTTCTACTCCCCTATCTCCTCAGAGATATGAAACAGCAGATCCTTGGCTATAATAATTCCGGTAAGAGCCTTATAGATAGATGGGGACAGAACGTTTAAATCGGGTAAGAAATGAAGGCATAACCCCCAGCATGTCCAAATCGCTATCCTTAGCGGGTATTCCTTAAACCCATAAGCCCCATTTTAACCCTTTTATTTATAGTTTATCGGGTGAAGCTAAAGGAAGCAAGGCTGATATCCCCTACTATTCTAGGAGAGCCGGCCTGGACAGAGCCGGGTTCAGCCAGGGCAGCAAAGGCAAAATATTCCCCTGCGGGTAAGGTCGGAGGCAAGGTTACCGAGAAGAACTGAAAGGTATCCAGCTTGCCATTGGCATCGCTATCAGCATTCATCTGGACAGAGTCGGGAAATACGAAGTCAGGAATCAGGCTAGCGGCCTCGGCAAATGGGGTAAAACTTCGGGGATTAGTGGAATTGGATGGCTTCAAGATCAAGGCAGGATCGAAGAAATAGAGACTTCCATCAGGCAGGCCAAATCCGATAAAAATATCGGCAGTAACGGGCTTTCCTGATTTGCTATTACCCTTCCAGAGAAACAGTTCTAAGGTATCTCCTGCCCGATACTCAGATTTGTTGGCCTTTACCATAACCTTGGTATCTTTGCCTAGAGCAAAGATATTGATAGTATCAGACACATTCTGGCCCTGGCTATTTTTTACCACCAGATCAATCTCATATAGTCCATCCTTATCAATTGGTAAAGACGGATTCTTGCTAGCAGAATCAGATAAGGTAGCCTGACTATCAGAAGGCTTTCTCAGCAAAGACCAGCTATAACTCAAGTCATCTCCTGAAGGATTGTAGCTGGCTGAGCTATCCAGAGTTATGGTTGTTCCGGTAGTCACCACCCGGTCTGGGCCGGCGTAAGCTATTGGTTTTTGCTCTCCGGCATCCACTACGGTGATAAGCACACTATTGGCCTCGCTCCTCTCTTTACCATCATCTACCATTAATTGCAGCTCGTATATTCCCGGAGTATCCGCTATGAAGTTAGGATTGGAAGCAGTAGGATCGGAGAGGGTCGCATTACTGCCCACGGGCCTGGAGAGCATTACCCAGTGATAATTGATCTGATCGCCATCGATATCATAACTACTTGAGCCATCCAATATGACTTTGGAGCCCACAGTAACCATTTGGTCAGGCCCGGCATCAGCCAGGGGCAGTGGCACGGCCATATATATCTCCCAGGGTGTCAGGCCCCCATATTCCTTGGCTGAGGTGGTGTATAATATTGCCCGGGCCCGGCCATTGAGGAGATAGTTCCCATAGCCTAATTTGGCTACTATATGTAGCTTCTTACCATCATAGAGATAGAGATTCCAATCGTTACTCGAAAGAGAAGTACCCTCAAAGGCCAGGTAGTTATCTTTGAGCTGAATATTGTCCCGAATGCCCTCCAAGTCCTTCTTTGTCTTAAATAACTCGCTAATACGATTATCAGCATATAATGATAATTGAGTGTCGGCCCCAGAATAGAGAGTATAGCTTTGGAAGGCTATCACATCCTTATCGTTTATAGCCGGATACGATTCACTTAGCTCTGCCGTATTGGTTAGATTGGTAATGGTAGAGCCATCATAGAGATAGAGGTCGGTTATATACCCTTCGGGCGCACTCGAAAAAGTCAGGTGGCCCTTATTGTTCATATCGAGCATAAGGGAGACTGGAGAGGTGTTACGATATATTTCTTTTAAGGTATTGCCGTCAAAGAAGTAAAGGATATTGCCTTGCTTATCATAGGAATAGTAATAATTATAGCGGATGGCTATATGATCCTGGTTATTGAAGGTGAAAAAGATAGGATCAGAATAAGAGCTACTGGGTAATTTCAGCTCGTTATTGGCAGTGATATGGCGGAGCCTGGTTCCGTCAAAAAGATAGATATCATTGGGTGCCCGGATTACTATATGGTCCTGGTCATTGAGCCTCAGGTCTTTTACGGCAAACGGTGGATTCTTGATAATCTCTTTCAGGGAGCTACCATCATAAAGATAGATACTCCCTTCTTGACTATAGGCCGACTTGCTCCCCCAACATACCATATGACCGAGGTTGTTTAGCCGGGGTAGAGAATAGGAATAAGGGGCGCTATCCTGAACCAGCTCTTTTCTAGCTGTAAGATTAATCAATTTATCGTCCTGATAAAGGAAGATATCAGCCGAGTTATAAGAATAGACCTTAGAGCCCGAGAAGGCCACCTGACCTTTCTCATTCAGAGATGCTTTATCAATAATATTTACCTGGATTTCATGGGTAGCCAGGATGGTGGCAAGATTCTTGGTACTAACACCATCATAGAGGTATAGGGAAGCTGAATCCGAAAATAGGATCTGACCCATTTCATTGAGACCTTTGAGAATAAAATAGGGATAAGTATAATCCCGTGGTGGGCTGGTACTGACAGTTAAAACATGGGTCCCATTAAAAAAATAGATATTGGATGAATAAGTAGCATCACGTTTTTCGCCGATCTGAAAGGCTAACTGGCCTTTATTATTCAAGAAGAAAGAATGCAGACCACTTATGTCTTTAATACCCGCGGTAATATTATTAACAGCCTGGTTAGCGAAAAGGAAGAGGCCGTTTCGCTTGGTGGTATTGTCATAGCCAAAAAAGGCTACTTGGCTCTGATCATTTAAGATAAACAAAGGGTTGGACGCATAAGGGCTAATCCCGGTCTGTTGGGTAATATTGATAATATTTGCCCCATCATAGAAGAAAAAGGCTTGAGTCCCTAAGAAAGCTATCTGTCCTTTATTATTAAGCCGAAAGGAGGAAGATGAAGAAAGGGTTATGCCAGCATTAAGAGTCAGGTTAGAGAGGCGGCGGCCATCGTAAAAAAATAGGTAATATTTGTTTGAGCTATCACTGGCAATAAAGGCTAATTGGCCTTGATCATTAATAAAAAAAGTAGAAGTTTTGCTTAAGGTAACGCCTTTCCCCGCGGTAACATTGGTCATTTGACCTGCCGCAAAGATCATGAGGTCGTTCTGTAAGGAGGTAGCGTTATAGGCTAGAAAAGCTACCTGGCCCTGGTTATTCAGGCTGAAGGAGTAAAGTTCTAAAAACTCGCCCAGGGAAGAGATATTGGTTATCTGGGTACCATCATAAAAAAATAGCTTGCGGGAGGAAGAGAAGACTATCTGATCCTGGTTATTTAAACTAAAGTCTTGCACATCATCATAAATTTTCTGTGAACTTTCTCCCGTAAACAAATAAAGGGCATATTTCTGGGTGGATTTGTCATATACCCGAAAGGCCATATGACCCTGGGTATTCATCTGGGCGGCATCGGCCGTAAGGCCCTTTTCTAGAAAGACCTCTTGAGCGGACGTTCCATCATAAAGGAAAATCCCTTTTGGGTTTACGGTCTTGGCGACAAAAGCTACCTGATCAAGGTCATTGAAGGAGATAGGACTAGGTGAAGGGGGATAAGAATAGTAGTAGGTGAGAGAAGAATATTCCAATTCCGTAGGGTAGCCCTGGGTAAGGGCTTTCAGCCGAAAAGGATTGGCGGCTAAGCAATCCAAAGCCATTGATAAGATAGAGATGACTACTATAAAAGACATGAGGATAGATCTCTGACTTCTTCCCCTCATCCATACCCACCCCCTCAGTGAGATCTTATCTATGCCGATTTACTTTCATATTTTAGCACTATTTCAATAATTTTTTAGGAGGATAACATTTTGGCTCGTTTACTGAGTGATTTTGACATTACTCACTACCAGAACTGGCCTGGTACCCCGTTGTTCCGAGCCCTTTACCGGATCTAGGCTCGCTTTAAAATACCCCATTGATATCTCTCTATCTTCATCCTCCATCCGCTAAGATTTCCTGGTCAGTAAACTCAAAATCTCTATTAATTTCCTCTATATCAACTAAAAAGAGGGGGTCTTTACTTGCCTCTAGGAATTCTTTCTTTATCTTCTCCCTCTGAAGAATCTTTACCCACTGATAGATGGCATCTTGAACAAAGACATTAAGGGATTTATAGCCTCCTTCCTTTACTGCCTCTTTGGCTTGTTCCAATAAGAGAGCATCTAGAACAAAGGTAGTCTTCTTGTTATAGCTTGCAGTTCCCATATCCTTTGCCTTCAAAGGCTAAAACTTGGTAATGGTTCTAATACCTCAGGCTTGATTCATCTTTATTGTGGTAAAATATTATAGCAAATTTTACAAGTAATTCTTTATGTAATGTTCTCCTCAAGGAATAAATGTGAACGGGGCCAGACTGATGGGGCTGAGGAGCTGCAGAGAGCCAGCCTTGGCAGAGCCAGGTTCGGCTAAGGCCGCAAAGGCCTGATAAGCACCCTCAGCTAAGCCTGTAGGTAAGGTTACAGAAAAGAATGGGGTCAAGGGGAAATCGTATCCTGGACTGAGTTCCAGGGAGGTAGTAGCTGGGGTAAAGGTTCTTGGGTCATTAGCATTGGCTAATATCAGATTTCTTTGAAAGGGAGAGGAGT
>MHDQ01000236.1 GCA_001803565.1 Nitrospinae bacterium RIFCSPLOWO2_12_FULL_45_22 | reverse complement strand
CTATCTGGAAAGACACAAAGAGGAGACGATGAATATGCTGGCCCATGACATCCGCAATCCCATATTGGCAACGGCCCAATCGCTCGATAATCTGATTCAGGGGTACTATGGCGAGCTGGATGAGAAAAAATCCCCCATCATGACCGCCACACGGGATACCTGTGAACTTCTCCTGGCCATGATAGATGATGTGTAGAGATTGCCGTCAGGAGACTGGGTAATCAGGTTCAGGTAAGTGTCACAAACCAGGGGAAGGCCATTGCCCTAAAAGATATTGAGAGGATCTTCTTCGAGAAGTATTTTAAGGCGGAGTCTACCAGTTTTGGTGGAAAGATGGGGATGGGTCTTGGCCTCCCCTTCTGCCGCCAAACTATAGAGGCCCATGGGGGAAGGATCTGGGCAGAGTCCCCATTGGAGGGACTGAACCACGGGAGCAGGTTTCTGTTTACCCTACCTATTGCCGGTACACAGTGAGGCGCATATGCTCCGTAGAACTCCGATAAGTATCCTTGTCGCAGATGATCATCCCCTCATCCGGGAAGGGATCATTGCGTCATTGGGCAGGGCCGAGGATATCAAGGTGGTGGGTGAGGCCCGGAATGGTGAGGAGGCGGTCATGCTGGTGACCGACCTGCGTCCGGATGTGGTGCTTATGGACTTAGATATGCCAACGATGGATGGTGCAACCGCAATTCGTGTCCTTACAGAGAGATTTCCGGGTTTGAAGATCCTGGTGCTTTCAGCGTATGAGGATAACCAGCATGTCTACACCGCCATGCAGGCAGGCGCTGTGGGATATGTCATCAAGAGCACCAATCAGGCCGGTCTTCTGAATGTCATCCGCTCTGCCCATAATGGGGAGATCCTGATTTCCCCGTATCTGGCCCGCCTGACCATTAAGAATCTGGAAGCCCCTTCCTCCCATCCGGAAATCCACCTGACCAGCCGGGAAAAAGAGGTCCTCCACCTGATCATGGGGGGTCATGAGAATGATGCCATAGCAGAGGCCCTCGCCATGAGCCGTGATACCCTTAAGACCCACCTTAAACATATCTTTGAGAAACTCCAGGTCAAAAACCGTACCCAGGCTGCAGTCAAGGCAATGGAGAAGGGTATTATTCCTGCGAAAAAGAATTAAAATTAAGGCGCCACCTGTTAACTACAATGTTCTTTTCTTGTCCTTGACTCTACAATATACCTCAATTATAGTGGTGGATATTGAGCAAACTTATGCCACAATATAACTTCATCATCCTTCGGGAGAGACAAAAAAAAGACAGGTTTCAGAAGGCGCGGATTGTCATAGATAAACTTGCCAGTATCCTTGCTGGGGAATATAGAGTGAAGAAGATTGTCCTTATAGGGTCGTGCCTTGACGAGAAGCATTTTCATTCTCATTCAGACATAGACCTGTGTGTAGAAGGTCTCGCTGATTCAGACTATTTTCGTGCCCTCGGAGATCTGATTGCAGAGTCAGATGAATTTGGTGTGGATTTGATACCAATGGAAGGCGCTACAGAAAGGATGCAAAACTATTACGAGAAAGGAAAGATCATTTATGAACGGCAATGAAATATTAGTCAGGCGTATCGTTTCTGAGATAAATGCAGAACTATCCAACATCCATAGATTACGCGATGAATACAACGAGTTCATTAATAAATATAAGACCGTAGACAAGTATCTGTTGCGAGTAAAGGCATCCTATTTAGCAGATTTTTATATGGGTATTGAAAGAGTTTTTCAGATAATAGCAACCGAGATTGATGGTGGTATTCCACAGGGAGAGGAATGGCACAAGAGGCTATTGATAAACATGACGATAGAGATTGCAGGGGTTAGGCCGCCTGTGATTTCCCCTGGTCTTTACAACAGCCTAAGACTATTTCTTGGTTTTAGGCATGTGGTTAGACAGGCTTACGGCTTCCAACTGGACGAATCTAAGCTGGAAGAGCTTGTTTCTTCATTTGAAGATACGGTCAGGAATTTTTCAAGTGAGCTAATTAAGTTCTGTGACACCTTGATGAAGGTGTCATAAGGCCCTCGAAAAAAGGGGACAGAAAGTGGATAAAGGTCACAGGAAAATATAGGAGGAATAAGAATGGTTGTAACAAAAAAACTGCTTGTTGACATGCTTCTTAAATATATAAATAGAAAAATTGACTTGCCGAATCTGATTGATTGGGCTGAGGACATGATCAGGGATGCCGAAATTGAAGATAATGGCTATGAAACCATAAAGGATATTCTTGCCAGAATTGGTCTTGCAGATGTCCGCGAATTTGGCCTTACATGGGATGATTGTTATGATTATCTTCAGAAGCTCGGTTATGATGTAAAAGTTGAACTGTCTGAGGTGAAGTAAATTTTCACCATATAGTCTGTTTGTCTAAATTTTCAAGTAGTCCTGTATACATTGCAGGAAGCTATCAACCTCTGCCAGCTCTTGCTCAACATCCTCTTTCGTAAAAAAGGTAACCAGTCCATAGTCAGACCGCTCACGATATTTTTGCAGACGTGCGAGCAGTTTTGCACTCTTCACATCCACCTTCCCGGCCTTTACAAAATGGAGTCCGAACAGGTGTTCCAATCCTTCATGACTCTTTGGCTCAAGTCCACGGGTGTAGAGGAGTGCCTTGATATAATGAAATAACCCATAGTAAGCCCGGGACATGGCGCTCCGGTAGAGTGCCTGCTTCACAAGGCTCCTTGCAGCCTCCAGGGCCTCATTGCCGGCATCCATTTCCAACCGAATATTCTCTCTTATCTCTTCCGGTGTCATAACGCCACACCCTCGTTATGGATAGCCACAGCAATCCCCTTTTTCATCTGTAAGAGCAGTTCGTATTCTTTTATCGAAAACACCAGCGGGGAGATCTTTATTTCCGTCTCCAGCCATAACTCTGTTGCCATGTCGTATAATTCACGACTTAGATTTGAATCTTCTGTAGTTATGATCATCGCGACATCCAGATCAGACTCCTCGTATCCCTCACCCCGTACCCTGGAACCAAAAAGGATCATCTCGTGTATACGATCCCCGTAAAGGGAGCGGGCACTTTCGCAATACTTCTCCAATGCTGACCATTCAACCGGGCTAAGCCACCTAACAGGCGGTAAAGTTACAGACTTTGTTATTGGTCCTAACATAACAAGATTCTATCCGGGTGCAACGTAAAAAGCAAGATGATTACCTGAAAACAGAGATGGCCACGAAATTATCGACTACACTCGTGTCGCCCTCGCGCCTGTAAGTAATTCTGTGTTCAGTCCCCGATATCTTGTGAGGGCCAAGGGGATCCTCTCCAGGTAAAAAAATATTTAAGACATCACCCATATGGGTGATATACAGACCCTGCAGGTAGTGGTAAACTGCTATCACCATTTGTCTTTGCATCTGAGCAGTGCTTAAAAATCAAATGGTTACAATATAACACCTTCTATCAGGGCAAACTGTCCGTGAGGACAGGGCGCAAAGCTACGGGGCTTTCCATCTTTTCCCTCCCCCTCGATGGGGGAGGGTCAGGGTGGGGGTGACGTTCAAGCCAGCCGGGCTGCCGAGGTGACAATAATTTATGTATTATTGTTATTTCAGCAGTCCGGTTTTTTTATTTATGAGGGGCTTTATCATGACCAGCACTAATTCTATTTATCGTGATCTCCGGAGTGCGACGACTCCAGTCATTTCCAGTCATTGCCGCTCAATCACAGCATCGTACTCCAGCATGGCCCCCAAATTGCACTCACTCACTCACTCACTCACTCACTCACTCACTCACTCACAATCTCCTCTTACCCAATAACCAATAATCTCCTCTTTCCTTTAATAAGGCCAACTACAAAATTAGAATCTTTCAGATCAAAAAGACTATGGGAAAGCATTAAACCCGTATTGCCCCAGCCTCTCTCCCAGTCAACAGAAGTGACGGGTTCTATTGTAAGGAAGACAGTGGTTTTAAGCGCATCACCGAATTTGACGGTGGCCTTACTGCCTATAGTCCTGGAGAGGAGATTAAAGGTTTCTACAAGAATCAGATTGGATGTAAGGAGATTGCAAAAAACGTTTCTTGCCGTAGAGGTAATTGTCATATTTTACAGAGCTATCTTTAAAAGGTCTTTCACCTACACCAATAATGCTGAGGGCATTTTTAACAGCCTCGTCAGTTTCAGATTTGGTAGCAATAGTCAATTCTACCTTTTCATGCTCCTTAAGGCGTGGTTTTGTAAGGGGTTTAAAGACCCCGTCTTCATAAATGGCTTCAATAGTCCTGGGCATCTTGATCACCTCTATAAAGGATGGATGTCCATGCTGTTAGCACGATGTAGGTAGATGTAGGTAAAAGATAACTGAATATACAGATAGAGTCAAGAGATAAGAGGACATAATATGAGTTTTTACATTATGGAGAAATCAAAGAGGAGGCGATCATGAGGTGTAGAAAACCAAGGTGGAAGGAAATGACCCCGTGGCTAATGATATTGGTCTATGTTCTATTCGGGACGGCAATGCCTGGGAATATGGCCCTGAGCAGCATTACCAAAGGGATGGGCGTGGATCAAGCCCAGCAATCGCAACAGCCGTATGGATTATTGGTACGTCTATAGCCTGGCTTATTTTTGATTAAACAATGCAAAAATGCAATTTTAGACTTTTTTGAGTTATATGCGGAGGATTTCCCAATGATTCTTTTAACAGTATTGTCCACTATACTTTCAATTTTGACATTATCTGCAACCCCGGGTTTCGCCAGCACATTATACCAATACGCTACTTTAGCAGGAGATGAAGGAAGCAGATTTGGATCACTGTCAGCAAATATTGGAGATATGAATCAGGATGGATTTCAAGATCTTTTGGTGGGAGGGCATATTTTTACTAATGGAGGAGAAGATCTTAAGGTCATATCAGGGTTAACACGATCTATTATTTATGAATTTCAAGTTACTCGTCAGGATCCTATTGCAACAAATAACTACCAATCTACGATTTCTAAACTGGATGATATAGATCGAGATGGCGTTGGAGATTACATCATTGGTTCAGTTCAAACTTATGGAATAGCTACAGTACATAGTGGTATGACTGGGGCAGTAATTCAAACACTCAGCAATTTAGATTCGACAATTTGGGGAGATGCTTTTGGGCAGGCTGTTTCTGGAATAGGGGATATTACCGGAGATGGCATCGGAGAAATAATTGTGGGGGCTCTGGCAGCGGATCCTGGCGGGGTGTTAAATGCTGGGAGCGTATTTGTGTATTCCGGTAGTGATTTCTCTCTTATTAGACGATTCGATGGAAGTTTAGTCCAAGAACAAGTTGGTACAAATGTCGCAGGACTTTCGGATATTGACGGGGATCAAATCCCTGATATAGCAATCAGGATTAGGAATAGCGGAGGCGAGAATCCAGATGGAACTCTTTCTTTCATGGGGAAAGTTAAAGTTTATTCAGGTAGAACAGGGGCACTCCTTTATGAGATTAGTGATAACTTAGCGGTAGAGGGTTTCGGATGGATCATATTAGAAATGAATGACATCAATGGAGATGGCGTGGGAGATATCTTAATTACAAATCCGTATGGAACAGGGACAGCCATTGCTTATTCAGGTGCTGATGGGATTATGCTTTGGAAAATTGATGGACAACAACAGGGACAGCAGTTAGGTGTTAGTGCCGTTAACATTGGAGATATTAGTGAAGATGGTTATGGTGACCTTGCAATTGGTGCATTTGGGACTTCAATAGATGGATTAGGGTATGTAGGTTCTGTTTACATTGTCAGTTCTAAAGACGGCATGATCGTGGCTGTACTCCAAGGAGATCCTCAACCTACCGGTTTTTCTAGTGGAGAAGAATTTGGATTGAGAGTTGTGGGGCTTTCGGATGCGAGTGGGGATGGATTTTTAGATTTAGCGGTTTCAGCACCATTAAATAATGGAGGTAGCGGTGTAATTCGATTTTTTACTGGACCAGTCATTCTCGATACAGACGGCGATGAACTAACGGACATTGACGAGAACAATCTTTACGGCACAGATCCAAATAAACCCGATACCGACGGGGATGGAATGCCGGATGGCTGGGAAGTTAAGTACGGTCTCAATCCATTGAGTTCAAGTGACGCTAATACTGATTCGGATGGCGATGCATATACCAATCTCCAGGAATATCGACATGGGAGTAATCCGCTTGATCCGAGGAGTTTTGGTATTCCATGGGAGCAAATGGCAAGTCCTACAACCGGTAATTTAAGTGATATCTGGGGTACAAGTTCAAATAACATGTATGCAGTAGGGAATAATGGAACTATTATTCATTTTGATGGAAGTTCATGGAGTATAGTAAATTCCGGTACTGCAGAAAGTTTGAATGGTATCTGGGGCAATGCTGACAATAATATATATGTTGTCGGAGGGGGGGGGACAATACTGCATTATGATGGAACTTCTTGGAGTTTTATGAATAGCGGTATGTCATCAACCCTAAATAAAATATGGGGTAGTGGGAATAACGATATTTTCGTGGTTGGAGAAGAGAATGTTATTCTACATTATAATGGGAATACGTGGTCACAGATGGCTACTCCAGAGATAGGTTTAGATTATTGGAGGTGTGTGTGGGGAAGTTCGAGTACGGATGTTTTTGTTTCTGGATATAGAGGCAAAATGCTTCACTACGATGGAGCTGTTTGGAGTGAGATGCCGTTCTCCGCGAACACAAATTCGTATTCGATTAATTCTATCTGGGGCTCCTCGAATAGTAATGTCTATGCGGTAGATTATAACAACGGTCTTTACCATTATGATGGAGTTTCGTGGGATTATGATGGCGGACTCCCCGTACAGTATGGGGGTGATATTTGGGGAACAGACAAAGATGATATTTATGTCGTTGGCTATCCAATCAACTTCCCTGGGTATGACGCAATCGGACATTATGATGGAAAGGTTTGGTCACCAGTGAATAGTGGGGCGGCAGAATGGTTAAATGCAATCTGGGGGCCCAGTAGTGGTGATATCTTTGCTGTAGGAATCAATGGTGCTATCTTTCATCATCATAAGCCTTTAATCGTATACCCGCACACACTAAATTTTAGAGGTGTGGAAGGCTTAACAAATCCATCAGATCAAACAATTTCGATTCAGAATAATGGCGGAACCGGTAACTGGATAGCGTTCAGTAATGTGCCATGGTTAACCCTGTCCCCAACTTCAGGTACTACCCCTTCAATAGTAACAATTACAGTTGATATAACTGGAATGCAATCCGACTGGTATCAAGGAGAAATAACGATATCTTCGGATGATCCAAATATATCTCACCAAATAACACCTGCAAACTTAGTAATTGATCCTCCTCTAAACATAAAGGTTGATGATCAAACTCAAGATTATATGGATAATAGGATATCCCTCTCTGCAATAGAAGGTGGCACAAATCCTATTTCAAGGACAATTACTATTGAAGGTACAGATG
>MHDQ01000235.1 GCA_001803565.1 Nitrospinae bacterium RIFCSPLOWO2_12_FULL_45_22 | reverse complement strand
TCAATATCAAATATTACTGGAGTTTCCCCAAAATTTTATCCTTACTTTAGATAATTGTAGGTTCAGAGAGGTTTTTGAGAAATAAAGAAGTGGAAACGAAGGTTCCTCTTGTATAAGAGAGGCTTAGTTTAGTAATTTTGAGGAAACTAACAACTTCAGGTATCTTGACATAGAGAAAAAGGGTTGATAAAATCACACTACAAAGTAATAGTTATATTGGTATTCGGGTCCAGAAATGGTTTATATTTCTGGAGGTTAAATAATAACTGATAGTCGGGCCGCTATCTAAGCGATATAGGTTTAGATAGCGGCCTTTTTTATTTGCTTCAAATAATTGTGTGGAGGTCAATTACTTATGTAGAGGTCAATTATTATGAGTAATTTTTTAGCAGATTTTGAAAGATCTTATTTACGAATTTTCCGGGTCCAGAAATAGCTTATATTTCTGGAGGTTAAATAATAACTGGTAGTCGGGCCGCTATCTAAGCGATATAGGTTTAGATAGCGGCCTTTTTTTATGGTTTGCGAGAAATGTTTCCTCAAGATTTGATAGCACAGGCTCTCTCCAGGGAAAATTATCTCCCTATGGACAATTCAGTATATCAATAACTGGCATAAATTTCTAATATGTATGAAGGGGGGTGATTAATTATGAATTAAAACGGAAATATAGGTTGAAGATTTTCTGGTTAATTAAATCATATTTATTGCATTTTAAGCCGAGGAGGAAAAACAAATGGAAGATTATTTACGCTTTTTACCTCTCATTATAATTGTAGCAGTTGGTGGGCTCATCTTTTTGCTCACAGCTATATTCGGTAAAAAAGGACACACCGATGTAAAAAAAGAGGGCGAGCCAATAGAACCAATATTAACAGAAAGGTTTCTCGTGGGCAGATATCTTGGAGGGTTTCCGGGATACAGATCATCGCTTCCTTTTGTGCACTGTGCTGTAACAGAAAAATTCTTTGTCTTTACCCGGGGCACACAGGGAGAGGAGATCGGGCGAATACCCAGAGATTCAATTAAGCAAGTAGTGGCTGATCATAAATCACAAATCACGCAAAAATTAACTTCAGTAGGAGCGTTTGATAAACGTGCTATTGACTCATCCCCAAAAAAGGAAAGCTATTGTCTTCTCATTGACTGGTGTAGCATGAGCGGAGAACGGCATAATACTCTTTTTGAACCTACAGGCTTTGATCGTGCGACAACAGCGCAAAATGCAGCAGATACATTAAAGAATTGGATGACGACAAATCCGAAAGTAAGCCTATAACTTGTAAAAAACTAAACTGCTGCACCTTACATTTATCAACCATCCTTGGGTTTTTGCCAGAGATAGCGGGAGATACCGAACCCTTAGCAGGTAGGGAGGATTGGCTATGAGTAATTTGTTCCACCAGATTAAAGATTTGTTCCGTCGGAATGCAAAAGCTTCTTTGGATACCAGAATCCCTTTAGAGGAAAGAAGCATCGAGGAATTGATTGCTGAATGGGAAGGTTTTTACCAGGATACTTTCGGGATTAAAACAGATTTTTCAAATCTGCAAATTCCGGAAAAAGAGTCTGGTTTTAACCGGCTTATCATTATGGCCGGAGGAATGACACCTCAGCGGCTTTATGATAAATGTGGAGAATTCTTTCCTTGCTGGAAATGGACTGGTGATTCCCTCGACAATGTTGTCACTTATTCAGAGAGAACCAGCAAAAATAGTGCTTATGCTGTTTGGGTTCGTGACTGCGTGGAGGCAGACGAAGAATTTAAAAAGCTCTCGGCAGACAAAATAAAAGCAAAAAACATAAACACTGAGACTTTAGAAGAGTATTTCATACATGGATTAAGATATTTTAGAGAAAGCAGGAAACATTTAGACATTAGAAGTGTTACTGTATGTGCGGGTTCCCGCTTATCTGATGGCACTGTGCCGTGCGTTAGCGGGAGCGGTAGGGAGGTTAGGATCCACCCATTCCCTCCTGGCCGCTCCGACGGTATTCATCGCTCCCGTCGAGTAGTTTCCTAGCTTTTATCGGATGTCCCAGAAAGAAAAAAGAACTTAAGAAAACAGGTAAACGCAGGGCATGACAAAAGAGAAGATCCTGGTTGTAGATGATGAGCCTCATGTCCTCGATCTGATAAAGATCCGGCTGGAATCCCAGGAATATGAGGTAATCCCTGCCAGTGCAGGAGAGGAGGCCTTGGCCCATGCACGAGACGTGGTCTTAGACCTGGCCATTATGGATCTCAAACTAGGTCCAGGAGAGGATGGTTTAGGTGTTATGGAGAAGCTGGATAAGGAAGGCAAGAAGATTACGATTGCCGGGACCGAGTATGACCTGAGTGATGAGGCGGCTGCGGCTGAAGTAGCAGAAGGTGATGAGGTGGAGGCTACGGTAGAGGGTACTACCGTTCAATCCCTTACTAAGGCTGCTGCCCCTGCTGAAGGTGAAGAAGCTGCCCCTGCCTGCCCCTATATCTCTTTATAATTGTGTGTGGCTATTTTCTGTCAGTGTAACCCGTAAATCAACCCTTCAGGGTTGACCAATCAGGGCTAAAGCCCTGAGCTACGCCAACTATATAAAAAAAGAGTTATGCAGCCTAAATGGCATGCCAAGGAAGGGTTCAGGTTTTATTCCTGTTTGCATCTATTTGAACTGACCGGCCGGAAGGCCCGCAACCTTAAAGAACTGGTGAAGCACCTCCGTGAGGTGGACGATTCGGTTATTTTTAACCATACCCATAACTTCCTGATACGGCACCACTATCTTACTCCCCAGCCCCCTTCTGCCTTTACCCATTGGGTAAAAGAGTCCCTCAAAGAGGAGTGGTTAGGGGAACAGTTAGAGGGGATAAATACCATAGAGTTTACCAGTTTAAAAGACTTGCGAGAAAAGACCCTCAGCACCATAGAATCTTATATTAAAAAAAATAGAAGGTATCGTATCGCCCCTGAAGGTGAGGAATTCTTTTTTCTCCGCTCCCTAGAATTTGTCTTTCCTACTCCCTATCTGGCTACTAATATCTATGAATTTGTAGAGGCCCTCAGGGTAATTAGCCCCAACTCTTTGTATTTTCATTTCTTTACCGCCAGGCTCCGGCTCGGCCGGGGGACAAATGATTTCAGCCATTGGATCGAAACCAGCTTGGGCGAAAAAGAATTAGCCGATAGAATCGCCCAGCTAGACCCCTATATGTATACCTTAGAAGAATTGAGGGAAGTCCTGATCGCTATGCTGGAAGCAGAGATAGATCGGGTATTAAGAAGGAAAAGATGAGGGCAGTCTTATGCCAATCCGATTAGAAGATTATACCTCAATAGTAGGTACCTATGTGATAGAAGAATTGCGCCTTTTAGCAGAGAAGCTGGCGGGTAAGACTATACAGACCATCAACTCTACTGCGGTAGGAGGTGGCGTAGCAGAGATCCTTCATCGCCTGGTGCCTTTATTAAGTGAATTAGGGGTTCAGATAAGGTGGGATGTAATCCGGGGTGGTACAGCCTTTTTTGAGGCTACTAAGTCCTTTCATAATTCCCTCCAGGGTGAGGCTGGCCAATTGTCCGAGGATATATTCAAAGTCTTCCTGGAAACTACCGAGCAGAACCTCCGCTTGATAGAGTTTTATGGTGATATTATTTTTGTACATGACCCGCAGCCCATTGCCTTAGTGAAAGAGAGGTACAAGGGGCATGCCCATTGGGTATGGCGCTGCCATATTGACCTCTCTAACCCCCAGGCACAGGTATGGGATTTCTTGAGGCCCTTTGTAGAGCAGTATGATGCGGCGGTATTCTCATCGGCCAATTTTGCCCAACCCCTCAAGGTGAAGCAGTACCTTATTGCCCCTTCTATAGACCCATTAAGCGATAAGAATAAAGAACTTACTCAGGAATTCATCAGAGATTTCCTGGAGAAGTATCAGATAGACCCTAAACGGCCCATTATTACCCAGATTTCTCGCTTCGACCATTTCAAAGACCCTATAGGCGTTATAAAGGCATTCAGGCAGGTGAGGCCTAATTTTGATTGTCAACTGGTTTTGGCCGGGGGCGAAGCTACCGATGACCCAGAAGGGGCCCAGGTCTTACAAGAGGTTCAGGCGGAGGCGGGAAAAGATAAGGATATACATCTCCTCCTGCTACCGCCCACGGCCGATTTAGAGATAAATGCCCTGCAGCGGGGCTCTACCATTATTATTCAGAAATCACTGCGCGAAGGATTCGGCCTTACAGTAACCGAGGCCTTATGGAAAGGGAAACCAGTAATAGCCAGTGCCGTAGGTGGTATAACCCTGCAGATAAAACATAACCTTACCGGAATCCTGGTCCATTCCATAGAAGGTACGGCCTATGCCATCAAAAATCTCCTTACTAATCCGGAATATGCCCGAAAGCTGGGAGAGAATGGCCGGGAACATGTACGGCAGCATTATTTGCTCACCCGCCACCTGAAGGATTACCTATTATTATTTCTGGCCATTGACCGTGGTACCGATGGAATAGTATACCTCTAACTTATTGTAGGGAAGTGATATCTTAATTACCTTAAAAGGCAAAGGAGGGTCATCAGGATAGATGAAAGTCACTTTGCGTATTGTCCTATCGATTTTTATCGCCATAAGCCTTATCGTTTTACTTTTCACTCTATTTCAGGTGCAACAGGAAAAGGCCAGGTTAAAGGCGGAGCTTGAGCATCGCGTATCTCTTTTAGCAGAAAGTCTTGAAGAATCTGTTGCCCCTCTGGTAGGGCAAGGCAACCTTGATCGCCTCAAGAGCATCGTAGGAAAATTTAGTAATAGGCAAAGGCTTGAAGGAGTGGCTATATATGATACTAAAGATAATCTTATCGCTGCTACCCCAGACCTGGCCCCTATGCCCCCAACCATACCTACAATTGTTACCGATGCTATGAATGCTAATCAAGCTGAAGGGGTGTTTATAACCATTAAAGATAAGAGGAGATATCTCTATGTACTCCCCATTAATCGTGACGGTAACGTTGCTGGTGCCCTGGTGATCTTTAATGATGCTACCTATATCCAGGAGCGCCTATTTCAAATATGGAAAAATAATTTTGTAAGGCTTCTGGTTCAGGCCTTTTTTATATCCCTCATCACTATGCTGGTAATACGGTGGAGTATTTCCGGCCCTATCGCCAGACTAGTAGAATGGATGAAAGGATTCCGGGAAGACAAGGCAATAGAACCATTTCACTTACCTAAAGGAAACATCTTTGAACCATTGACCAAAGAGATTACTCACATGGTTAGAAGTATAATGGTGGCTAGATCTGCCGCGGAAGAAGAGGCCAGGCTCAGACACACGGCTGATTCGCTCTGGACCGCAAAGCGGCTTACGGAACATATACGTTCTCTACTTAAGGATAAAAACCTTTTCGTTGTCTCTAACCGCGAACCTTACATGCATGTCAGGAGTGGAGATCAGATGGAGTGCATTATTCCGGCAAGCGGTTTAGTTACTGCGGTAGAGCCGGTTCTTGAGGCATGTGGTGGCCTCTGGATTGCTCATGGTAGTGGAGAGGCAGACAAAGAAGTCGTGGATCAACAAGACAAGATTAGAGTTCCACCTGAAGAGCCTCTTTACACCCTTAAAAGGGTCTGGCTTACTACAGAGGAAGAAGAAGGATATTATTTCGGATTTTCCAATGAGGGTCTTTGGCCATTGTGTCATATTGCCCATACCCGCCCCATCTTTCGAAGGGTTGATTGGAACCATTACCAAACAGTGAATGAAAAATTTGCCCGGGCTGTTTTAGAAGAG
This sequence comes from Nitrospinae bacterium RIFCSPLOWO2_12_FULL_45_22, assembly GCA_001803565.1. Classification (GTDB taxonomy): domain Bacteria; phylum 2-12-FULL-45-22; class 2-12-FULL-45-22; order 2-12-FULL-45-22; family 2-12-FULL-45-22; genus 2-12-FULL-45-22. The sequence continues at coordinate 1,229 of MHDQ01000235.1, read as the reverse complement.
ATTTATGCCACCGATGAACCATTGGTCCTGGTTCAGGACTATCACTTTGCCCTGCTCCCCCGATTGATAAAAGAAGAGCGCCCGGATGCTCGTATCGCCCTCTTCTGGCATATCCCATGGCCTAATCCTGAATCATTCGGTATCTGCCCCTGGCAGAGAGAAATCCTCGATGGGATGCTGGGGGCAGACCTCATTGGTTTCCATATACAGCTCCACTGCAATAACTTCCTGGATACGGTTGACAAAGCATTGGAATCCCGTATCGATTGGGAACACTTTGCTGTCAAACGAAAGGATCATACAACATACGTGAAGCCATTTCCTATTAGCATCGCCTATCCGGGTGATTCCAATAATTTAAATTTAACCAGGATAAAGAAGGGCGATATCTTTAAACAACTTGGGATTAAATCAAGATTGTTAGGTGTTGGCGTGGATAGGCTGGATTATACCAAAGGGATATTAGAGCGGCTCAGGGCCATTGAGCGCTTTCTAGATAAGTATCCTGATTACAAAGGTAAATTTACCTTTGTTGAATTAGGTGCACCGAGTCGAACCCTTATCAAGCGGTACCAAGAACTGGTTAAAGAGATTGAGGCCGAGGTAGAAAGAATCAACGCACGTTTTCAAACCGGGGATTGGAAACCCATTATTCTTTTAAAGAGACACCACAGCCATAAAGAGATCAAGCCCTTCTATGAATCTGCCGATGTTTGCCTGGTAACCTCCCTCCATGATGGGATGAATCTGGTAGCCAAGGAATATGTAGCTGCCCGGGAAGATGAGCAAGGGGTCCTTATCCTTAGCCGGTTTACCGGGGCTTCTAGAGAATTAAGAGATGCCCTTATCGTCAACCCATACAATATTGAACAGATGGCTGATGCCCTTCGCACCGCCTTAGAAATGGATGAAGAGGAACAAAGGGCTCGTATGCAGAAGATGCGTGAGAGCCTCAGGAGTAATAATATCTATCGGTGGGCAGCAAACCTCATTGAAGAACTCACCAAAATCCGTATTGAATATTAGCAAAAATCACTACATTAAGATATTAAGATATTAAGATATGCACTGGATATATCAACTGGCAATTATATTACTAGCAGCCCGGATTGCTGGAGAGGGCTTCCAGAGGTTGCGGGCTAGTCCGGTAATAGGTGAGATATTGGCAGGTGTATTGCTGGGTGGCTCTTTCCTGGGCCTCATACCCGATGGGCCTGAGCTGCACCTAT
>MHDQ01000234.1 GCA_001803565.1 Nitrospinae bacterium RIFCSPLOWO2_12_FULL_45_22 | reverse complement strand
CATCTTCGCCGGGCTAATATATTTATCGAAGATATCCTCAACCGGCCTTGTCTCCCTTTCCTTTGACATAATTAACCCTCCCGACATATTGCAGGCATTCAGCCGTCACACTCAGGGATCAGGGATAGGGGTCGGCTTGTTGATCTCCATATTCTGCTTCTCGATCCCTGAGTGCTAGTTTTAACTGAAAAGTGACTGCTGATACCTGAACGCTTACTTATTGGCAATAGTATTCTTTGGCCTCCGGGTTCATCCAGCACTTCGGGTCAGAGAGGTGCTCGTCTCCCAGATACCAGTAGGCCTTTCCCCGGCAGCCGAAGCAGACATCATTATTCTCACACTGCCCACACTTACCCTTGATCTCAAAATTCTTGAAATGGAGCCATTCACGGTTAGACTCGTGGATATCTATCAGGCTCTTTTCGTAGATACTACCGGCTGAGAGATGGGTCAGGAAATTGCAAGGCAACACATCTCCCCAATAGGTAATATATATCTTTATCCGGCAATGGGTCACATTGCAATCCAGGGGACCGATCCGTAGCCAGTGGGGACTGGTACGCTGCGCCCGGTACTCGCAAGCCTTCTTTATCTGGGATAGGGATGGTTCCCATGGCTTATTGTCCATCCCGTAACCGGATGGAATAAAGGTAAAATAATAGACCATCCTGGCCCCAAATTCATCTACATAACGGTCCACAGTCTCCTCAATGGTCTCACAAGAGGGCTTGGTGAGGCAGATGGAGGGGAGGAGGCGGCTGGGGGGCATGCCCGCATCCAGCATGTTATGGATAGCCTCTATTTTCCGCTTCAAGGCACCGGGTTTAGTATGGAGCTGGTTGAAGATAGCCTGGTCAAAGGCATCAATATTTATAGCCATGGCCTGGAGATTAGGGGTACCCACTAACCTCCGGGCGATCTTCTTAGTCACCGGGATACCACTGGTAAAGAAGGCACACTTCATCCCCTTCTCACCAGCATATTCGGTAATCTCGAAAAAATCGGGATGGAACAGAGGTTCTCCGCCGTTCCAGAGGATCTGCCTGGCCCCCAACTGATACCCCTCATCTATCAACTGGAAGATCTTTTCCTTGGGGATATACATATCACCTTGGGGATTGGAGCTGTTAAAACAAAAGCGGCATCCACCCGTGCAACGGTTATTAATCTCGATATCCATATGATAAGGGACACACTCCTCGGCTGCCTTCCGCCTGGTGGCAGAACAATAGGTAAAGAATAGGTCATCGGCTTCTTTCGGTGTCCTTAGATCCTGAGAAAAAGTCTTCATTTCCGCCATAAAAACCTCCTCGCTAAAAATTACGATATACGGGGGCCTATTTCAGAATGTGAGAGTTTTTGACCCAGATACCTTTTCTATTCTACCTATTGGAAGATTCAAAATCAAGGGGCGGTTGCCGCAAAATACCTCATTGTAAAAATGTCTAACGGAAGGTAGAATATTAATCCGTTTAGATAGGTAATTTTTTATCACTGCAACTAAAAAGTCATTACTTATTTCAAGGAGAAAAGGGATGATAACCAAGATAAGGATTCATGGCCGGGGTGGGCAGGGAGCGGTCACTTTTGCCCATATGATTGCCATGGCTGCCACATACGATAAAAAGTATGGCCAGTCCTCTCAAGCGCAAACCTGGGACCGGCGCGGGACACCCATTGAAGGATATGCCCGGATAGGTGATAAGCCTATAAGAGAGCGGGGATTTATTATGGACCCTGATTATGTGGTCCTGTTAGATCCAACCCTGGTTGGGGGCGTGGATCTGGAGGCTGGATTAGGGAAGCACGGGGTAATTATCGCCAATTCTGATAAATCTCTGAATTTCGAGCACCAGGCCAGTTATGTAGATGCGACGACCATCGCCCTAGAAAAGTTGGGTACACCAATAACTAATACCGTAATGCTCGGGGCCTTTGCAGCCGTCACCGGACTGGTCAGTCTGGAGTCGATCGAAAAAGGGGTAAGGAATATGTACTGGTATTAGAAGCGCTTATGAAACTTATTGAACGGGGGGAGCTCGATGCTGAATCGGTCAATGCCGAGTCGGAGCTGGGAGCTGTTAATATCTGTGCCGGGGCCGCCGCCGCGGGTTGCCGGACCTTCACCTGTACCTGTGCCCAGGGTATAGCCCTGGCCAAGGAGGTCCTATGGATGGCCTCCGGCATGGCCTTACCTATGGTAGTAGCGGATACCAGCCGGGCGATCGGCTCGCCTCAGACTTTCGATGCCGACTTCTCCGATAGTCTTTCAGAGAGGGATGCCAGCTTTCTCCAATTCTATTGCGAAGACTCTCAAGAGGCCCTGGATTCTATTATCATGGCTTACAAGATCTGTGAGAATGAAAAAGTCCTGCTGCCGGCCTTTGTAGTACTGGAGGGGTTCAGGATCTCCCATACCTATGAATTGGTTGATGTACCACCGGCAGAAAAGGTAGACCTTTTCCTCCCCGCATACCAACCAAAACATGGTTTTATCGATCCAGGGTATCCCATATCTCAGGGCTGTGGCACCTTTTCTGATTATCCCGAGGCCAAGTATCAGCAATATATAGCCATGCAAAATGCCAGGGGGGTGATAAGAGAAGCCCATGATGAATATAGTCAGATGTTTGGCCGGTCTTATGGCAATGGACTTATCGAGTCATATAGGGTCGATGACGCTGAATTAGTATTAGTAGCCATGGGGGCGGTGGTAGGGATCTGTAGAGAGGCGGTTGATGCCTACCGGAAAAGAGGGGTGAAGATCGGTTTATTGAAGATAAGGTGTTTCCGACCCTTCCCGGAAGAAGATATCAAGCAGGCCTTGTCCCATACCAAAAAGGTATTGGTTTTAGACCGGGCCTGTTCTCCCGGTAGCGAGGGGATATTGTATATTGAGGTAGGTTTCGCTTTGCGCCGGACCGGGGCACTGGTCTCTAATTTTATCATAGGGAGTAGGGATATCTTCCAGACCGATATAGAAAAACTGGTGGATGTGGCCTGGGAAGAAGAAGAGGAATTTCCCCGCTGGTATAACCTGAATTTCAGAGAGACTAACCAGAAAATAAGTGGCTATCATAATTTCAAGAAATTAACTGAAGGGGAACAAGTTGCTAGAGAACTGGTCAAAGAAGGTGAACCCCTCCTGTGCCGGGGTAATCCCTTTTGTCCTGGCTGCGGTGGTTTGATTGCGGTTCGTGTCGTTTCCAGCGTCTTTGGTAAGGATACTGTCGTATCTATGAATGCCGGCTGCCTGGGGGCCATGGCTATATTCCCCCTCACGGCCTGGAAGGTCCCCTATACGATGTTTACCTTCAGCCATGCCGGTGGGGCGATAAGCGGTGTGGAGGTGGGTCTTAGAAAGAAGAACAAGGAGATGGATATCTTTCTCTATGGCGGAGATGGAGGGATCTTTGATATTGGGTTACAGACCCTATCAGCGGCATTAGAGAGAGGACACCAGGTAGTATATATGTGCTATGATAATGAAGCTTATATGAATACTGGGGTGCAGCGAAGCGGAGCTACCCCCCTATTTAGCAAGACCAAGACTACCCCGGGTGGTAAACAGGAGCGTAAGAAGGACATCATGAAGATAATAGAGGCCCATGGAGACGTGTACGCCGCTACCGGCTCTATTGCCTATCCCCACGACTTGATCAGAAAGGCCCGAAGGGCCAGAGAATCAGGCAAGCCTGCCTTTATCCATGTTTTGGCCCCCTGCCCCACGGGTTGGGAGTATGATACTCATCTGACCGTCGAGCTAGCCCGGCTGGCGGTAGAGACCGGGTTCACCGTCCTATATGAATATGAAAATGGCCAACGGAGGATAACCAAGTTGGTTAAAGAAAGAAAACCGGTGGAAGAGTATCTCTCCGAGCAAGGCCGCTTCTCTCACCTCAGTCCAGATCAGGTCACCCTGATCCAGGCTGAGATAGATCAGCGCTATGATGAGATCATCTCTCGCGCATCTCTTCCTGGCTAGCTATGTCTAAGGCTATTTAGTGAACGATAAAAGCAATTACAGCCCATCAGATATTAACTTTTTTAGGACGTGCACTATTGCAAGGAGGAACAAAATGACAATAACTACAAAGAAGGAGGCGAAGGGAGAAGATGAAACGGTTTGGCATTCGGCGGGGGTTGTGAGCTGGCCCTGGCCTGTGATATGATCATTGCCTCAGATAGGGCTACCTTTGGCGGGCCAGAGATCAAAGTGGGTCTATTACCCGGCTTCCTTATTATTCGTCTCCATCAAGTAGTAGGTATGGCCAGGGCCAAAGAGATGATCATGACCGGTGACCCTATCTCTGCCCAGGAGGCTTTACGGATTGGACTGATTAATAAAGTTGTGCCTCATGAACAACTGATGGACAACTGTATGGAATTGGCCGGAAAGTTGATGAGCGTTGCCCCCCTTGCCCTGCGGGTCTACAAGGCCTCAGTAAATCGCTTTTTGGGTGGTGAGGAGTATAAACATTCCCTGGACGTTATGCTCTACCTTATGGCTACCGAAGACCAGAAAGAAGGGGTAAGTGCCTTTCTGGAGAAACGAAAGCCGGTATTCCGAGGTAGATAGCCCGTGAAAGGGAGGTAAAAAGCCATGAGACCACTGGAAGGATTAAGAGTTATAGAATTGAGCCGTACTTTGGCAGGTTCTTTCGCTGGGGTTTTGTTAGCAGATTTTGGCGCAGAGGTAATCCTGGTAGAGGAGCCAAATGGCCATCCCTTACGGCAGGTTCCACCTTTTTATAATCACTCCTCTCTGCTATGGGCAGTAGAGGCCAGGAATAAAAAATCCCTGGCTATTGACCTGCAAAAGCAACAAGAGCGAAAAGTCGTGGTAGACCTGATCCGAGGGACCGACCTGCTGATAGAGGATTTAGGACCGGGCGGATTGGAAGCGCTAGGCATGTCCTATGAGGGTCTTGAGGCGGAAAATCCTGGCCTGGTCTTGCTACGGGTCTCACCCTTTGGTCAATCCGGTCCCTATAAAGACCTGGCAGGGGAAGACCGGATCGCCCAGGCCATGGGTGGCTTGACTTACGTCACCGGTACACCAGATTTACCACCCGTAAGCTGCGGTGTAGCATATGCCCATTATTTAACCGGGGCCTTAGGTTCCCTGGCATCTCTTATAGCCCTTTTCTGGCGGGATACCCGGGGAGGTAGGGGGCAGTGGATTGATCTGGCCTTGTATGAAGCTATCTTGCGCATATCGGAATATACTGTTTCTGCCTATGATACGCTGGGGATAATCCGTGAGCGAACCGGTAATACCTTACCCCAGTCGGTGGCCCCGGGAGATTGTTATCTCACCAGGGATGACCGGTGGGTAGTCTTAACCACGGTCTCAGATGTTATATTTGCCCGGTTGGCTAAGGCGATGGGGCGAGAAGAGCTAGCGCATGACCCCAGGTTTACCACTGGGCCCAAGCGGGTAGAGAATGGTCTAGTAATAGAGGCTATGGTAAGGGAGTGGGTCAGAGGTTTAACCCAAAAACAAGTAATAACTATGTTGAACCAGGCCCAGGTCCCGGTTAATGCGGTATATGATGTGGCGATGGTCTTTAAAGACCAACATGTCCAAGCCAGAGAGAATATTATTGAGGCAAGGGATCTGACTGGTGATCAGGTTAAGATGGTGAATGTAGTGCCACGGCTCAGTCATACTGCTGGAAAGGTAGACTGGGCAGGGCCACCCTTGGGGCACCATAACCCTGAAATACTCTCGACAAAACTCCGCGAACTTAGAACGCCTCCAAAAACTATGAGCCCTATCCCGGCAAATGCTCTGGCAGGAATCCGCATTTTGGAACCGGCCACAATGGGTGCCGGCCCCTTCGGTCCTACCTTACTATCCGAGTTTGGCGCAGAAGTTATCAAGATAGAAATACCGGGCCAGGGTGAGTCCGTGCGTCGCATCCCACCCCTGGTGAACGACCAATCTTTATTCTGGGCTGATTTGCACCGGAATAAAAGGGCTATCTCGTTAGACCTGCGCAAGCCCGAGGGGCAAAGGCTCTTCAAGGAACTTACCCGCCAAGCAGAGGTGGTGACAGAGAATTTCCGTCCCGGTACCTTTGAGAAATGGGGTTTGGGCTTTGAAACCCTGAGGCAGATCAACCCGGGGATAGTCATGGTCAGGGTTTCTGGCTATGGTCAGGATGGCCCTTATAGCTCGCAGCCGGGCTTTGACCGCATTGGCCTGGCCTTTAGTGGACTGATGCATCTCACCGGTTACCCGGAAGGACCACCGTTGCGGGTAGGGTTGGCGGCTTGTGATTGGCTGACCGGTGTCTTTAATGCCTTTGGTACCATGCTGGCCTTGTACTGGCGCGATGCTCAAGGTGGTAACCAGGGACAGGTAGTAGATGCTCCCTTATATGAATCGGTCCTAAGGATCCAGGAATCCACCATTCCTCAATATGATAAGCTCGGTATAGTACGCGGGCGGCAAGGAAACCGCCATCCCGGTTGCGTACCCGGGGATAACTATCAGACTAAAGATGGCCGCTGGGTAACTATCGTTGTCCCAAATGATAACGCCTTTGCCGGCTTAGCTAAGGCCATAGGCCGGGAAGGCCTCCTGATAGACCAGCGCTTCCAGGACGCAAAAGGACGGCGGGAGAATCAGGAAGAGCTGGAAGGTATGGTACGACACTGGGTAGCCGGAAAAGCGAGTGATGAAGTGGTGCGTATCATGAATAAAGCAAAAGTGCCTGCCTGCTTATTATACACGGCTGTAGATATAATTTCTGACCCCCATATAGCAGCGAGAAATAACCTGGTACAGATGGAAGTCCCAGGGGCAAGGAGACTTAAGACCGTTGGCGTAATACCTAAGCTTTCCCTTACCCCCGGTCAGATAAGATGGGCCGGGCCAACCTTTGCCCAACACAACCAGGAGATATATCAAGGGATGCTGGGCCTAACGGAAAAAGAAATGGTTCGGCTTAAGGAAGAAGGAACAATATAACCCACATTCCGCACCCCTATCATAGAGGAAAAATTAATTTCTTCTCAAACCCTTGATAA
>MHDQ01000233.1 GCA_001803565.1 Nitrospinae bacterium RIFCSPLOWO2_12_FULL_45_22 | reverse complement strand
CATCCTATTTTTATTAGGGCACTAATAAAATATTCAATCTCGGCTGGGGTATTAAAATAGCCAAAACTGATCCTCACAGTACCCAGGGGAAAACTCCCTATCGCTCTGTGGGCTAATGGGGCACAGTGGAGGCCGGGACGGGTTTGGATATCAAATTCTTCATCCAGGCTCCTCCCTATGCTAGTTGGGTCATGGCCCGCCAGGTTGAAGGATATAACAGATATTTGCTGCTCTGGTTCTTTCGGCCCATAAAGTTGGATACCAGGGACTTCTTTTAATGCCTCCAGGGCCAGGGCTGTTAGCATCTTTTTATGTTGCCAGACCTTACCCAATCCTTCTTTAAGAAGATATTCTACGCCGGCCCCTAAGCCGGCTATGCCGGGGGTATTATGGGTGCCACTCTCAAACCGATCCGGCAACTCTGGTGGTTGTTCTTCATAGTCAGAATAGCTCCCGGTACCTCCTTCAAATAAAGGCTCTAATGTTAACCCTTCCTTAATATATAGGAATCCCGTCCCCTGGGGTCCCAATAGTCCTTTATGGCCTGAGGCAGCTAAAAGGTCTACCCCTAGCTCGCCTACATCAATAGGCATGGTACCGACAGTTTGGGCAGCATCTAGAACTAAAAGTACTCCTCTTTTGTGCACCAGATGGCTTATTTCCTCTACCGGCATAATAGTACCAATAACATTGGAGGCATGGGTAAGGACCATTAAGCGGGTATTGCGCTGTAGGGATTTTCCCAGGACTTCCATATCAATGAAGCCCTCGGGTGTGCAGGGGATAATAGTTTTTGAGACACCTCTTTTTTGCTCTAATGCCCTGAGCGGCCTCAGGACAGAGTTATGCTCCAGGCTAGAAGTAATGACATGGTCTCCATCCTTTAGCAACCCCTTCAGGGCAAGATTAAGGGCCTCAGTGGCATTAAGGGTAAAGATAATATGGCTTGAGTCCGGGATATTTAGGATCTGGGCCAGCTTCTCCCGGGCATTAAATACCAGGCGACTGGCATTCAGTGCCCTCTTATGACTACCCCTGCCCGGATTCCCCCCTACATGGCGCAGAGTATGCTCTATTGCTTGATAGACCGATTCTGGCTTAGGGAAGGAAGTAGCTGCATGGTCAAAATATATTCCCATCTGCTCCATAACTTTAGGTTATTAGGTTATTGGGTTATTGGGTTATTGGGTTCAAAGGATTCGAGGATTTAAGGATTCAAGTGGAGAAACATGAATCCTCCACCCCTTGAATCCTAATGACCTAGTGACCCAATGACCTAATTACCTTTTACTCCTCTACCCATGCTCTTTGTGCTTTTGTGGTTCAACTTAACCCAGTTAGGGTTTAGAGATATTTCGGATTTGGGCTAATGAAAGACCCTCCAGCCACAAAAGGGATATACCCAGGACGATCATAGGGACAAAAAAAGAGGCATGCATAACAATAGCGATACTCAGGGCTTGTTCTTTCGGGATACCCAGGAGGGTTAGGCCAGCAATAGTAGCAACATGATAGGTACCTATGAAGCCGGGTGATGAGGGTAGGGCTACTCCAAAAGCCTGGAGCACAATAAGGAAAAAAGGGGCATAGAAAGGTAGATAAATGTGGAAGGCAAAGAATATGATGTGCATAGAAAGGGCTGATACCACCCATAAGATAAAAGACCATAGGGCTATATAGATCAGGTCTTTATTACCCTTAATAGTACCCAGGCCAGCCGCAAAAGAGGAGATAAAATTCTCTACCTTCAAGGATAAGGTAGCAGACAAGGGATTCATTATTGTCTGCACTATGCTCAATGAAGCTGTGGTCTTTTCTTTCAGTAATACTAGAGATAGCAGCATGGCAAATAAAATAGTAAGAGAAATACCCCCGCCCCACTTCAACCCTTCTTCTAGCGATGAGTCTCCCCTGGCTAAAGGAGTCACCAGAAGGATCAGGCCCAGGAAGAGGAGCAATATAAGGATATCCCATAATCTCTCTACTACTATTGTAGCCAGCGAAGCGCTCTTACTAATATCTTCTCTCTGGCCAATAAGATATGCCCGGATAAACTCTCCTAAACGGGCTGGGAGGATCATATTGGCCATAAAGCCTATAGAAGTAGCAGAGAATAGATTATATAGCCGGACGGTCTTTACTGGTTTTAGTAGATATTTCCAGCGGAAAGCCCTGATTAATATAGTAAGGATCAATATCATTGCTGCCGGGATTAATAAAAGATAGTTAACGGATTTTAGGGCAGTAACCACTTCTGTGAAATCAACCTGGTAAAATATAATAACCATTAAAACCAGGCTGATAATTATCCCGAGCCAAAACTTCAGGTTCATATCTGGACTATCTTTTCGGTCTGTTCGATATCTTTTTTGATTTGTTCTGCCAGGGCCTCAGGAGACTCGAACCGCCTCTCTTCCCGTAACCGCTCATAGAACTCCACCTTTAGCATCTCATCATAGATATCCTGATGGAAGCTCAGGATATGAACCTCTACACTGAGCCCTTCCCGGTCAAAAGTAGGGCAAGTCCCAATATTGACAACCCCTACGAATTCATTTCCCTTAAATACGGTCTTTACGGCATAGATACCCGGAGCCGGTATTAACTTGTTAGCACAGAGAAGATTAGCGGTAGGGAATCCCAGCTTCTTACCTACCCTATACCCCTGAACTACCCGGCCTGTAATCACATAATTCCTTCCAAGCATAGTAGAGGCTTGAGACACTACCCCCTCCTGAACCAACCGCCTGATCAAAGAGCTGCTTACTATAGTGCCATTTATTTCTACGGGATCAACTACATTAACTTTAAAGCCCCGATCCTTTCCCATCTCCTGGAGGAATTTCAGGCTTCCTTCTCGTCGAAAGCCAAAGGCGAAATCGTGGCCTACAAACAATTCTTTTACCGCCAAAGATTGGCTCAAAACCTTTTCTACAAACTCTTCCTTGGTCAACCGGGCAAAGTCAGCCGTGAAAGCGATACAAATAACCGACTGGATACCTAGATCCTCTAATAATCTCATCTTTTCTTCAAAGGGGGTCAAGAGGGGTATAGATGCCGTAGAGCGCAGGATTTTTGAGGGATGGGGATCAAAAGTCAAGACCGCGCTTACACCTTCTAACTCGGCCGCCCGCTGGGTCAGCTTTTTAAAGATGGCCTGGTGGCCCAGGTGTACCCCATCAAAGTTACCAATAGTCAGTACCAGATTTGATAAATCTTTTTTGTCAGTTGACAAATCACGGATGATTCTCATGGCATTTCCCTTTATCTAGTCACCTTACCCTACGGCTCTTTGGAGTGAATAATGTAATAATTTTGCCGAGTACAAAGACTTTTATTATCATCCAAAAATCCCCCCTTGTCAATTAAACGTGCAGGGTTAAACGCGGGGTTCTGCCCGGGAAACAGCCCACACATTTAACCCTTTCATTATTGCCCGTCAGGTAATAATACCTCTACAGACTGAGTTACAAAAAATTTTTCTAATAAAAAATTGATTTCTGCCGAAAAGTAAGAGGGTGAAAGGGAGAGAATGAATAAGAGAAAGAGAGGGGGTGAAACTATGCAGAAAATGATTAAGGTAATATCTCTGTCGGTATTAGGGATTTTATTTTTAGCAGCGGTACCCACCTGGAGTGAGGCCGGCCTGGATACAATAACCGCCGAGCTGACTAACTGTCAGCAGAACTATCGAACCAATGCCCGGGCTGCCCTGGATAGCCTTAAGCGACTAAAGACTAGCTATGGAGATCTCGTACCAACTTTAGTCAAGGTAGTAGATTCTCAGAAAGTAGCTACCTTCGGTATGTTTGTGGATAAATTAGAAGAGAGTATCAGCACCCGTGATATAGGTGGAGCAATGAATTATCTCCAGGTACTAGAGGGCATATCTAGAGAATTTCAGGATAAACTGTAGAACCATCACGGGGCACATATCCTGCAATTATGCCCCGCAAAGCGCAAAGTTCAGTAAGGGGTGAGCAGTTAACTGCATACTGCTAACTCCTCACTCCTTACAATATACCCATCTTTGCGGTGATGAATGGTGAATAACGCTGGAAAAATTAGGCAGGCATAATGCAGGTTAACTGCTAATTTCAAGAATTTGTTTGGGGAGAGGGGGATTGTCTACCTCCCCAATCCAGGTCAGTACATAGCTCTGGAGGAACAACCATGAGTTGGACTATAGGAAAAAAATTGATGACCATTTTCTCTTTATTGGTGATTGTACCTTCGACCCTGGTAGGGTTTTTAGCCTATTCAGGGGCAAGGAAGGGACTATTAGAGTCCGTGGAAGAGAAATTGACCAGTCTGGCAGACTTAAAGTTAATGGAGACCGAAGGCATCCTTTCTGTAATCCAGGGCAGCAACTTAGATGAAGCCAGCCGGGCAAAGATGATTGCCGATAAGATACAGGAGGTAAAGGTAGGTCAGGAGGGATTTGCCTATCTATTAAATAGAGAAGGTAAAGTCCTGGTCAACGGTAACGGTAGATTAAAAACTCCAGAGTTAAAAGAACAGAATTTTGTTAAAGCAATCCTGGCTCGAGGGAGCGGGGTAATTGAGTATAACTGGGATAGGAAAGATTATATCGGGGCCTTTAAGCCCTATAAGCAAACCGGCTGGGTATTAGTAATAAATGCCTTTAAAGATGAAGCCCTGGAAAGTACTTATAAAATGAGGTCCAGGATGCTTTTCGTCTTGCTAATATGTTTTGCTGGCTCAATTATCGGGGGGTATTTCCTATCTAAAGGGATCAGTCACCCAGTTAATTCCTTGCTAGCGTCATTTAAAGAGATGGCCAATGGTGATTTGAGGCAGAGAGTTGATATAAAAGCCAGGGACGAGATCGGTCAGTTGGGGAGTACTTTTAATAATATGTGCCTCTCACTCGAGGAGATGATCCATAAAGTTGTCTCTAGTTCTAGTCTGGTATCTACCTCAGTGGAGGGGCTGGCAGCCACGACCAAACAAATAGCCGAAGGGGCAGATCAACAAACCTCACAGGCTGAGCAGGTAAGCACTGCCATTGAGGAGATGTCTGCTACCGTTATCCAGGTGGCAAAAAGCTCTGCCCAGGCGGCTGAATCGGCTAAAACAGCAGTCCATACTGCCACCCAGGGGGGTGATGTAGTTTCTAAAACCGTTGAAGGGATGAATAGTATTGCTAAATCGGTAAAAGACTCCGCTAAGACTGTCGAGGAGCTAGGTAAATCCTCCCAGCAGATCGGAGAAATCGTAGCCGTCATTGATGACATTGCTGATCAGACCAATCTATTGGCCCTTAATGCTGCTATTGAAGCGGCCCGGGCCGGGGAACAGGGCCGGGGTTTTGCCGTAGTTGCCGATGAAGTCAGAAAACTTGCGGAACGAACTACTAAAGCTACTAAAGAGATAGCTGAGATGATTAAGTCTATCCAGAAAGGAATATCCGGGGCAGTATCCTCTATGGATGCTGGGACTAAAGAGGTGGAGTCTGGAGTACAACTGGCCCTCAAAGCAGGAGGTGCCTTGCATGAGATCATAGATGCCGTTAACCGGGTTACTGACATGATCAACCAGATTGCTACTGCCGCTGACCAGCAGTCGGCCGCGGCGGATGAGATATCCTCTAATGTGGTTTCTGTAGCTACTATATCCAGGCAGACTGCTACTGCTTCTCAGCAGTCCTGGACGTCTTGTAAAGATTTGAGTAATCTGGCCCTGGAACTTAAAGAAATGGTAGGGCAGTTTAGATTAAATGGTAGGAGCAAGTTAAATTAACCTCGAAAAAGTAAAGCTGGGGAAGGAAGGAGAAAAAAATGGGAAACATGTATAGCTTTCCAGCCAACCAGACCATGTTAATGATAAATAACCTGATTGCGTCATTGCCTTTTTTCATTTCCTTGTTCTTTGTGGCTTTAAGCCCTATCCGCCATCAGTAATTTCACCCAGATATTGCCCATTGGAACTTAATTGGAACTTAAGCTGAATACTGGGAGGTGCTAGTGTTATGTGGAAGAGGCTAAAGTTAGAGCTGAAATTCATGTTGGTAGTAGGAGTAATATTATTAATTTCTATGGGAGTAATCTTGTTCTTTTCTATCAAGATGCAAAAGGCCCAGATCCTGGAGCAGGTAAAGAGTAAGGCAAAATTAATTGTCACCCAACTGCATGTAGATCGGGAATGGGCGGCTAATGCCGTCGTAGAAAAGAATCTGGATATAGAACCATCTATTATGACTATCGAGACGGCTAAGTTAGCCAATAGATCAGGAATATATAGTGTAAGGCTGCCCAGCTCTGATCCCCTGAATCCAGAAAATGCTCCCAGGGATGACTTTGAGGGGGTGGGGCTTCAGGCCCTGGAAAGCGGTAAAACAGAGTATTTTAGGGTGGAGGGCAATGGCGTAGGAAAGGTATTCCGCTGGATGGCCCCAGATAGCGCTACCACGGAAGATTGTCTCCATTGCCATCCCGGCAAAAAGTTAGGGGATGTCCTGGGGGCAACCAGTATAACGCTCCCTATGGTAGAGGTAGAAAAGGCCGTAAAATCTAATTCGCTAGTACTAATAGGGGTAGCGGTAGGGATAATTCTGCTAATCGGTGGGATCATTCATCTATTAGTACGCCTTATAATAATTAAGCCGTTAAAGAAAAATGTCTCTCTGGCAAGGGCCGTAGCCAGTGGCGACCTGACTAAGGAAGGGTTAGAGGTCTACTCTGAGGATGAGGCCGGCGAGCTCAGTACCTCGCTCAATACCATGAATAATAATCTACGGGATATGATCGGTAAGATTGCCCAGACGGCCGACCTGCTGGCTTCTGCTACCGAAGAACTCTCTGCGTCGGCAGAACAGATGGCACATGGGTCGCAAGAAAGTTCTTCTCAGACCAGTCAGGTAGCTACTGCGGTTGAGCAGATGAGCGCTACGGTAATGGAGGTAGCAAAAAACTCTAACCAGGCCGCTGAATCGGCTAAAAAGACCTCCGAGACCGCAGCTAAAGGAGGAGAGATCGTAACCCTGACTATTGATGGTATGAACCGTATAGCTGAGGCAGTACAGAAATCCAGCTATACTATCCAGACCCTGGGGGCAAATTCCAACCAGATCGGTGAGATTATTGCCGTGATTGATGATATAGCAGACCAGACTAACCTGTTGGCTTTGAATGCCGCTATTGAAGCGGCCCGTGCGGGAGAACAGGGGAGGGGTTTTGCGGTAGTAGCGGATGAGGTAAGGAAATTAGCGGAA
>MHDQ01000232.1 GCA_001803565.1 Nitrospinae bacterium RIFCSPLOWO2_12_FULL_45_22 | reverse complement strand
AGACATTTTCTAATTCCCTGATATTACCCGGCCAGTTGTAATCTTGCAAGAGTTGGAGGGCTGCGGGTGATATGCCAATAACCTTTCTGGCGCTATCGTGGTATTTTTTTAAGAAGTGTTGTACCAGCAGGGGTATGTCTTCTTTCCTCTCCCGCAAGGGTGGCAAAAATATAGGCACCACGTTGAGCCGATAAAAGAGGTCTTCGCGAAACCTTTTTTCTTTGATACCCTGTTCCAGGTCTTGATTTGTAGCAGCAATAACCCGGACATCCACTTTTATGGTCTGGTTGCCGCCAACCCTCTCGATCTCCTTCTCCTGCAACACCCTCAGGATTTTTCCCTGGAGGGTTAGGTCTAGGTCTCCTATCTCATCCAAAAATATAGTCCCACCATGGGCCAGTTGAAACTTACCTATCTTAGTAGTTAGGGCCCCGGTAAAGGCCCCTTTTTCATGGCCGAATAATTCGCTCTCTAATAGCTCCCTGGGAATGGCGGCACAATTGACCGGGACAAAAGGGTTCTTTCGCCGGAGGGAATTGTAGTGGAGCTGGCGGGCAATGAGCTCTTTCCCCGTCCCACTCTCTCCCCTTATCAATACCGAGACGTCTTTCTCTGCTACCTTACCCAGAAGCTTGCATACTTCTAATATATTCTCACTGCGGCCCACTATCTCAAAGTCCGGGAAGGAAGAAGCAGGATAAGTGGCCTCGAATGAAGAGGGGGCTTCTACCAGGGTTTTCTTCTCCAATGCCCGGGCTATAATAGCCTTGATTTCTTCTATCTTGAAGGGTTTAGTAACATAATCTGACGCCCCGATTTTCATGGCCTCTAAGGCCGTGGTGGTAGTAGCATAGGCAGTAATCATGATTACCGGGAGGGATGGGTCTAGCTGTGTCATTTCTTTCAAGAGTTGAAGTCCATCCAGCCCGGGCATAATTATATCGGTAATAGCCAGGTCAAAATTCTCTTTTCTTAACAGAGTCAGGGCCTTTTCGCCGCCCTCAGCTACCCGCACTAAATACCCTTCCCTGGTTAAGAGAATGGACAGGAACTTCCTCATACTCCGCTCATCATCTATTACCAATATCTTTGCTGAGCTCGTACCCATATGATTATAGTAAAAGAAATAAATAACCTGACATAAAGAATAGTTCTTCCGACATATTTATGACTAATATAACCACAGAGACACTGAGACACTGAGTTTATAATACGAGTCTCCTAATCCCATCCTTCAATACACTCGTGTAAAAATTGATAATTAGACCAACTCTAATATTCGATAGCTTTAAATAAGTTAACAGTTGAGCCTCATGCACAGATGTAATTTTATCAACGCATTTAAGCTCTATGACGACTTTATTATCCACCACCATGTCCATCCGATATCCACAGTCCAGTTTTATCCCTTTATACTCTAATGGCAAAGGCTTTTGTCTTTCAAAAGATATTCCATTTATATTGAGTTCATGACAGAAACACTCTTCATAAGTAGACTCTAACAATCCTGGCCCGAGATGTCTATGAACCTCTATCGCACATGCTATAATTTTGCTAGTCAATCCTTCATCATAATAAATTGGTTTCTCTGTGTCTCCGTGCCTCTGTGGTTTAATTTGCATTATTACTCTCCGCTTATTTACTATTATCTGGATAGGTGGGGAGCCATATATGGAAACTGGTCCCTTCCCCTTCTTTACTATCCACCTCTATATAACCCCTATGTTCCTCTATTATACGATAGACAATAGCCAGCCCTAAGCCACTGCCATTATCTTTGGTAGTAAAAAATGGCTCAAATATCCGGGGCTTATCCTGGCTAGGGATGCCTATGCCAGTGTCAGCAATGATAATCTCGGCCAGGGGAAGATTAAGGTTTTTGTGCCATTTTTTATCAGTATCTTTCCAGGGTTTTTCTAGCCACCTGGTAGATAGCCTCAAACTGCCCCCGGACGGCATGGCCTGTAAGGCATTAATAGAGAGGTTCCAGAAGACCTGTCTTATCTGGTTAGGGTCTATCAATATTTCAGTCTCTTTTTTATCCAGAGATAGTTCTATAGCTATCTGGGGTAAATAGTATGGGCTATTCATTATCAAGGCAATGGTCTCTTTAAGGAGGTTATTGATGTTGCAGGGCTGGAGATGGGGGGGTGCGGGCCGGGCATAGGTAAGGAAATCTGTTATTATCCGGTCTAAGCGGTCTGTCTCGGTCAGGACAATATCCATCAATTTCTGGTAAGGGCCATCCGGGGACATCTCTTCTTTTAGCAATTGGATAGAACCGCTAATAGAGGCCAGGGGATTCCTGATCTCATGCGCCATCCCGGCAGCAATCCTACCTATAGCAGCCAATCTATCGGCACGCCTGACCTGCTCTTCCATCTCTATCAGATCAATTTTCTTCTCTACCAGCTCCCGCCCGGTCCGCTTAAGGCTTTGTGCTAGATACCCGCTCAGAAAGGCGATCAGGAAGAAGGCAGAGATATTTAAAAATATCTTGAAGAGGAAATACTCGGCCGAAATTATCCCTGTTACCCTCTGCGAGATGGCTAGTGGCGTAATAATCTGGTAAAATTCGAGATTAGCTATGAGACCATAAAGTATAGTCGCCATAGAGGCAATAAAATACCCCCCTGGCCGATAGATTATTATGCTGGCTGCAATGATAGAAAGGGTATAAAGAAAGGAAAAAGGACTCTCAATACCACCAGTAAAATATATTATACCCGTCTCGATCAATAAATCGCCCAGGATCTGCAGATAGGAAAAAAGGTAAAGATTCCTGATCTTTTTTAAGGCCAGGGAATAGGCAATAGTGCTGAGGTAGGTCAGGATAATGAGGGATATGATACCCTGGAATGATGGGTTGTGTAACTCTATACGCGGCGAGGCAAGGAATGCCCCCCCCATAAAGACAGTAATAATGATCACGCGGAAGGCAAGCAGTACCTTGATCTTGAATAGGAGGTCTTTGTCCTGATGGTAGATAGTCTGGGCCATTTTTCTAGCCTATGCTTCCGGCTAACGTGAAGATCGGCATATACATGGCTATTATTACAAAACCTAAGGTCACCCCTAAAAAGACCATGAGCATAGGCTCCAGCAGGGAGGTCAAGGCAGATACTGCCGCATCTACTTCTTCATCATAAAAATCTGCTATCTTATTCAGCATCTTGTCCAGCGCACCACTGGTCTCACCTACATCAATCATCTGCACTACCATAGGGGGAAATACCTTCTCCCTGGTCAAGGTGCCGGCAATAGTCTTCCCTTCTTTTACGGCGCTAATAATAGCCAGTACTGCCAGCTCTACTATCTTGTTCCCAGCCACCCGGGACGTTATCCCCAGAGAATCGATAATCGAGACACCGCTACTCAGCAGGGTACCTAAGGTACGGGTGAATCTTGCTACTGCTATCTTCTGGATCAAGGGGCCAAAGATTGGCGCTCTTAACATGAAGGCATCTACGTTTCGGCGGCCCCTGCCGGTAGCATAATAGCGCTTAAATGCAACAACAATCAAAACCACACCCACTATTACATATAAGAGATAGGCCTTGGCATAATCACTGGCTGCCATCACTATTCGGGTAGGGGCAGGCAAGGTAGCACCAAATTCGGCAAACATACCCCCGAAAGTGGGAATTACCCAGATCAATAGAAATATTACCACCAAGATCGCTACCCCCATGATAGATGCCGGATATACCATAGCGGACTTGACCTGCTTTTTTAAAGCCGCAGCTTTTTCCATATAGGCCGCTAATCTCTGCAAGATAGTGTCCAGCACACCACCGGCCTCCCCTGCCTCTACCATATTGGCATAGAGCTGATCAAATATCTTTGGGTGCTTGCGTAAGGCATCGGCAAAGGTTTCTCCACCTTCAACATCGGTCTTTACCTTAAAGATCACATCGGCAAAAACCTTATTCTGAGCCTGTTTAGCCAGGATATCCAGGCATTGCACCAGTGGCAAGCCAGCATCAATCATGGTAGAGAATTGGCGGGTAAAGATTATTACATCCTTCTGATCTACCTTACCACCCATGCCCGGTATCTTGATCTGGATCGGCTTGGGCTTTTTTTTGAGCGAAGTGATAATGACCCGTTGGCTACGTAACCGGGCCCGGGCTGCCTCAAGGCTAACGGCCTCTATCTCACCATTCATTGCGGTTGTGCCACGACGTCCCGTCCAGACAAAAGCCGGCATCCCCTTTTCCCCTTATTAGTGAGGAGTGAGCAGCAAGCAGATAAAAAAACTCTTCCTTGCTGGCATCCTTCAAAAGTAGTTAACAATTTGACAAAAGAAAAATAATTTTATGACTAAAAGTGTTAACTACTTTTTGGGCAAAATGAAGGATGCCTCATTGCTCACTCTTTACTGCTTACTGCTCACTCCTTACGGTTATAGCTTGCCTAGCTCCCGCAGGCAATCTTTAAAGACCCGGTAGAACTGCTTATCATCATCAATGGCCCTCTTCAGGATATTCTTTAGGCTCGTCAGGTCATTTATATTTATCACCAGGTTTGCACTATTCACAAATGCCATGAAATTATCCATAGTCTTAAAGTTCTTACCGCACAAAGTAAGGAATATGTTTCTCCGGCTGGATATAGGCATATGTTGCAGATGGGTCAAGAAGGCATTGTTAGACGGAGAGCTTCCCCCAAGCTCCTCGTTCAGGACTACTACTTCACACTGGACAAATTTCATCCTCTCCAGGGCCTCTTCTGGGTTTTTTACCAGCACAGCCTTATAGCCGAGAGATTCTAAAGCCTCTTTTATGATAGCCTGGTGAGAGGGGTTATCTTCACCGACCAGAGCCAGTGGCACATCGCTATATATCTCCTCGGCTGATGCAGCCGCTATGGGTAATTCCTGGGGTTGCTCTTTGGTTTCTTCGCCCCTCTCTGCTGCCCTTTCTTTGAGGGATAGCGTGATACGGTTGTGGCATTGGGGGCAGAGTATCTGAAAGGTATCTTTCTGTGGGATTTTTTCTTCCGGGATAATAAACCGTTTATTACAACCTGTGCATTGAATCTCCATAGTCTTTATCTCTTTCTCCTGGTTTCTTCTTTACCATACTCTGCATCCATACCGAGTCCCTCGATAGTAGTAGTCTTTTCCCCTCTAGAGGCCTTGAGCCGGTCAATTCCACGACCGACGATATCCTTGCGGGAGGCATAGGCCAGGGCTGTCTCTTCGGTTATCAGACCTGCCTCGTAGCGCTCAATAATAGACTGGTCAAAAGTACGCCAGCCATAAGGGACACTGGCCTCAATAATCTCATAGAAGGTCTTCCCTTCTGACTCGCCATGGACAATAGAATCCTTCACCCGCAGATTAGTACCCATTATCTCTAAGACCGCTATCCGGCCACCACCCGCTTTAGGTAATAGCCGTTGGCAGACGATCCAGCGGATAGTATCGGCCAGGCGGGAGCGAGCTAATCTCTCTTCTTCTAAATCAAACATACCTACCAACCTATTTATACTCTGACCGGCATCTACGGTATGGAGGGTGCTAAGGACTAAGTGGCCGGTTTCTGCGGCGCTCATACCGATCTCTACTGTCTCACGATCCCGTATCTCACCCACCAGGATGACTTTAGGGGCCTGGCGTAAGGCCGCCCGTAAGCCATTAGCAAAGGTATCAAAGTCGCCCCCCAGCTCTCGTTGATTAAAAGTGGCCTTTTTATGGGAATGGACAAACTCTACCGGGTCTTCTAAGGTTACCACATGGGCGGCTTTAGCCTCATTGATAAGGTTGAGGACGGCTGCCAGGGTAGAGGACTTTCCACTCCCGGTAGCGCCGGTTACCAGGATCAGGCCATTCTTTTCCTCTGCTAGCTTAGCCAGTACCTCGGGTAACAAAAGGTCTTCTAGCGTTGGTATACGGGTCTCTAGCTTTCTTAATACGATAGAATAAGAACCGCGCTGGGAGAAGATATTTACCCGGAACCGGGCCTTATCCGGCAGGAAATAAGATAGGTCGCAAGAGCCTTGATTGATAAGGTTTTGTGTGTTCCTTCGGTCAGAGCCGATCAAGTTAAGGGAAAATATCTCGGTCTGGAACGGGGTGAGCTGTTCTATCGGCGGATTGGTCGGAACCGGCGTGAGCTGACCAAAGGCCTCTACTTGTAAAGGCTTACCCACAGTTAAGTTGAGGTCAGAAACACCACCGTGGGTCTCCAGCATAGTACTCAGGATATTATCTATCTCTGTCTTCCTCATAATAACATCCCCTTCTAGGCAAAATCATCTGGCGGCTTTTTCAGAAAGGAGACGAATTTGGCCTTATCAATAGCCTTATCATAAGCCTCCTCAGGACTGATCCATTTTTTCTCTAAGAGGTTCATAATGGCTATATCCAGGGATTGCATACCGAATTTAGCGCCGGTCTGGATAGCAGAAGGTATCTGGAAGGCCTTCCCTTCCCGGATAAGGTTGGCCACGGCCGGGGTACCTACCAAAACCTCCAGGGCTGCACATCGTCCCTTAACATCTATCCGTTTAAAGAGATTCTGTGCTACTACGGCTTTTAGGGCATCAGCTAAGGTAGCACGGATCTGGGCCTGCTGATCAGCCGGAAAAATATCTATGATCCGGTCAACGGTCTTGGCTGCACTGGCGGTATGCAACGTGCCAAAGACCAGATGTCCCGTTGTGGCTGCTTCTATGGCCAGGGCAATAGTCTCCAGGTCCCGCATCTCACCCACCAGGATGATATCCGGGTCTTCCCGTAAAGCGCCCCGTAATGCCGCGGCAAAGGATTTAGTATGGGTACCGACTTCGCGGTGGTTAACGATACAACCTATGCTCTTATGCACGAATTCAATAGGGTCTTCAACGGTCAGGATATGGTGCTTCCGGTTGCGGTTGGCATGATCTACCATAGCAGCCAGGGTAGTAGACTTACCGCTCCCAGTCGGACCGGTAACCAGTATCAGACCCCGTTCTAACATGGCAAACCTCTTTACCACCGCGGGTAAGCCCAACTGCTCAGCCGTCATGATCTCGCTGGGTATCGAGCGAAATACTGCCCCAATGCCATTTTTCTGGTTAAAGAAATTAGCCCGGTAGCGGCTCAAGCCTGGTATCTCATAAGCAAAATCTATATCCCCGGTCTCTTCAAAGAGCTTGACCTTATGAGGTGGGGTAATCTCATAGAGCATGGCCTTCAGCTCATCATTATCCATTTCTTTATACTTGACCCGCTCCATATCACCCCGGATTCGTAATATCGGCTGCGAACCCGCTATCAGGTGCAAGTCTGATGCACCCTGATCCTGCATCAGCTTGAAAAAGGCATCTATCTCGGCCATCTACCCCCTCCTTTTTATCATTTTTTGGTCAATTCAGCAAGGTGTTCCCTGGCCTCTTTTTCCCATATCCCGTCAGGGTTTTTCTGGACATGCATTTCAAATTGTTGTCTGGCCTCTTCTTTTTTGCCTTTACCCTCATAATAGGATACCCAGGACAAAATGACCACCCCTGAGCGTCGGCTCCTTACTCAATTCGCTCCCTAAAGCGGCAATAGCATATTCTATTATCTCCAGATTCTTATCTGTTTGCAAGGCTTTTTTGTATTCTTCCAGGGCCTTTTCATAATCCCCTTTGTGCAGATAAGTCAGGGCCATATTGTACCGGGGAGCCGGATGACCGGGCTGGATAGTCATAGCCTTTTGGTTCCAGGAGACACTCTGATGATATTGCCCCTGCTGATAATAACTCCAGGCCAGGTTAAGCTGAGCGGCAAAGTCTTTCGGGTCACGGGTCACCGCGGTCTGGTACTCCTTTGCGGCCGCG
>MHDQ01000231.1 GCA_001803565.1 Nitrospinae bacterium RIFCSPLOWO2_12_FULL_45_22 | reverse complement strand
CAATGACTTCTTCTCCTTCAATTTTCTCCGGCGTAATATTTATTTTCCGGGTAGCTTCCTCCACTTCTTTATATATTTTTTCTCTTATTTCTTCCGGTTTTGATGATTTCAGGATAATTCCCTCTTCACTAAATATCCTTATTTGCTCCACCTCGGAAATGGAGTATATCGCCTTTAAAAGAGTGTCTATTCCTCCCTTATGGGACCTGCCATGGAGCATTATATAGAAGATCGACCGATTGATCACGCCATGGAGAGATCTGGCCCTGAGTTCTGCCGCAGTCATTAGTTCTTTTTGAATCCCTCTGAGGGCCACGAGATGGGAGACACTCACAATTAAAATCAGGGGTACTCCCACCCACAGGGCTATTTTTACTTTCAGGCTTTGAAACATAACTTACCTCGGGGATAAACGATTGTTCCCTTAAGCCCCTTCATCCAACTTTGTCCTGATACCATTTTTGGTGGCGCTTCTGGGCATATTCTTTGGGCACATACCCGGTTATCATGCCAATAAAAGTAATAGGATAGGCTATTAAAGCGAGATAAAGGTGGGGTAAAAAGAGAAGCAGATACGGGATAATCAGATAATCGTGCAGGTTACCATGCCAGAGAAAAGTCATCGAATAAAAATAACCCCAATAATTTACCTCATAATTCTTTATTCCCAACAACGCCAGAGCAGAAATAAGCAGGCTAACAAAACAAAAGGCATTGGCCCAGTAGATAATCCGGACCATTAGCATATGACGCTTTATGTGCATAATCTTGCTTGGTTGCATAAATCTTTCTCCTGAAAATACCCCCCCTCACCTCAATCCTCTCCCCTAAGCGGAGAGGATTGAGGTGAGGGGGATTAATTTTGGTCCTTTCCCTATCTTAATGTCAGGCCCTGTAAAAAGCAATAGATAATCCGGGCAGCCAGGCTAACCGTCATATTCGCTATGTCCAGAAGCGGGCTGACTTCACAGACATCCAAGAGCTTAACTTTCTTCTCTTTTCCAGCCAAAAAACTAATCTGAAGGATTTCTGAAGCCGTAAGTCCATCGGCTTGGGATGCACTGGCTCCTGGTGTATAAGCCCGCGCACATACATCTATATCGAGATGACTATCAATATTTATCAGGCCGATTTTCTCCTGACCAGGTATTGCCTGGATTAAGCCACTGACTGAGCCGAAGCTTAAGTCATGGCTGCCTCCCAGGACAATGGGTAATATTCCTTTTTTTATCCAGAAGGTTATAATATCGCCCAGTTGCTCATGGGAGGTTTCTAGATCCATCTGAGGTACTACATCACCTAGGTCAAGCAAAGTTAACTCATTAATCGGATGGCGACATCCGTTTGCCAACCGGTAAAAGGCTTTTCTGATCCGGGCCGGTCCGCGGGATGCGCCGATACGTCCCCCGATCCGTTCAATGCCCTTATCCAAAGGAAAACCAATAAGGGCAACCGTATTTTCCGGGAAATCCCCTTCTCAAGAGATATCTTTTTTCATATTAAATGCCCATTTTCTAATACAACCCGCCCTCCTTTTATTACCGTCTCCACAGGATTGTCTCCCATGTGATAAGCCAGAGTTTAATGGCTCATTGATATTGAGGCCTAGCTTTATCCGTAGCTCTGCCTGGCCAACCAGGATAAGGGTAAGATGTTCCCGCGGGTACCCGCCTTGCGGGTGTCATCTGGTAATTGGTGAGGAGCCTGAGCTCTTCCAGGGCCTCTATGCGGAGGAGGTGGGCCTCGTCCACAATCAGGAGAGGAGAGATTTTTTTACTCTCCACCAGGCGCTCTATCTCATGATGGATTTGGATATAGAGTTTGGCCCTGGAGCTTGAGTCAATAAGACCCAGGAGCTCTGCCAGGGACTTATAGAGGTCCAGGACACTTCCGGTGGTATTAGGCAAGTAGAGGGGCTTATAGAGGCCTGGGTTAAGGGCATGGCAGAGGGCCCGGATGCCGGTGGTTTTACCACTACCTACCTCACCGGTTACCAGGCCTATGCCCCTCTTTTTTACCAGGTAATCTAACCTGGTAGAGAGTTCAATGATGGCAAGCCACGTCTTGAGGGAATGAAATTTATACCGAGATCCTATTATGAATCCCTTAATCAAGGCAATATCCTTCGGAATGATGTTCTAATTGTAAAGGATAGAGCCACAACAGGCAAAACAGCTTTTGTAAACGATGATTTTCCTTTTGACGAAGCCGCGGTTAATGAGCATGTTTTTATCGTTCGGGTTAACTCCGATGTTCTACATCCGAGATTTGCCTTCTACTGACACCAATGCTACGTATGAATAATATCGATTTCAGCGGACGTCTGGACTTAAGCGACCTGAAGTACGTTTCCTTGGATGAGGCTGAGATCCGGAAGCATAAACCTTGTTGATCGTCCCAGCAATAGACCAAGACCTATAATTGAACTTCATCGAGTATGCTATGAAGGTTATGGAGCAAGTAGACAGGTGGTCCAGTTTAAGGATTGGAATGCTCGGTTTAAACAGGCCGGCTGGAATCAGTTTAATTTCGAGGTATTCATCTGGGATGATTTCCACGATAGATATTTAATCTCTGACCTTTGTGGAATAAATCTGGCATATGGTTATGATGCGCCTATAAATCCAATTCCAAGTCAAACAACGACCTGGACTCGACTTGATCGGGAAGTCCGGGATAAGATTCAAAGGGAATTCGATCAAGTAAGTAATGTTCATAAGTTGCACTATCGCTTCAGAGTCCATTGATGAATACTGTCTTTATTTAAAATCGTTAGAGCCGGGATCGAGGTACTCGGTGCGAGCCGCCTTTTTGAAAAGCCCGAGTCACCGATGATCGAGATCAAGGATTTGCTACCACGGGTTATGGCGCCGTAGCGACTCTGAAGAATGCCCATCGAACCCTGGTATTTAGAAAAAGAGTATGGATTAAGCTAAGGGATGGTGGCGGTGGAGGGACTCGAACCCCCGACATGGCGGATATGAGCCGCCTGCTCTGACCACCTGAGCTACACCGCCCCTCTTAATAGAAAGCGTACAGCTTAAGGCGCAACGCGCAAAACTCAGGAAACAAATTACCTCAGCTTTTTAAGCTTTACACTTTGCGCCTTAAGCTGTGTTACGGTAGTTCTTTGGGCCGGAAGATAGCCAAAACGAACATGGCCGCCATCAAATAAAGAAAAATAGCATAATTGAGATTAGTGATCTTTAATCCAGCAACAAGACAAATCAAGGAAATAACCAGATAAGTAATTGCCTCTACTAAACGATTTTTAAAAATGGCCTTCCCCTCCTCAAATCTTTTTTTATGGCATATGAAATCCCCTCTCTCTGTGCCGAACTTTCTTTGCCTTCCATTTCTTTTTAATAATCTTAACCTTTTTTATGAAATCGTCAATACCCTTTATAAGGATATTATAACTATTCTGCCACAAAGAGCTTTTTGCGCCTTTTTGTGGCTATACCAGAACAGTTTACGGATTAATTACTCTTTGAGGGCCAATAACTGGCAGAGGGCATAGTCGCGGGTATGGGAGAGGCTTATCAAAAACCTGCGGATTCCCACCTCCTCTGCCTGGGTTTTGACCCTACCGCTCAAGATGATATATGGCTGGCCCTGGGGATCGTTTAACACCTCCATTTCGGTCCATTTCATACCCAAGCGCCATCCTTTGCCTAAGGCCTTAAATACCGCCTCTTTGGCTGCAAAGCGGCCAGCATAACATGGGTAAGGAGCCCTTTGCCTCTGGCAATACCTTATCTCATTAGGGGTAAAGATCCGGTTAAGGAACCGTTCTCCCCTCCGATTTATAGCCCCTTTAATCCGTCCTATTTCTACCAGGTCTGTCCCTATAGCAACATCCATAAGCTTATCTTGTTACCACAAACCAAATTACCTAACCCTTCAGAATTATGTAAACTCTCGTGATCCATCCTTTCTTTGAAGCTTTCTCTTTTTGTTACTGCTCACTCCTTACTGTCCACTCGGCCCTCAAGCCGCAGTTTCAATCCCGTATAAATCCGGTCTAGTCTTCTTACCTGGCATAACTAATCGGTCAGCTTTTTTAGCCCCAGGCTCTGGAGGAAGGCCTCAAGCCTATCCAGCGTTTGAGATTCGTCAAATTCTCTGTTATCACTCATATTCCCTTCATAGGTTAATACCGGATAACCGCCTTTTATCACCCCCAGGCGCATCTCTAACTGACCAAAGGCCCATCCTTCGCAGCCCCGATTGAGATGGACCAATAGTCCATCAATATGCCAGTCCTTCATAGTCTTTAGATAGGCTTCGGCCTTCCATAGGGGGGAAAATAACATATTCTGGGCGATATAACTCTTTATGTACCACTCGGCATAAGCCTTAATCAAATCGTCTCTGGTATCTAAAGGGGCCCCTTTTTCTATAGGGGTTTTGGCGGGCTCCATTTTATCCCAATCCCAGGTTGCTCCCAAAGAAAAGCCATATATTCCACCGGCACACACGGCGCCATATTTTTCCAGATAGCGAAAAATTTTCAAGAATCCCCAGGGTGGTTGACCATCATGGAATAGTCGGCATCTCTCAGTGGCTACTGCGGCTATCTTATTCTCTACCCGCCATTTCGTCTCATCCCGTAACTCTCGATAAAGCTCTACGGTCTCTTTCCTATGGGGTGCCAGTAGGGGGAAGGCAAAGAATGAGTACATGGATTTTTGGTCTAAAGGTGCCGGAATGGCCTTATTAAGGCAGCAAATTTCGGCCCAGAGCTGTCCCAACTGGGTAGTATTAATAAAAGCCTCTCTGAATCTATCTTCGTCAAATTTCTTCGCGGTAACTTGCTCGAGCCACTCCACACATTCAAATAGTTGTTCCGTTAAATACTCTATTTTTCGTTGGGTCTTTTTCTCGGTTATATCAGCTAGGCCGAGATCAAGGACATATAAAGGCACCTGGTAATGTTCCGCTATTAATTGAACCCATTTGGCATGACTATCACAGCCATGTCCGCTTAATACAAATGTGGGCTTAGGGAATTCACCACCAAAGAGATATTTATTGACATAGATAGAACCTAACTGGTTCTTTAAATATGATCAGAGGTCCCGGGCAAAACCCCTGGTCTCAAAGGCATCTATTACTTCGTCCGAAAACCTACGATCAAAGCCACAACTGGCCCCGTAAGGCTCCCCTTGCAGATGGACAAAATCCCCAAACCCAGCAATTAACGCCTGGGGCACTAAGCCACAGGCCACATTTACTATCTTGCCTTCCTGATTTGCCGTTATGAATTCTTTATAAAAATTTAGTCTTAATTCCTTTGCCTTTTGCCAACATTCTAAGGGTTTACTCTCCCAGTTTTTTATCGTCTCCATCATTCTTGCCTCCTTATTTTTTACTATTCACCGCTGAGGCGC
Organism: Nitrospinae bacterium RIFCSPLOWO2_12_FULL_45_22; assembly: GCA_001803565.1. Lineage (GTDB taxonomy): Bacteria > 2-12-FULL-45-22 > 2-12-FULL-45-22 > 2-12-FULL-45-22 > 2-12-FULL-45-22 > 2-12-FULL-45-22. The sequence goes on along the minus strand of MHDQ01000231.1, from coordinate 5,171 downwards.
AGAGGCGCAGAGAAGCCTATTGATGAGCTAGTTTAGTTCTATCGGCATATAGTTCTATTCTCCGAAGCTCTGGGTCTCTGCGGTAAATACCCTCTTGTATGTTTACAAAAACCTTGAGTTTAGGAATGACAGCACTGGCGCTGTCGCTCCTAAAAGCAAATACTCTACGCTTAAGGTAGTGATTACACAACCTCTAATTGAAGGGTTTCTATAAAGGCCTCGATCCTGGTCCGGAACTGCCCTGCCGGGAACGTAACATCAAACTCCAGGAAAAGGCTGGGGGTGTTTAGTTCTTCTTTTAGATAATTCATTATTATAGGAATATCCAGTTCGTGAGGGTCGCAAAATTTCTGCTGGATGACGATTGCCCCATGCACATTATAACCCTTGACCAATTGGGCAATATGCGGCAATCTGCTCCTGGTTTCAAAGTCTTTCTGCGGACATCGGGGCCGGTCCAGGTAACGAGTAGCAATGGCTGATAGTCTATCCTCTTCTGGTATTACCTCATTCCAGAAATACCTTGTCCCAGTACAATGGTCATCTATCACTACTATACCGCCTAGAGATTCAGCTAACTTAATCATTTCTGTATCATCGTTTTCACTGCCTATAACCATCAATCTTACCTGATCCTTCTCACCCTTTCCGCTCCTCTGCTTTATTTCTTCTAAATATTTACTTAACCGGTTACTATGCTCAGTTTTATCAACAACCTGACTGGATAAGACTATCTCCATGGCTTCTGCCCCAGTAAGAGGCGGTATTTCATCCTTTCTCAATTCATATATTTCCCGCAACAACCGACGATTTTGGTTTAAAACCTCTATCCCCTCATCCAGTTCTTTATTGCCAGTGGTTTTACCGGTCCATTCTTCTAAGGACTCCTTAAAGTCTTCCAGCTCGCCTTTTAAAAACTTTTTGGCTAATGGGCTCTGGGGCTTAGAAGGCATCCCGATATAGCAAGTGTAGGATAAGGGTATATTAGTCTTCCAGGAAAAATAGGTCTGGCGGAGATGCATACAACTATGTGCCATGACCAACCCATCCAGATAGTCATATCTACCTAATAACCCCTGGGCTAAACAGTCTCGACAAAAGGGGCAAAACATCGAATATATATGTTTCTCTGCTACATCCTGAGGTTCATGGCTACCAAAGATCCTGACCGGAAGTACCCCTGCTGCTACAGCTATTTCCTCCGGCACATAGGAGCATAAATATCCCAGGACTTTGCCCCCGGTTCTTTTCTTCCATTCCCTGGCATACTCGTGGCGATTGTCTATTAACTCTTTAAAACTCTCCATCTCTTACCTCCTTTTATCAACCTTTGCGGTGATGGGGGAATCAAAAAATCTGGCTTGCTGGCCAAAAAAAGTATATAATAAAGGAAAAATTTTTTCTAGCCAAAAAGTTCTGCCTAAAAAGACATTGAATATTCTATCGTTTAGGACAATTATCAACCTAGAAGGTTTAACAAGGCAATTCAGAAGTTTATTGACATTAAACGAAACGTTTGACATGGAATTGTCCACTGTGCTAAAAGGTAAAGGAGGGGTGAGGGGATATTTTACCTCCTTGTTCCGGCATCTTTTATGTTTGCCCAAAAGTAGTTAACCCTTTATAAACCCTGTAACTCAACCCTTTAGGGTTGTTCAAGGCTAAAGCCTTGAGTTACACGCATAGGGCAAAGGGTTAGGTATATGAAAAATGTTATCCGAAAAAAGTAAGAATGCATTTGTTTTCCCAATAACAACTTAGTAAGGGAGGATGCTTTATGGAAGGCAGGGAGATTATTTCTATTAATGTAGACCTTAGTTGTGACAAGTTTTGTGAGAGTTGCGAAAAGTTCTTTGAGTGTGAGAACCCCGAGAAAGATAAGATGTTTATCCGCCGGCGGATGGGTAAGGCTAAACAAACTATGAGCAAGATCAAGCACAAGATTGCTATAGTAGGCGGTAAAGGGGGCGTGGGTAAATCAATAACTACCGTGAACTTAGGTACTGCCCTGGCCATGCTGGGCAGGAAAGTGAGCATTCTAGATCAGGATTTCGATGGGGCTACGGTACCGAAGATGCTCGGCATTATGGCCAAGAAGCTGACCCTTAGTGATGATGGAATTCTACCGGTGGAAGGCACATTGGGTATCCAGGTGATCTCTATGGGTAATATTCTGCAAGACGATGAGGTATTAACCTGGTTTCATGATATGAGGAGGAATGCTACCGAGGAGTTTCTTAGCCATGTGGTATATGGAGAGAGGGATTATTTACTGATAGATCTGCCGCCCGGTACCAGCTCGGATTCAGTGAATATGATGGAATATATTCCTGATCTGAGTGGTGCAGTAATAGTAACGGTCCCTTCCGAAGTATCCCAGAATGTAGCCTATAAAGCCAGTCTGCTCTGCAGGAAGGCCAAGGTGAGGATCTTTGGGGTTATAGAGAACATGGGTGGTTTTGTCTGTCCCGAATGCGGTACCACAGTAAATATTTTAAGGTTTGGCGGTGGTGAGAAGCTAGCGAAGGATCTGGAAGTGCCTTTCTTGGGTAGGATACCTTTGGACCCACGGTTAAGTGTCTGCTCGGATGAGGGAAAGCCTTTTGTCCTGGCCCATCCCGAAAGCCCGGCTTCTAAAGAGGTTATGAAGATTGCAAAAACATTGGAGGATATGCTAAATAGGTCAAATTAGAGAAAGGGGTGTCATATGAGAAGATATATTGCCAGGCTAGAGAAGATGGGGGAGCTAAACCCGATTGAAGAAGAAATTCATTGGCACTTGCAAGCGGCTGCCTTGGGGGCCATGAGCAACCGCCTGGGGGATAAGGCTATCCATTACAAAAATATAAAGGGCTATCCGGAAGGGTATAGTATGGCTACGAGCCTCTTGAGCGGTCCCGGGACCCTTTATACCCGGGAACGGCTACCCTGGACCAGACAGGCTATTGCCCTGGAATTAGAGCATAACCTTGCTTATAACAAATACTATTACCCGGAATTTTTGGACGTGATAAAGGAAAGGTTGAGAAGTCCTTTGCGCGTTACTCAGGTCAAGAGTGGCCCCTGCAAGGAGGAGGTCCTTCTGGGGGACGAAGTGGACCTGTTTAATTTCCCTTTCCCTTTTATCCATGCCGATGATGGGGGACGGTATTCCTCTTTTCATGGGATCACGGCTAAGGATCCAGAGAGTGGTATGCAAGAATGGGGATTCAGCCGGGTCATGATTAAAGATTATCGGACCCTTATAGGTTCTTTCTTACCTCAAGAGCCTTCTCTCATTACTATTATCGGTGAAGGGATCTGGAAGATATATCAGAAGTATGAAAGAGAAAACAAGCCCATGCCGATATGTATCTGTTTAGGTGCCCCAGTGGCTCTATATATTTCTTCATTATTCTTCCTATTGGAAGGTACGGATAAGGCAGCAATAGCAGGGGGGTTGAGACTAGAGCCGATAGAGATGGTAAAGGCCGAGTCTTCTGACCTGTTGGTGCCTTCAACCTCTGAGATCGTGATAGAAGGGGAAGTCCCACCACATGTGCGTATTATTGAGGGGCCCTATGGTGAGAAGACGGCTGGCTATTCTCAACCTTCTCCTCAACCAGTTATTAATGTAAAAGCCATTACTCATCGCAAAAACCCTATCCTGCCTTTTATAGTAGATGGGGCTAAAGTATCGGATTTTATGGCTGTTTTGTCTACTACCGCCTCTTTTGAACTTATCAGAATAATTAGACTCCATGCGAACCTATTTGTCCGTTGGCTGAACTTACCGGTCGAGTGGGGCCTTACCACCGGTGTAATCTCTATAAAGCCCCTATTCCCCGGCCATCCCTACCAGATAGCGGCTACCGTATTTTCCTCTCGGGCCGGCAGGCTAATTGATAAGCTTATTTTTGTGGAAGATGATGTGCCACCCATGGAGATGACCTATGTCTACTGGGATTTCATAGAGAAGAACCATCCGGATAGGGGGATCGTTATCTGGGAAGGGGCCGATGCCTCGCTGAGTCCGTTAGTGGCTTATACTAGCGAGGAAGACAAGAAACGCGGTACAGGCAGCAAGGTCTTTTTTGACTGTACCTTCCCCACTACCTGGCCCAAGGAGGATATACCAGCCAGGCTCTCCTTTGAACATTTCCCTCAAGAGATCCGTAAGCGAGTATTAGAGCGCTGGGAAAAATTAGGGATAAAACCCAAGCCCCAGATTGTTGGCCGCTAAAGTTAGCATTCAGATGTCAGACGTCAGTTTTCAGCTAAGCTTTAAGAAGAGGTTATTCATTAAACTGGTGAATGGTGAGTAGTACCAATTAACCAATCACTAATTAACCAGTTCACCCGGCTAAGCTTTATCAGCCACTAAGACACAAGGGCACCAAGGAAATGTAAAACGCAAAGCTAAAAGTGTAAAGCTCCTGTCTGCGTGCACCGCACAGGCAGGGAGGAATAATTACCTTAATTTTAGACTTTGCATTTTAAGTTTTGAGCTTCTTGGTGACTTAGTGCCTTGGTGGCTGAACGGTTACTCACTAATTAACCAGTTAACCAACAAGGGGGTCAAGATGCCATCAATACGAGAATTCATAAAGCGATTAAAAGAGTTGGGGGAGTTGATCGAGATAGAAGAAGAGGTAGATTGGAATCTGGAGGCGGCGGCCTTCTCTACCATGTCTTGCCGGGTAGGCGGCCCAATCCTTTGGTTCAAAAAAATAAAAGGTTATCCGGAGGGTTATACGTTATTGGGAGAGCCCTGGGCAGGCCCACCGCAGCAGATATGGCGCCGTTTAGCCATTGCCGGTGGTGCCCCGCCCGATGCCCATCCTTTTGATTTTGCCTTTGAACTCTTGAGGCGACTATACACCGGTATCCCTCCGACCATAGTTTCTACCGGGCCCTGCAAAGAACATATCCAGATGGGTAAAGAGGCGAATCTCCTGAAGTTCCCCTGGCCTTATCTGCATCATGGTGATGGGGGTCGGTATACCACTACCGGCTGCTGGTGCATGGAGGACCCGGAGGAGCATTGGAATAACTGGGCCAACTACCGCGGTATGATCCATACCCGTAATGGCATCGGTTATGACCCTACCTATGGCCAGCAAGGGGATCTTATTATGAAGAAGTGGCATGCCCGGGGTGAGCCGATGCCGGTGGCCTATTATGTAGGCTCA
>MHDQ01000230.1:4886-5301 GCA_001803565.1 Nitrospinae bacterium RIFCSPLOWO2_12_FULL_45_22 | reverse complement strand
CTGCTCGATAAAATCTATCATTGGGTAAAAGCCTCTGTCAAGTAATTGTTTAGCCAAATAAAGGTCATCACAAAATTGTCGGAGATAGAATCTAAACCCTGTAACCGCGGGATAAACATCCCTGTCTGCCAACAGCCAGGGCGTTGCAGGCAACATTTTTATTTCATTCGTGCTATTCGTATATTCGTGTAATTTGTGTTCCATCTTATTTTGGCTAAACATTTACGAAAATTCTTATTCCCATCATTTTTCGTGTTAGGGAAAGATTATTTTATAAAATGCTAGCTCACCAAAGGACGAGAAAGGCGTCTGTAATTAGGGGGGCTGGGGGCGAATTTAGTAGTCGAGGAACAAGTTTTTGTTTGACAACATTAAAGATTTTCGCTACAAAGGGTTGGGTATAACCAATAACCAA
>MHDQ01000230.1:0-4854 GCA_001803565.1 Nitrospinae bacterium RIFCSPLOWO2_12_FULL_45_22 | reverse complement strand
AGCAATGGCTCAGGCTTATCAATTCCTGGAAGATTATACTATTGGGGAGCAAGGCGAAACCTTTACCCGTACGGTAGGAGAGGCAGACATTGTCAAATTTGCCTGTATAACGGCCGATTATGCCCCGGTACATCTGGATCGCCACCTGACTGAAGGGGGGGGCTATGGCGGTCGGATTGCCCATGGCTTATTAGGCTCTACCCTGGTCAGCGGTATGTTGTCTATTGATGCCCCGCATATAACTGGCCGGGGAGTACCAGAGGCCTATTTTCGTAGCTTTGAGAACAACTATCGGGGAGCTATTGCCCTGGGTGATACCATAAAGATCTGCTGGAAGGTAGCAGAGCTAATGGATGACCCGGAGCAGGAAGGATTTGGGATGGTTAAGACTAATTTTCAAGTGGTAAACCAGAACGGCCAGGCGATTTATGATGGTACTTTAACTACTAAGGTAAGGAGAAAGGCCGCGGCAGGTAAACGGTTACAGTGCAAAACCAAAAAACCCTGGGAGATAAAACGGTTTGTCCTTGACCCAAACAAGGTCTATTATTTACAAGATTTTGTACCTGATGAAGGAGGAATGACTTCAGGCCGCACCTTTACTGAAGCCGATATAGTAAATTTTGCGGGCCTCTGTGGCGACTATGACCCGCTCTATGTGGATGCCGAATTTGCTAAACAGACCGTATTTGGCGAGAGGATTGCCCCACCTATGCTGGTCTTTACGGCGGGCTTTGGCCTCTGGACCAGGGATGGTGACTTGCTGAGGGCTAAGAGCCCCGGGGCCGCCACCGAAGCGGGGCACTTAAACGATGGCTCTTTATTCTTAGCCCCAGTAAAGATCGGCGACACTATCCGCTGCCTTTTCAAGGTAGCTGAGTTCAGAGTATCCAAATCCAAACCCGATCGGGGTGTCCTTACCTTTGCCTTCCAGATGCTTAACCAACGAGACGAAGTAGTGCAGGAAGGTCAAACCTTGATGATGCGCGGGGCCAAAACTTAATCCCTTTCCGAGCCGAGAAATTTTTCTTGACATTCTTTTGAGAGTACCCGTTCACCGGGCCTGTCACCCTGAGCGGAGCGAAGGGTCTCTGGGGAATTGAGATTCTTCGCTTTCGCTCAGAATGACGTGACGATAAAGAGCTGGTGAACGGTTACTAGTTTTTTTAACCCTTCACCACTCCAGGAAGTTAAGGAGTGGGAGAGTTAGGGAGTAAGGGTTGAAGGGGGTCCGCTAACTCCCACACTTCAAAGAGGCCAGAGAGTAGTTTTCTCTGTGATCTCTGTGTGCTCTGTGGTAAATTAGCAAAATAATTTTACTGACAAAAAGTGGTAACTACTTTTTGGGCGAAATGAAGGATGCAAAAGGGCAGCAATTTTTTCACTTATCTTAACTGCCTGACCAATTCCCCAGTCTTCTCACCATCTGCAACGATAAATCCCCTAACCTCTCTATCATCTTGATTTATCTGAGCTATAAGCTCTCTAGTCCCCCGAGTAGAGCCCGGGTATCTTCAAAGGCCGGCTTCATTACAAAGGGAATGGTCCCCCGGTAAAAAAATTCTTGACATAGATATATCAGCTCTGTTATTTTAATTGAGACTTAATTAAAATAACAGAGGTTTTTTAGCTAAACACATTGCTTTATTCGGCTAAATTAAGAAAAGGCAAATAATAATCAGTTAAAATAGAGGGGCAAAGAGAAAGATTCATAATTACTTTTTGAGTTGGCTATTCACAAGAGAATAAAGTAAGGGACCTCTTTAGACCCCGCTGGGGAGAAAGGTTAGCTGCCCTACCCCAGCAGGGTCCTGGGAGGGAATCCTGGAGAAGAGGAGTAAAGACTCTGCTCGCATCTCTTTCCAGATCCATTTTTTATTTTAGCATAATTCTTAAAGTCCTGCGATGGGAGGGAGCAATCATGGTAAAGAGGATTATTTTCTTTTATGTACTTATCTCATTAATCTTTGTCTCAAGCAAGGCGATAGCAGGAGACCAGTATTCCTCCTCTATGGATAAGGTCCCGGTACGGGATATTGTCCTACAGACAAAGGGCTTGCTGGAAGAAGCCCTTATGCTTTACTGCAAAGGGGAGCAGCAAAGGGCCAAGGGTATAGTCTCTAGCGCATATTTCGATGTTTTTGAAGGAAAAGGTCTGGAAGCCCTCCTGGCCACTAGATCCTCTAGGGCAAAGATTGAAATAGAATCTATCTTTGGCAAAATAATTAGCCTTATGCGGACCGGGGCTTCTCAGGATCAAGTTGAACAAGAGTTCCAGCGGCTTATCACCCGGTTAGGAGAAGCCGCAAAATTGTTGGAGATAGAAGAACCAAGCCCATGGAGGGCCCTGCTAAACTCCCTTTTTATTATTCTGCGGGAGGGTTTTGAGGCCATCCTGATCATTAGCGCCCTTACAGCCTATCTTATAAAAACTGGTAATGATAATAAGATAAAGGTAGTCTATCAGGGAGCCGGGTTTGCCCTATTGGCCAGTATCTTTACCGCCTTCCTGATTCAATCTATCTTTGCCCAAAACCCCGCTGGCCAGGAGATCATGGAAGGGGCAACTATGCTCCTGGCAGCAATAGTCCTCTTTTATGTCAGTTACTGGCTTACCAGCAAAGCCGAGGCAGCCAAATGGATGGCCTTTATCCAGGAGAAGGTAAAGGTGTCTCTGAGCCAGGGCAGCCTCTTTGCCTTAGGGTTTACCGCTTTTCTAGCCGTATATAGAGAAGGGGCGGAAACCGTCCTCTTTTATCAGGCCTTATTAGCCAGTGGGGAAGGATTGGATACTGGGCTTATCTGGTTAGGATTTCTATTAGGTTCCGGGACCTTAGCCGGAGTCTTTTTTATCTTCAAGCTAGGTAGTGTCCGTATCCCCATAAGGCTCTTTTTTACCCTGACCAGCATCTTCCTCTATTATTTGGCCTTTTCCTTCACCGGCCAAGGGATCATTGAATTCCAGGTAGGAGGGCTAATAAGCGCCACCCCGGTCGCTTTTATCCCCCAGATCGACTTTTTAAGGATATATCCTACCGTAGAATCTTTGACCTGCCAGGGAATTTTGCTGGCAGCGGCCTTGCTGGCTATGGCTTATCTTTTTATTCTTAAACCCCTTAAACCCATATCATAGGAGGGTAGTGGATGAAGGCAATTAGTAGTCAAAGGGAAGCAGATTATATTGGGGTTAGGGAAGGGATTGCAACTTATAAAAAAAGGAGGGGGAGGTCCATTCATTTGCAGGGAATCGAGAATTTCCTGGTGAATAGACGGTGGATAATTACTGCTCTACATATTATTATGATCCTTTTCTATCTATCCTTGATCCTGATACCACCTCTTTTGCCCAGGGCTCCAGAAAGTGCTGGGCCTTTTAATAATTTTGTCCTCTTTTCCCATTTTATCTTCTGGTATATCTGGTGGCCTTTGGTGGTCCTCTCCATGATCCTCTTTGGTCGGGCCTGGTGTGGCTTTCTCTGCCCGGAAGGGGCCTTATCGGCTTATGCCAGTCCTTTCGGTGGCAACCTCCCGGTGCCTAACTGGATGAAATGGGGTGGGATACCGCTGCTGGCCTTTATTGCTATAACCATATTTGGTCAGTTGGTGGGGGTATATGAGTATCCCAAGCCCCAACTCTTGATCCTGGGTGGTTCTACCCTCCTGGCTATAATCTTTAATCTGATATATACCCGCTCCGGCTGGGTATGGTGTCGCTATCTTTGTCCGGTAAGCTTACTGTTCGGGGTATTTTCCCGCCTTGGTGCTTTACATTTCCGGGTAGATCACCGGAAGCTGGCCGAATTTGACAAAAATAATCCAGGTAAGGGAGCCAGAAAAGACCCTTGCCCGGTCTTTATCTATCTGCCCAACCTCTCCACTAACCGCTATTGTCTCATGTGCTTCCGGTGCGCCAACTGGAAAGATTCTATTCATCTGAGTATGAGGAGACCTGGGGAAGAGCTGTTAAATATCAATTATTGCGAACCCCTCTTTTGGGAAGTGATCTTTCTCTTTGGTGCTATAGGGTTACCTTTAGGGGTCTTCCATTGGACGGTAGATCCCCTCTTTATCCAGCTAAAATATATCCTGGGGAGCGTGGGCCTTAATTTAGGCCTGGGTAAACTCATGGCCTATGGTGGGCCCTGGTGGCTTATGAGCCATTATCCTGAGGTCGGGGAGGTCTTTTATCTACTAGATGCCGTCACTATAGTAGTCTTTATCCTGGCCGCAGTATTGTTAAGCCTTGGTCTCCTATCCCTCTTAACGGCTATCTCTACCCAACTCCTCTTGCCCCGGATGCAGGAGAAAGGCGATTTCAAAGAACTGTTTACCAGGATCGGTTATCTCTATACCCCCATAAGCCTCTTCTCTTTATTTTTGGGGCTGAGCCAGCTCACCTTTGGTTATTTCCAGCAAAATGGCCTGGAGAAGGAAATAGTATATCTAATAAGGGCTGCGCTATTGGCTACCAGTGCCCTTTGGAGTCTTTATTTAGGTTTTCGGATAATAAGACTACAAAAGGTCTGGTCCCGACCCGGGCTGGTGTACTTACCCCATTTTGTTGGTATCAGCCTGATTATAGCGGCTTGGTACCCGGTCTTATTCTCAGGTTGGTAATGTCAGAAGTTTTATGAAAAAAGAGGGAAAAATATGAAACCACAGAGCACAGAGGGGAGGAAAATATGACACGGATGGCGATTTGCCTGGCTATCTTATTGGAGTACCTAATGGTGGGATGTTTTCCCCGAACAGCCCTCAAGAGACCGGATCCTCAGATTACTATCTTTGATGTGCAACTGGCCTATCCTATGATGGACTACCATACCAATGAATTAGTTATTTCTTCAACGGAGA
>MHDQ01000229.1 GCA_001803565.1 Nitrospinae bacterium RIFCSPLOWO2_12_FULL_45_22 | reverse complement strand
ATACAAGTTTGGATAGTAACGGATGAAAATCTATCAATCAAGAATTTTTGAAAACAAAATCAGCCATCCTGCAAAAGTAGTTAACAGTTTGACAAAAGGAAAATAGTTTTTTAACCCTTCACCACTCCAGGAAGTTAAGGAGTGGGAGAGTCAGGGAGTTAGGGTTGAAGAGGGTCCGCAAACTCCCACACTTCAAAGAGGCCAGAGAGTAATTTTCTCTGTGCGCTCGGTGGTAAATTAGTAAAATAATTTTATTGACTAAAAGTGTTAACTACTTTTTGGGCGAAATGAAGGATGCCCTAAACTATACCTTTTTCTCTTAAAGCTATCAATTTATCCTCTCCATAGCCCAGTAGCTCTTGATATATCTCGTTATTATGCTCACCCAGCATAGGTGCGTGCATCCTTACCTTACCTGGTGTGAGGGAGTGTTTTGCCGCTACTCCATAGAGTTTGAGCTTCCCATGGATTGGGTGGGTAACTTCAGTCACCATGTCCCGCTCCTGGATATGGGGGTCTTCAATTATCTGACGGAAATCATATATCCTGGCTGCTACCAGCTCTGCTTCGTCAAATAGCCTCACTACTTCTTCTACTGTCTTACCCATAGTCCATTGTTGGATAGTGTCGGCACATAATTGGAAATTGGTTACTCGGTCTATCAAGGTTCTGGTACGAGGGTCAGTAATAAGGTCCTCCCGCCCGATGAGTTTACAGAGCCTCTCCCAATGGGTCTGAATAGCTACCAGGGAGCAGACATAGCCATCTTTACAGCGATAAAGGACCCGCGTCCCTATGGGATGTGCCCCACTACCCAGTCTCTCCCAAAAGAAGTTCAGGTGTGATGCTGCCATGATGCCCATCTCAGTGGTATACAATAGAGAATCTAACAGGCAGACATCAATATGCTGTCCCTTACCACTTTTTTCGCGGTAGAACAAGGCTGCTACCGTGGCAAAGGCCCCTTGCCAACCAGTCAAATTGTCCGCCATATAGTTACCAGTAGTAGTAGGTGGGCCATCGGGCTGACCGGTAATGTGCATCAGACCACTCATAGCCTGGGCAATAGGATCATAGCCTGGTTTCTTATGATAGAGACCAAATTGACCATATCCGGTGATGGAAGTATAGACAATATCTGGTTTGATATTTCTGATATCTTTATAGCCGATACCCCATTTATCCGTAGCACCGGGTTTATAGTTTTCTACAATAACATCAGCTTTGGCAGCTAGTTCTTTAAAAATGGCTGCCCCCTCGCTCTTATTATATGCGAGGGTAATGTTTTTCTTGTTCCGGTTTACACTTAGGTGTGGTGTACTCCGCTCCATAAATGCCTCGCTACTTAAGAAAGGTGGGCAATACCTTATTACTTCGCCTACCTTGGGCAGCTCACATTTGATGACTTCTGCCCCTAAATCGGCCAGCAGAGTCCCTACTATAGGCCCTGCTAAAGATGTAGTTACTTCTAATACCCTCACCCCTTGCAAAGGTCCGGTGCTACCAGGTATGGCCTCAGCAAAAAACTCTTCCTTTTTCATAACCCGCCCCCCTTATACTGTGATAGGTTTATAAACTTTGTTCCTCTTTGGGGACCGACGGGAGGAAAATGAGGGGTAGCTCCAAGCTGAGCAAGACATCAACTCTGGTCAAGGGATAGGATTTTGTGTAGTAACTATCAGGCAGTTCCTTGGTCCCTCAGGTATAACCTCTATTTAAATCAGTTCTGCCTTCTTGTCAAGCCAAATTTTCCTTGAATCTTGGTGAAGAAGTTGACATAGCGGGTTCTTCTGCTTAAAATAGAGCACAAGTGGTTTAACCAATTTGTGCTGAAGGTGAGATATGCATAAATTCAGTGAAGAGCAGATCCGGCGCTACAGTCGTCATATTATCCTTAAAGAAGTAGGTGGTAGTGGACAGCAGAAGCTCCTGGAAGCAAAGGTACTACTGGTCGGTGCTGGCGGTTTAGGGTCGCCCTGTGCCTATTATTTAGCCGCCGCAGGCATAGGGACTATTGGTATCATAGACTCCGATGTAGTGGAACTGAGTAATTTGCAGCGGCAGATCCTGCATAATACCAGCGATATAGGCCGGCTCAAGGTAGACTCTGCTAAAGAGACTATGGTCTCCCTGAATCCTGATGTAACGGTCAATACTTATCCCGAAAGGCTTACTACTGACAATATTCTATCGCTCTTTGCGGGCTATGACATAATAGTAGATGGTAGTGATAATTTCCCTACCCGTTACCTGATCAATGATGCCTGTGTAATGCTAGGCAAGCCCAATGTCCATGGTAGTATATTTCGGTTTGAAGGGCAGGCCACGGTATTTAAACCCCCTGAGGGGCCATGTTATCGCTGCCTCTACCCGGAACCACCACCAGCCGATATGGTGCCTAGCTGTCAGGAAGCCGGTGTTTTAGGCGTATTACCAGGGATTATCGGCACTATTCAAGCTATCGAGACGATAAAGCTTATCCTGGGAAAGGGCGAGCCCCTGGTAGGCAGGTTGTTGCTTTTTGATGCCTTAAGCATGGACTTCAGAGGGGTAAGGCTGAAAAAGGATAACCATTGCCCGCTCTGTGGCATCAATCCGACCATTACAGAGCTGATTGATTACGAACAATTCTGTACCTTAGGGGCTCGTTAGATGGCGCAAAAACTAGGTATCTTATTAACTACCAGCCCAGAAAACGAAAATACCTATACTTGCATCCGCTTAGCAGAAGCAGCCCTGGCTACAGCAAGAGAAGTCCATATCTTCCTGATGTGCGATGGGGTTTATAATATCTATCATAAGGGGTTTATAGCCTTGCGCGAAAAAGGGGCTAATATAACCCTCTGTGATTTTAATGCCCAGGAGCGAGCCATTAGCGAGGAGAGGGAAGGAGTAGTCTTTGGCAGTCAATATGACCTGGCCTGTATCGCTCATGAATGCGATAGATTCATAAGCTTGAATTGACCCATGGCCCGAGACGCAGAAAAAACTATATCAGTACTCCTTAGAAAGGCACCCTTTGATACCGTAAGGAACGCCGATGCCCTGCGGATGAGCCTGGGGCTTACCTTAAGGGATGATAAGGTGCAGGTAATTTTTTTGGAGGATGGGGTATATACCTTGCTGAAGACCTCACCAGAGGCTATTGGCTCAGCCCCGTTGGCCCGACACATCGAGACTTTGCAAAGTCTGGATTGTCCATTGGTGGTAGAAAGAGAATCTTTAGAGGAGCGAGGATTAGGGCAATTATCGCTTCCAGTAGAGATAAAGACCCGGGCAGAGATTGCCGGACTGCTGGCCCAAAGCCACATAGTCATTTCTTATTAGGAATTAAGATAAGATGAACCACAAAGCCACAAAGTGCACTAAGAAAAGCGATGAGTTATCAAATCTTATAATTGGTTCGGCGATAGAGGTACATCTACATGAAGCGCAACTTCTGACATATCTTAAACTTTCTGATTTGTGGCTTGGGTTGCTCATCAATTTTAATGTTCCAGTTCTTAAGGATGGCATCCGAAGGATTGTTAATTAAATTCTTTGTGTTCTTTGTGTCTTTGTGGTAACAAATTTAAGAACAGAGAGGAGAATTGTGGAGAACCTGGTGATTGATAAAGAGCTTGACCTTAAAGGAGAGGTCTGCCCCTATACCTTTGTAAAGTCCAAACTGGCCATAGAAGAGATGGCCTCGGGGTCTATATTGCGTGTTATCGTTAATTATTTACCTGCTACCAAGAATGTACCTCGAAGTATGGAACATGAAGGGAATAAGGTATTAAAAGTAGCCCCTATAAATGGCTCTGATTGGGAAATAATCATCCAGAAAGAATAGCGATAATAAGTAAAATAATAGTTGCGAGTTGCGAGTTTAACCCTTAACCCGCAACCCGTAACCCATAACCCGCAGATGGAAGATTTAGAGCAACTGGCCCGGCATCTTGGTTGTCACGATGCCCAGGTGATTGCTGTCAGAAACATTGTGACTGCCCCCTGGGTATTTCTAAAATGTAAATATGGCTGTCCTTATTACAACAATTGCCTGGTCTGCCCACCTTTCTCCCCTTCTCTCGAAGAGATGAGGCTTATATTAAGAGATTATAATGAGGCATTGCTCTTCCGGGCTGACAGTAGCTGGTTAATCCGGTATCTAGCTACAGAATTGGAAAGGGCCTTCCTTAACCGCGGTTTTGTTAAAGCCTTTGGACTGGGCTCTGGTCCCTGCCGGCTATGTGAGTCTTGTGATACTAGCCGCCCCTGCCAACACCCTACCCAGGCCCGGCCTTCTATGGAAGCCACGGGGATAGATGTGTTTAGCACGGTAAGGCGTTGTGGTTGGGAAGGTAGGTTCGTGGCAGAAAAGGATAAGTCCAGGGATTTTTTTGGCCTGGTATTACTCAGATAATACATAAGCGATTAGCTATCAGCCATCAGCTTTCAGCGAAATCAATCGTGAGGCGTAAGGAGTGAGTGAGGGGTAAGGCGTGAGGAAAAAAATCACCTTACGCCTCATGCCTTACTACTAACGGAAAGAGTTGACTGCTGATTGTTGACAGCTCAACACTTTCAGCAATAAGGGATGGAGTTGTTAAAGGATAAAGGGGCAGATTATTTGATCCAGCTTAGCCGTGGCTATTGGCTTTCGCAATCCCTATTTGTGGCCCACCGAGCAGGTATTTTTGAGCTTTTGGCCGGAGGCCCTATGGATGCAGAAGAGATAGCTGCCCATCTTCAACTGGACCCTCGTGCTACTACTATTTTCCTGACTGCCCTCACTAACCTGGGCCTGCTAACCAGGAGCAATGATCAGCAATATTATAACAGTCCATTGAGCAATCAATACCTGGTTAAGGGCAGACAGGGTTATATAGGCGATTTTATCTCCCATACCGAGTACATGAAAAATTACTGGGAAGGGCTGGCTGAGGTACTAAAATCCGGCCAACCACTCATATCAAATACCTATACCGAACCTGATCCTTCCCAGTTGACCCTGTTTATTAGGGCTATGGAGCAGGCTACTAGCCTGGTGGCTCCCGAGATAATAGCTAGTCTGGATTTAGAAGGTAAAGATCATTTATTAGACCTGGGCTGTGGCCTGGCCCCTATCACGCGATTATTATTGGCTCAATACCCTCATCCCCAGATCACCCTCTTTGACTTGCCCCATATAATAAAAATGGTAAGAGATATCTCACCGCTACTTAATGGCCAGGGCAGGGTCTCTTATAAGGAGGGAGATTGCCGCTACGAGGACTATGGAGATAGGATTTATGATGTTATCCTGATCTCTCAACTGATTCATATGTATGACCCTGAGACCAACAATAATATCTTTGCTCGGGCCTATAGGGCATTGAGGCCGCAAGGGTGTCTGATAATCCATGACTATGTCTTAACTGATGACAACCCTATCCCCTGGCAAGGGGCCCTTTTCTCACTGAATATGCTGGTAGGTACCTGGGGAGGCAGGAATTACGGCTGGGATGAGCTCCGGAGCATCCTGGAAAACCTCGGCTTTTCTGGGTCCCGGCTAAAACCATTAACCGGTGGCACTTCACTAATTATAGCGGTTAAATAAAATAATTTTGGGACACAGATGAACGTAGATTTTCAAGATTGTAGAACAGTGAGCAGATAACTGCTTACTCCTTACGCCTCACTCCTTACCGTTTTATCTGCGTGAATCTGCGGAAATCCGCGTCCTGAATATAATTTGGGGAGGTAGAGATGGCAACATTAGTAGAATTGGCTAAAGAAGGGATCATAACCTCCGAGATGAAGGAGGTAGCAAAGGTAGAGGGGGTAGAACCCAGGTACATCCAGCAGAAGATGGCCTTGGGACAGGTTATCATCCCCGCTAACCCGCAGCATAAGGCTAAGCCGGTAGGGATCGGCAAGGGCCTCTGGACAAAGATCAATGCCAGTATAGGCACCTCGCCTGATATTTGTAGTATTGCTGAAGAAGTAGCTAAGGCATTAGCCGCGGAAGAAGCTGGTGCTGACACCTTGATGGACCTTAGTGTAGGCGGAGACCTGGATCGGGTACGGCAAGAGATTATAGCCGCCGTGAAAATACCCGTCGGTAGTGTCCCTTTATATCAGGCATTTTGTGAGGCTAATCGAAAATATGGCGCTCCCAATAAGCTAGATGAAGAACTCCTATTTGATGTTATAGAAAAGCAATGTGCGGATGGGATCTCATTTATGGCTATCCATTGCGGCATCAACCTCTACACAATAGATCGCCTCAAGCGACAAGGGTACCGCTATGGTGGCCTGGTCTCTAAGGGTGGCAGCTCTATGGTGGCCTGGATGCTCCATAACAACCGGGAAAACCCCCTTTATGAGCAATTTGATCGGGTAGTGAATATCCTCAAGAGATATAATGGTGTATTATCGCTGGGGAATGGTCTGCGAGCCGGGGCTATCCATGATTCGAGCGACCGGGCCCAGATCCAGGAGCTGGTAATAAATTGCGAGTTAGCAGAGATCGGCCTGCAGATGGGGTGTCAGATGATGGTGGAAGGGCCGGGGCATGTCCCTTTGGATGAGATAGAAGCTAATATCATATTACAGAAAAGGATGAGCAATGATGCCCCTTATTATATGCTGGGGCCTATCGCTACTGATGTTGCGCCCGGCTTTGACCATATAGCCGCTGCTATTGGTGCCGCTTGTTCATCGCGCTATGGCGCTGATCTGATCTGTTATATTACCCCGGCCGAGCACCTGGCCCTACCTACTATAGAAGATGTAAAGACCGGTGTGAAAGTAGCTAAAGTAGCGGTCCATATTGGCGATATGAACAAGTATAAAGATAAAGGACGGCAGCGCGACCTGGCTATCAGCAAAGCCCGCCGAGACCTGGACTGGGATGCCCAGTTTGCCCTGGCGCTTTATGGCAATGAAGCCAGAAAGATCCGTGAAGCCCGGCAGCCTTCCCTGGCTGATACCTGTACTATGTGTGGCTCTTTTTGTGCCCTAAGGAATGCCAATATCCATTTTCAGACAGCATTAGCCCAGGGCATAAAAAAATAAAAAATCTTGTAATAGTTTAGCCAAATAAAGCCTTATAATATTTGCCACGGATACACACGGATGACCAAAGCGTAGAGTGTAAAGATTAAAGCTGAGGTAATTTATTCCTTAGTTTTGCACTTTGCGCTTTAAGCTTTACGCTATCTGTGTCCATCCGTGGTTAAAATCCTAATATTGACTAAACAATTACAAAATCTTTGCAAGGCCCCCGATTAAAGAAGAATTGTTTGTGGCGCATATGGTTAATGGAATAATGGAGGTGTAGGTATGATCAACAATAATAAGATTGCCTGGCAAAACCCTTTTGCCAAAGATCGATTAGAAGACTGGAGAGTGGAAGAATTTCCAGCGAATTATAAAGAATTGGTTAGCTGTTTTGCTCCTCCAGGATTTATGGACAAATTAGAAGATCCAAGTATTACGAAAGCACTAATAATAATGGGTGGAAGAGGCTGTGGAAAATCACATATTCTTAGAATGTTATCAGTCCAATCCGTAATTAACGATATAAGAAGAAAATTAAATAAGAAAGAATTGATCATGAGAGACTATAATAGAGGATATTTTGGTGTCTATGTCAAATCAGATTGTTTTTTTCCTCTTTCAACCGAGAATATATCGTTTCTTTCAATTGATCAGCTTAATCCCATTTTTGAGCATTTATTTAACTTGCAAATAGGCAGAGCAATTTTGGATGCAACCCGGTTTTTCTGCATCAATTTTTCAGATATCCCAAAAGAGAAAAAAGCAAAAATCTGGCTCAAAATTGCTGGAAGAACTGCAATACTAAGGGGCCACACTTTTTCTGAGATCTTTAATTCATTAGATAGTGAAATAAAGGAAATTCAAAATTTTGTAAAATTGTTTCCCTATGAAAAGGATTTTTCTAAGTTTAGAGAAAACCTACATTTTACTAACACCCCTGATTTTATATTAGAACTTTTCAATATTATCCGAAATGAAATAGAAATTTTGAGTGAAAAGGTTTTGTTCGTTTTAATTGATGAGTATGAAGATTTAGATACCTACCAGCAAAAACTAATTAATCGTCTTATAAAACAACGCAGGTTGATTTTCAGGATTGCCTCAAAGATTAAAGGTATTAAAACTTTAGAAAGAATTGATGAGGTACATGACTATGAAATAATACCTCTGCATTTTGATGTATCAAGAGAGACTCGGGCACCATATAAGCGCCTCGCAAAAGATATATTTGTCAATAGGTTAAATCTGTATGATAGTTTTTATAAGGAAAAAGATCCTGGGAGATTGCTCCCATCACTCACATTGAAATACGAAGATTTAACAGAAGAAGAAATCCAAAGAGAATTAAAAAAGATACGCAATGATTTAACGAAAAAGAAAAATATCGAAGACCCTGAAGTGTATCGGAAAAATTTTGAAGGACATTATAGAGATGCAGCAATATATAGGTTACTTAGGCAAAAAGGAAAGGATAAATTGTATGCAGGATTTGATGAGTATGTTGCTCTATCGTCTGGAATAATACGACTTTTTATATGGTTATGTCGTGGGGCTTTTTCATTAGCCCGTCAAAATGGAATGAGAATTGAAGAAGGACAATCCATAGATGTGCATACTCAATCTAAAGCCGCATGGGAGGTTTCCAAGAGAGAACTTACAATTACAATCCCACAAAATGTTACCAATCAATATGGGCAAAAATTGGGACGATTCATTTTTGATATCGGAAGTATCTTGCGCGCCAAGCTCCATTTCTCAACTCAACCCCAGGCAAATAGAATTGAAATAATTGACAGCGAGAAGTTTGAGGATGAAGACTATAGAATAGTGAGAGGACTTATTGAAAGTGGGTTAGATTTACCAGTATTTCTTAGTGAGGTTTCTTTTAAACCAAGAGATGTGAAATATCCAATGCCGGAATCTTTTAGTTTAAATTGGATCTTTAGTCCTTTGCTTGGAATCTCACTCGAAAAGCGTTGGCGGACTGAGCTTAAGGTAGAAGAATTGAAAGGGTTATGTTCTACTGAGAACCGCACAGAAACACTTGAAAAGATTATCAAGCAAATTGAGGAAAGAAAGAGGGTTGTGCGTAAGAAAGATAAACAGACAAAGCAGACTTCGCTTTTTCCATTCAATGATAAAAAGATCCCTTTGAACCTTTCTAATTGTCCAGTTACAGGTGTTGGATGTAATCAAAATTTAATAAAATATTCTTTATCGGAGATAAAAGCCAAAGCTTTTCTGGCCATCCCTTTTGACCCAAAAAGTTGGGTTAAAGATCCTAGGAGATGGATAAAGGAATCGATGCATGATAATTTTAAGATTCGATGTGTAGATGTTGATGATGTTGAGGTAAAGGGAGGACTAATCCTTTGTAAAATTTGCTCTTGCGTAAGGCAAATGCCAATTGGTCTTTTTGAGATTACTGAGGTTAATCCAAATGTAATATTTGAATTGGGAATGGCAACTGGATTAAATAAACTAAACTTTATGCTGGTTTATAAGGAAAAAATCCCACCCAATCATAAGGCGAATTTTCCTCCCCCGCCTTTGGAAGGGATAGAGTATACGCCGTATCAACTAAGTCCGGCTAGCATAGCTGAAACTATTCAGGATAAAATTTTGCCTACAATTGAAAACACAAAGAAAGAACGTCAAGTATCATGCTGGGTGCTTAGAGGCAATTGTCCAAATATGAAGGTCGAAACAAAAGAAGGCAAGATATTCATAGGCATGCCTTTCGATAAAAATCAAGATTTCTTTAAGACCACTGAGAGGCTAATTAGAGAACTTCTAAGTCAAAAACACCAAATTGTAGTACACGTCCCTGCAAAAACTTTGGCTAATTTATGCCAGATGTGTAAAGCAATCAGAAGCTCCTCTTTTTGTATCATTGACACTACCTATAATGACATATCCATGATGTTTGGCCTTGGTCTTGCATTTGGAAGAGATAAGAAATTCATTCAGCTTCATAATACCAGCTTAAGTTCTGAGCGTCCTATTTCGGATCTAAGACCATGGGCTATAGAATATACAAATTTAGCAGAGTTGAAAGAATTGTTAAGAAATGACCTTCAGATAAGACTTGGAGATTTGTAGCATGGATGAATTGCAACCAAAAAGAGTTGATAGAATTTTCTCTATTAGAAAAGATGTACCTGACACTATTTTTTTAACATGCGGTAGTTTTGAGGAAAGATGTTTGGGGGTACCACAAAGGTGTGAAACTAACTTTTCAGAGAGGATAGTATTGTTTAGATTTACAGAGCCAAACGAGAAAAGAGAGAATCTTATTGAAGAAATGCAAAGCCTTTTTAAAATTGAAACCTTTGAGGAGAAATATTATACAATTGCCGTTGAGCATGGAAAAAGTACTGAAAGCATTCTAAAATTTCATAATTACTGTAAACATAACAGTTTATTGGGGCATAAAAATCTCGTGATTACAATGGATATAACCACCTTTACAAAAAGTCTTTTGTTAGATACCCTATTTTACATAAGAAAGTTTCTTAATGTAGAAAAATTACGACTGCTTTATACGATACCAAAAAATTATGCATCACCGGAAGAAGGTGAATTGTCTTATGGAATTAAGGGGATTCATATTTTACCATTCTATTGGAATGAATGGTTTTCTACCAGAGATGACCTTTTGATAATCATTTTAGGTTACGAGGAGATGAGAGCATGGTCGTTGATTAATAAATTTGATGCAAATGTTAATCTGCTTTTCGTGACAAAACCTGGCTCCATACCCACATGGGATACATACTGCGAAAAATATAACGAACTACTTTTGAAAGAGATACCTTCTAAAGATAGTATTTCTGCACTCAATCCAGTTGAAACAAGTAATGTTCTTAAGAAATATATTACTGATGCCATAACTAAAAAATATAACATATTTATATCACCTCTTGGCACAAAGCCACAGATAATAGGCATTTTCTTTTATCTTCTATCTAATCCAAAGATACCACTTAATATAATTACCACTACACCCGTTGAACACAATATTCCCTACTATTCGTGGGGTATAGGCAACACTTTTCAATTTTTCTTGCCATTACCCAAGGTAAACACTTTATGAGCAAAGTAAAAAGAATGGACTTTCAACGGTTATATAGTCTTAAAGAGATTCCTGCTACAAATTATCTGACCCATGGAATTCATTCTTATACTGCCAAACTTATTCCTCACATCCCTCGTTATTTTATAGAAAAATATACCAAAAGAGGGGACGTGATTTTCGACCCTTTTTGTGGCTCGGGAACAACACTTTTGGAAGCAAGATTTTTGAGCAGAAATGCTATAGGTATCGATATTAACCCATTGGCAACACTTATCTCAGAGGTGAAAACCACGCCATTAGATATAGATGAACTCAGTTTAGCAATTCGTTTAGTTAAAGAAGATGTAAAAAATAGCAATAGGAAACTAACTGTAGTGTTTCCAAATATTGACTATTGGTTCTGCAAAAAAGCAAGGAATGAACTATCCAGGATAAAATTTAGTATTGAGAGTCTCAATGGTAGATTTAGTGAAAGTCTCTATAGGTTTTTATTAGTTTGTTTTTCTTCAATAATTAGAAAGTCATCTTATGCTGATCCTCGAATGGCAAAAACATACAAATCGAAAAGAGTTATAGAGAAAGTCAAAACAGGATGGGTACCTACACCAATACAATATTTTGAGGACTCTATTGCTAAAAATTTTGAAAAAATTAAAGCAATTTCATGGCATTTAACCGAAAATAATAATTATGTGAAAGTTTTCCAAGGAGATGCAAGAGAAACTTTAGCCACATTGAAACCAAATAGAATGGAGGAAGTTGATTTCATTATCACATCACCCCCATATATTAATGCTCAGGATTATTTTAGGAGTTATAAACTGGAATTATGGTGGTTGGGATTAGCTACTCCCGAAGAAGTAAGATATCTAAAGAAGCGGGCAATTGGAACTGAAAATATTTCAGGAAGTAACTACAGTGCTATACCCAAAAGTGAATATCGACTCCTCAATATAATTCTTAACCAAATTTGGCAAATAGATAGAAAGAAATCCCACATTGTTTATAATTACTTCGAGGATATGAAAAGTATTTTCAAAGAGATTTATCATGTGCTAAAAAAAGGTGGCTATTTTTGCTTAATTACTGGAAGCAATACTATCTGCGGGGTTCAAATTCCAACATACAAGATTTTTTCTCCTATAGCGGAAAATACCGGTTTTAAGCTATTAGAAATAAGCAGGGATGAAATCAAAAATCGTTCATTACCACCAGACAGAAATCATAACGGCGGAATCATTAAAGAAGAATGGATTACCGTATTTCGGAAGAAATGATGATTAAATGAAAGTTGAGTTATTGTTTATCACTCCAGATGCAGAGAAACTAATAGAAACAGCGGGACGTACATCTTATTTATCGTTTAATAGGCAAGGAGAAAATACTGAAAAAGAATTTATACGAATGCTTACTAAGAGAGGGCATTACTCTGTATTAGAACATGCTTATGCTACATTCAGGATTTCTGGAGTATCAAGGGCATTTACACATCAATTAGTAAGGCATAGATTATGCTCATTCACTCAACAGTCACAAAGATATGTTGATGAAAGTAATTTCAATTATGTCGAACCAGATCCTATTAAAAACAATTCAAAAGCCCATATCCTTTTTACTAAATTTATGGAAGAGGCAAAGAGGAGTTACTCAGAATTACAAAGATTAGGAATTAAAAATGAAGATGCAAGATTTGTACTACCCAATGCTGTTAAAAGCCAGATTGTAGTTACTGCTAATCTCAGGGAGTGGCATCATATAATTGAACTCAGAAGCAGTCCTACCGCACAGTGGGAAATAAGGAAAGTAGTGATAGAAATTTTAAAAATATTAAAGGGTCATGTTCCAACGATTTTTGAAGATTTTGAGATTGATGAAAAGAATAGTGTTATAAAGAAGATAAAGCATGGAGGATAGAGGATATGCCTGGCAAAACAGTCGTTAAAAAAAGTATAAAAGCTTCATGCCTTATGGCATTTACTTAATGCCACTACATAATGTTATATATAGTGTGTAGTGGTCGAGCTTGCTCAACACCTTATTTTTTAGTGGCAGCTTATTGCTGAAAATGTTTTATGGCGCGAAAGATATGGCTCTTTCTTGCGGCCCTTATCCTGCTTTTTATACCCCTACTTATCTGGTCATTAGTTCGTCACCAAGAACAGGAAAACATAAAGGCTGTGGGGCTTATTGAAGGACAAGAAGTAAATGTCTCTTCCAAGATATTCGGCCGCATCATAACCCTCCCTTTCGAAGAAGGAGATCTTATAAATAAGGGCAATAAAGTAGTAGAGCTGGAAGCCCGGGACCTTCAAGCGCAAATACTAGAGGCCGAAGAAGAGGTCAGACAGGCAGAGGCAACCCTGGCCCGGTTAGAGAAAGAAAAGAAGGCCGCAGAAGCCCGCCTTGCCCAAGCCTACGAGAAACTCCGCCAGACCGAAATAAACCGCAACCAGGCAAAAAAAGATCACCAACGAGCAGAAAACCTCTGGAAAGAAGGCGTAATTAGCCAGGAAGGATACGACCGTGCCCGGACGGCATATCTGGCCTTAGAGGCTGGTGTAAAGGCCGCTTCGGCGGAGGCAGATGCGGCTGCCCGGCAGATGGACGCTACCCAGGGCCAGATGGAAGAAGCGAGGGTACAGATTGCCCACCGACAAGCCTCAGTCCAGGTTCTGAAGACCCGCCTGGAAGATGCAGAAATATTCTCCCCTATAATGGGCCTGGTGGCCAAAAGATATTTTGAGCCCGGGGAAATAGTCTCTCCTGGTGTACCTATCCTTACCCTATGGAACCTCAGCGAGATATGGGCCAAAGTGTACCTGGACGAAAAGGCTATGCCTTTAGTCTCTTTGGGAATGGCAGCCCGCGCCTGGTTAGAGATCATCCCAGAAAAGTCTTTCTCGGGCAAGGTAGTGGCTATTGGAGCAGAAGGAGAATTCTCTACCCAGCGTGATGTGAAGCGGGGTAGGCAGGATATCAAGGCCTTTCGTATAAAAATAGCCTTGCAAGACCCTACGGGCATCCTGAAGCCGGGTATGAGTGTCCAGGTGGAGTTTCAAAAAGATGAGCAATACCGTTGAAATTGTTGAACTAACCAAAAAATTCGGCCAGAAGGTTGCGGTTGATCAGGTAAGCTTCGCTATCGCACCGGGTGAGATCTTTGGCCTTCTGGGGCCTAATGGTTCCGGCAAAACCACCTTAACCCGGATGCTTTGTACTATCTTGAAGCCAACCTCGGGCAGGGCCTATGTGGCAGGCAAAGATATTATAAGGGAAGCTAAGGCTATCCGAAAGATTATCGGTGTAGTACCCCAGGCATTAACTACCGACCTGGACCTCACTGCCTGGGAAAACCTGGATATATATGGGCAGCTCTATGCTATACCAAAGAAAGAGCGGCGGGAGAGGTCAGAGTATTTATTGGAATCAGTAGGTCTTACCCACCGGGCCCATGACCTGGTAGCCACTTATTCTGGTGGTATGAGGCGGAGGTTAGAGCTAGCCCGGGGGCTCATGCACCGGCCCCAGGTACTTTTCCTGGATGAACCCACTATTGGCTTAGACCCGCAGAGTCGCCACGTTATCTGGGAAATACTGGGAAAGATGCTCCAGCAATGGAGATTGACCATCCTGCTCACTACCCATTATATGGAAGAGGCTGAGTACTTATGCCGTCGAGTGGCGATTATTGATTATGGTAAGATCATTGCCCTGGATACCCCTTCGGGGCTAAAAAAGACCTTGCCAGGAACGGATGTGGTAGAAATGACCCTTTGCCCGGCTCTGGAGCCTGGGGCCGTTGAGGCCATAACTGCTAAAATCCCTGGTTTACACCGCGTAGAAGTGGGGGATGGACTCCACAGCTTTTATGTGGATGAAGGTTCCAGGACTATGCTGCCCCTCATTGATGTTTTAAGGGCTGGTGGGCATCAGGTGGAAAAGGTGGTTGTCAGGGAACTATCCTTAGAAGATGTCTTTATCCATTATACGGGCCGTTCCATTCGGGAAGAAGAACCCCGCAAGATATCCTGGATCATTGGTGCGGGTATGCCCCAAACTATTCAATAAGAAGCAGCCGTCAGCGATCAGAGGCCAGCGGTCAGCAATCAGCTTGGAGACAAGCTGAAGGGTAGTGATACTGATCAGGTATGGCCGGGCCGACAACTGATCCCTGATCACTGAAAACTCAATAGATATGCGGTTCTGGGCTATATTCAAACGAGATATCAAGAAGTTTATCCGTAACCCCATTGTATTAGTTATTACTTTACTATTTCCCATAGGCTATCTCTTGATTGTAGGCAATAGCATCCAGGGTAGCCTGAAGCACCTCCCCCTGGCAGTGGTGGACCTGGATAGAGGGCCTAAAGGCCAGCGGGTAATAGAACTCTTGCTAGCCATAGAAGCTAGCCCTAAGACCTGGAGGGTCTATCGCGAAGAAGACCCTCAGGCTGCTATTGAGGCCACACGAAGAGGATTTTACGCCGGGGCCCTGATCATCCCCAGTGATTATAGCCGGAAAGTGGTTCGGGGTGAACGGGCCGACCTGGGGTTATTCCTGGATAATGTCAATATCTTTTCTGCCGATAGCTTATATAATGGGCTCAGGGCTGCCTTGAGTGGTTTCCAGCAGGAATATATCCCCATCCGGCAAGAACTGGGCCGGATAGAGGTACAGGAAGAAAACCTCTATCCAGTATTTGACTATGACCAGTTTATTATCCCGGGGATAATTATTATGGGAATATTTTTAGGCAGTATTACCACGGGCGTGTTTGGGTTAATAATGGATCGTTTCTTAGGCATCCATGAAGCCTACTTTGTCACCCCCCTGGAAAAGAAGGATATTGTGGGGGGACTGATTGCTTCCGGGCTCTTTATTACTACAGTTATATCCCTTATTATCTTTGCCCTCTGTAGCCTGATTACCGGCTTACCCCTGAAAGGCGGTTTATGGGGCTTAGTAGCTATAACCGGTATTATTGCGTTGGCTACCCTGGGTCATCTGGGGTTGATGTTTATTATCCTGGGCCGGGCGGGTCACCCCCGGATTGTAGGGGCCTTTGCTAGCTTCCTCAATGTGATCCTATTCTTCCCCAGCGGTGCCATCTATCCCATACATTCCTTCCCACCATGGTTACGGGCCTTTTCTGCTATTGACCCAGAGACTTATGCCGTCGCTGCCCTGAAATCCTTGATCTTCCGGGGGCCTGACCTGAGGGTCATCTGGTCAGACCTACTCATCCTCTGCCTATTCACTGGCCTGGCACTCATTATTGCTACCATTGCCTTCAAGCGCACCCTGTAACTATAGTAAACGGCCAAATAAAATAGTCATTTCGAGCGAAGGGAGAAATCTTTAGACAAGAATAACCATTTAAATTAACGCAGGCTAAAGCCTGCGACTAC
>MHDQ01000228.1 GCA_001803565.1 Nitrospinae bacterium RIFCSPLOWO2_12_FULL_45_22 | reverse complement strand
TGGTTGCTTAGGGGCAAGTATCAACTACCTTTACCATTATCTAACCTCCTCTCCTTATTTCAACCTTACCCAGATAGAAATTGAGGGCAACAAATACCTGGATAAAGAGGCCGTGCAAAAGTTTTTAGGGTTAAATGCCAGCGTAAACATCTTTAGCCTGGATGTAAAGGGCTTGAATCAGAGGCTCGTGCTCCATCCCTGGGTAAGAGATGGTGTTATAAGACGGGTATTGCCTGACAGGCTAACTGTTTCTATAGTAGAGAGAGAGCCAGTAGGGGCGGTCGTCTCTGGCCGCCCAAGGATGGGCACAGAGTCCCATCCCTACAAACCGGCACAGAACTCGGTCTCTAGGACGAGAATGTTGGTTGCCCAGGATGGCCAGATCCTTACCCCTCTCAAAGGCACTGGAGGGCTTCAATTGCCCTTAATAACTGGCGTAGGGGAACAGGAAGGGACAAAAGCCAGGCTCAAGAAAGGGGCAGAGTTATTAATCGCCCTCAATGCCTCGCCCTGGATAGCTACCAGGGGGATTGCTAGATTGGATCTATCTCAGATAGAGCGGCCAGTAGTATTTCTAAAGGCCATACACACAGAAATTAGATTGTCCTTTAGCCAGCTAAAACAAAATCTATCTTATCTTCACGCTATCTCACCCTTCATAGAGCGGGAAGGAAAAGGGATAGCTTATATAGACCTTTCTTTTAGGGATTTGGTAATCGTAAAACCTCATATTTAGGTCATTGGTCATTAGTCATTGGTAATTGGTAAAAAAAACAAATGACCAGTGACTAATGACTAATTTAAACCCGGGAGAGGAGGTGAGGAAAAAATGGCCAGGAAGGAAAATACAATTGTTGGTTTGGACATCGGCACCACTAAGATTTGCGCTATCATAGCCGATCGCGGCGTTGATGGCCAGATGGAAATAATTGGTATTGGCAAATATCCCTCAAAGGGATTAAGGAAAGGGATGGTGGTCAATATTGAAAGTACAGTAGAGTCCATTCGGAATGCCGTTAAAGAAGCAGAATTGATGGCTGGGATAGAGATTGATTCAGTATATGCTGGCATTGCCGGGGCTCATATCAAAGGCATAAACAGCCAGGGTATTGTAGCAGTAAAGAGCAAAGAGGTAAGCCGGGTGGATATAGATAGGGTTATTGATGCTGCTAAGGCCGTGGCCGTACCTATGGACCGGAGGGTGCTCCATGTCTTGCCGCAAGAGTTTACTATAGATGGTCAAGATGGCATCAGAGAGCCTTTAGGATTATCAGGTATTAGGTTAGAAGGGGCGGTGCATATTGTTACCGGTGCCTCGAGTGCCGCTACGAATATCGTTAAGTGTGTAAATCTAGCTGGGCTAGAAGTTAAGACGATAGTTTTGGAACCCCTGGCATCGGGAGAAGCTACCTTAACTCCGGATGAGAAAGAGTTAGGGGTAGCCCTGGTAGATATTGGTGGTGGGACCACTGATATAGCGGTATTTAGGCAAGGGAGCATAAGACATACGGCGGTCCTGGATGTAGGGGGGAGTCATATCACTAACGATATTGCTATTGGGTTAAGGACACCTCCCCTGGAGGCGGAGAAATTAAAGAGGGACTATGGGGTTGCCTATTCTGCACTGGTCAGAGAAGACGGAGAGATACAAGTCCCTAGTGTAGGAGGCCGGGATAGCAGGATGCTTTCCCGTAAAGTACTGAGCGAGATAATAGAACCCCGGGTAGAGGAAATTTATCGCCTGGTAGACCAGGAGCTAATAAGGAGTGGCTGTAAGGATTTATTGGCTTCCGGCATAGTGATTACCGGGGGAAGCACCATTATGGAAGGGATGACAGAGTTAGCGGAAGAGATATTTGAACTGCCCGTCCACCGGGGCATACCCATCGGTATCAAAGGGCTAGCAGATATAGTCAGGAGCCCGATCTATGCCACGGCAGTAGGGCTGGTACTTTATGGGTCAAAAGACTTTTTCTCTGTCAAGGGGAGCAAGGACAATGGGCATAACTTTTTCCATAAGACCGTGCTAAAAATGAAAGAATGGTTAACAGACTTCTTTTAAGAAAAATCATTAGCCACTGGTCATTAGTGTTTACCAATGACCAATAACCAGTAACCAATGACCTAATCATTAAGGGAGGGGAAAAGGGTGGTGTTACAATTTGCAGAAGATAATCATCTGGCTAAAATCAAAGTTATAGGGATCGGCGGTGGTGGTGGTAATGCCATCAATACTATGATTTCTGCTGGTCTAGAAGGAGTAGAATTCATAGCGGCCAATACCGATGCCCAGGCCCTAAGCAATTCCCTGGCCCCCATAAAGATCCAGATTGGGGCCACGCTCACTAAAGGGTTAGGGGCTGGCGCCGACCCAGACATTGGCCGCAGGGCTGTCCTGGAAGATGCAGACAAGTTTAGTGAGCTCTTGGAAGGCGCGGATATGGTCTTTATTACTGCCGGGCTAGGTGGGGGGACCGGTACCGGCGGGGCTCCGATAATAGCAGAAGTAGCTAAGCAAAAAGGGGCACTGACCGTTGGGGTAGTAACCAAGCCTTTTGTCTTTGAAGGGAAGAGGAGAGCTATCCAAGCCGAAATAGGATGGAAAGAACTAAAGGAGCGGGTAGATACCCTCATTACCATCCCTAACCAGAGACTCTTGAATATAGTAGAGAGAAAGACCAGTTTCCGGGATGCCTTCAAGCTGGCCGATGATGTCCTGAAGCAAGCCGTCAAAGGTATTTCTGATATCATCATCGTGCCTGGTTTGATAAATGTAGACTTTGCCGATGTAAAGACTATTATGTCTGAAACCGGCATGGCCCTTATGGGCACTGGTTCATCCCGGGGTGAGAACCGAGCAATAGAGGCCGCCCAAAAAGCCGTAGCCAGCCCACTCCTGGAAGAGTCCTCCATCGAAGGTGCTACCGGCGTGCTGATAAATATTAGTGGCGGGGCAGACCTTACCCTATACGAGATAAATGAGGCCACCTCCTTGATCTATGAAACCGCCCATGAAGAGGCCCATATAATCTTTGGTTCGGTAATAGATGAGAGTATGGGAGAAGAGGTAAGGGTAACGGTCATTGCCACAGGGTTTGGCAGTGGCAAAAAAGCCGCGGAAGAGCCCCGGCTAAAATTACGGCCAATGCCGGCCAGAGGGGATACCGATATTAGAGTAGACAGTAATGTCCGCAAAGGTGCACCAACCGCCCCTCCCCGCTATCAGCAGCCCGGTTTGGAAGAAAAGAACCTGGATGTGCCGGCATTCTTGAGGCGAAAGGCGGACTGATGATGGGCTTATGTCCTGGAAACTCTATAAAAAGGCGAGGGAAATCCTCGCCCAGGAAAAAGGGAGCATAAAGAAATCCTTTGGCGGGAAGCTTTCTATCGCCCTGATCTATCCCAATACTTACTATATTGGGATGTCCAATCTAGGATTTCAAAAGGTCTATAGCCTCTTGAATCAGGATAATGATATCCTGTGTGAGCGGGGCTTTTTGCCTGACCCAGGAGACATTCCTCTCTATGAACAGCAGCATATCCCTTTATTCTCCCTCGAATCCCAAACTCCCCTGAAAGAGTTTCATATCCTGGCCTTTTCTTTATCCTTTGAGCTCGATTATCTCCAGGTATTAAAGATTCTGGAATTGACCCAGATACCCCTCTTCAGCCACCAAAGAGATAACTCGCATCCCCTGGTTATCGCCGGCGGTATTTGCGCCATGACTAATCCTGAGCCCCTGGCAGATTTTATAGACCTTTTCCTTATCGGTGAAGGGGAAGCATTAATGCCAGAGGTATTAAACTGTCTGCGAGGGAACGCAGGAGGGTGGGGCATAGACAGGAGAGCCCTAACCCATAATCTGGCTTGCTTACCCGGGGTCTATTACCCGGCCGGCTACTCGGTAAAGTATAAAGAGGGAAACCTTTTTTGTGGATCGGAACCGTCACCCGCTATGCCAGGCCGAGTAGAGAGGCAATGGCTGAAGAATGTAGACCAATCCCCTACCTCCAGCCAGATCATTACCCCTAATACAGAATTTTCTGATATCTTTCTAGTAGAAATAGGGCGGGGGTGCACCAGGAAATGCCGGTTCTGTCTGAGCGGCTCCCTTTATAAGCCCGTCCGGTTCTATGCGGCAGAAACTATCCTAAGCCAGGTAAAAAAGGGATTACAGTATACTAAAAGGATAGGTCTCATCAGCCCAGACCTGACCAGCTTCCCGGACTTATTAAGTCTCTGCCAGGAGATTATATCCCTGGGGGGAGAGATATCAGCCCCTTCTCTGCGGATTGATAAAATATCGGCTCCACTCCTGACCCTTTTGGCCTCCGGTGGCCAAAAGACCATTGCCCTGGCACCAGAAGCCGGCACAGAGAGGCTTAGGAAGGTTATCAATAAAGATATCTCGGACGAAGAGATATTAGAAGGTATAGCCCTGGCCTTTAATGCCGGTATTACTCATCTTAAGCTCTATTTCCTTATCGGCTTGCCTACGGAAACCCAGGAGGATATTGCCGCTATAGGGCAACTGGCCAGGAAGATCAAACATATCGGCCAGAAGACCTTTAAGACCCGTAAGTTTGCTGGCAATATCACCCTGAGTCTCACACCTTTTGTCCCTAAACCCCTTACCCCTTTTCAATTGGTAGGTATGGATACTATAGGGTCTCTCAAGGCCAAGATCAAATATATAAAACAAGATTTAGTGAAGATGGACAATGTCTCTGTCATCCATGACCTACCCAAATGGTCTTTTATCCAGGCCCTATTAGCCCGGGGTGACCGTTTAGTAGGGAATCTTCTATATGCTGCTCACCGTCTCGAGGGGAACTGGCCCCAGGCCATCAAAGAAACCAATATCAATCCTGAATATTACGTGTACCGCCAACGGGATGAGCATGAACCACGCCCCTGGCAGGTATTAGAAGCAAACTTAGAGAGCTAAATCACGGGCCTGAGCAAGCTGATGATATATGATAATCTACCTCTATGAAAAAAGAGATTATATTCCTCTGGAATCCCGCATTTTTTGCCTTTACCTCATAACCGTTATCGCCATTATGGTTTTAGGCATTTGATTATTGTTCGGTGGCACTCATCAGTGACGCATACGTTATGTGTCTGATGCCGTTTGACATTATTAACGGCATGCGATATTATTACTTTTGATGATAAAAAGTTTTGCGAGCACGGAAACTGAAAAGCTATTTAATCGCGAAATATCTCGGAAGTTCCAACAGAGTATCCAACAAATTGCTCGACGGAAACTTGAGATTTTGGATGCAACGGAGGTGCTTCAAGATTTACGTATACCACCATCTAATCACCTTAAAAAGCTATCGGGTGATAGAAAAGGACAGTATAGCATTCGCATCAACAAACAGTGGCGCATATGTTTTGAATGGCGTGATGGGGATGCTTACAACGTAGAAATAGTTGACTATCATTAGGAGGAGCATATGACCAAACAAAAACTACAGCCAATTCATCCGGGTGAAATCCTCATGGAAGAGTTTCTGAAACCTATGGAGATTAGCCAGTATAAATTAGCTAAGGATATTAGTGTACCGGCAAGACGTATCAACGAAATCGTACAAGGCAAACGTTCTATTACTCCTAACACTGCCCTGAGGTTATCACGTTATTTTGGTCTTTCAGAACGATTCTGGATAAATTTACAAGCACGGTATAACCTTGAAACTGAAAAAGACAAATTAGACGACAGGCTGAACAAAGAAGTACACGTTTATGCCGCTGCTGTTTAGAATGAACCCAGATGTTACTTGACAAATATGCTTTATTAAAACATACTTATACATACAATATTACATATAATTGAGGTGAAAAACGATGAGGACAACATTAAATATAGAGGACAAATTGATTGATAAGGCGTCAAAATTGACTGGCATTAAGGAAAAGACGACTTTAGTCAAGCGTGGCCTGGAAGCCTTGATTGCGAGGGAAAGCAGTAAGAGACTTGCCAGATTAGGGGGAACCGAAAAGAAATTGAGAATGATACCTCGCAGAAGAACAGAAAGCCGATAAAATGGTTATTGTTGATACTTCGGTATGGGTATCCCATCTGCGGGAGGGCAATACAAAGCTTGAGAGATTATTAAATGATGGAGATGTTATTTGTCATCCATTTATAGTTGGTGAACTGGCTTGTGGGAATCTCGATAATAGATCTGAAATACTTTCACTTCTTCAAGCACTTCCCATGGCGACCCAGGCAGAACATGAAGAAATTATGCAATTTATAGAGAGTAATAAACTTATGGGGAAGGGATTAGGCTATATTGATGTCCACCTGATTGCGTCGGCAGTATTAACAGGAGTTCCAATATGGACTCTTGACAAAAAACTGGATGAAGTTTCTTCAAAACTGGGTCTGGGCTTCAATAAGTAACAGTCAGATAACAACGCCTTGCAGCAGACGCTAGAAAGCGCCGCTGAAGGCCGGCGTTATCCCAAAATAAATGATTGAATCTTGCTACTGGAAAGAAGATCTATTGATTCATGCAAAACGCTTAAGACCTGTAAAGAAACCTAAGCGTTGGAGTGAAAGGATAGTAGTCAATTTTGAAAAAGAGTTGATTGTTTCGTTCTTTTGTATTCGGAAACTCCTTGAGACTCATAAGGTATCAAGAAAATCACAAGAATATAGGGCTTCAGTATTTTGTTACACTCCTACTGGCAAAAGAATCACCAAATTTAATCAGTGGGATATAGACGAAGTATATGATTTAACAGAAGAAAAAAACGTAACCAAGAACATCGTCTTTTTGGCTAATCAACTTATTCATAGCTGTACAATTTTTGCTTATCGAGAAAAAGATAGAAATTGGGGAGGAGTATATGCTTGCTCAGATTTTGAACGAGATAAAACCATTTACCGAATCCCCATCAAAGAGATAATCAATATATTTGAGCTGGTTGCAAATGATTATCCATCATCAATGAAGATGACTTGGAACGAGAAAAAAAGTGATTACATCGTTGAAACAAATTGAAGGGATAACCAATCAATTCCGGCGACGTGAATAAGCGCGGCGGCCTTTCGGGCTAGCTTTTTGGCCCGCGCCTGATTTCTACGTTATGGCAATAAGATCATCAGGAGAATGAGATATGGACGGTAAGATGCCTCGTCTCGATAAGTCACGGCTTACGGTCTCCTCCTTTGATGACATCACGGAAGAGAAACGGTACTGGTTATCCCGAAGCGCGGTTGAACGCTTGAACGCTATCGAGTTTAATCGACGGATGGTGTATGGCTCATATCGAACTACATCCAGACTTCAGAGACTTCTTGAGACTGCTGAACTCTCACGATGTTGAGTACCTTGTTGTAGACGGTTATGCGGTCGGCTACCATGGTTACCCGCGCGCAACAGGGGACCTGGACATTTGGATTGCCGTGAGTGAGGCGAACGCCGAGAAGACGGCAAAAACACTTCGCGATTTCGGGATGTTGGAACGAGAGGTGACGAAGGACCTTTTCACTGAAAAGGGTAGGGTCATCCGGATGGGCGTTCCTCCAGTCCGGATCGAAGTGATAACGACAGCCTCTGGCATAGATTTCCACCAATGCTATACACGTCGAGAAATAATAGAGATCGACGGCATTCCGGTGAACTTTATTGCCTTAGATGATCTTAAGGCAAACAAAAGAGCGTGTGGTAGACACAAAGACTTAGAAGATTTACAGCATCTGCCATAACCAGTCGCTCCAGTGGACTGTCGCAAAAAGCCGCGCCGCCCGCTGAGCGCCACCGTTAGGTGGCAAATGTGCAAAAGACCCGGTTTTCAGTAAAATTTCTTGAAAATGGTATCATAATGTAGCACTATTGCTCTGTGAAAAAGAAACACAGAAAAATCTTGGAAGCGATCTTTGAAGAACCAATGCGGACCAACATTGCCTGGAAAGATATTGAAGCATTGTTCAAAGCAGTGGGCGCAGAAATTTCTGAGGCTCAAGGGTTCGAGTTGCTTTGCAGGGTGTCAGGGCTGTGTTTCATCGACCGCATCCACAAAAGGAAGCTGATAAAGGCACAGTAAAATCGGTTCGCAGATTTTTGCAAGAAGTAGGGGTAACGCCATGATGGGATATAAAGGATACATTGCAAAAGTCGAGTTTGGTGATGAGGCAGGCATCTTTCACGGCGAGGTCATTAATCTACGCGATGTAATTACCTTTCAAGGTAAATCAGTCGAGGAAAGGAAGAATTAGAAAACGCCTCCAGAGTGTGCTAAAATACAATCGGATCATCAACATAAAGGAGGGGTGGTGACATATGTAAAAACATGGAGAGCGCATTCTTGCTGAGGCGTTGGAACTGCCACCGGTGGAGCGTGCCGAGCTGGTCGAGAATCTTCTGTCCAGCTTTGAGTTCCAGTCCGGGAAGTGAACCACGCCCCTGGCAGGTATTAGAAACAACCTAACTGACACCCCACAAGTCTGATATTTAATTCATTGCATACCTGGCCGAT
>MHDQ01000227.1 GCA_001803565.1 Nitrospinae bacterium RIFCSPLOWO2_12_FULL_45_22 | reverse complement strand
GGTGTCGGAGCAAATGGTCAACCAGGACTAAGGCAACCATAGCTTCTGCTACAGGGACTATCCGGGGACAGATACAGGGGTCATGCCGGCCCTGGATAGCGATGGTTCTTGGGTTTCCCTGAGTATCCACAGTCTCTTGAGGTTTGGCGATAGAAGGTGTGGGCTTGACCGCCAGGCGGATAATGATATCTTCACCAGTAGAGATACCACCCAGGATACCACCTGCCTGATTTGTCCGGGATCTAATCCGGCCACCATCCAGATAAAAAGGGTCATTATTTTCTGATCCCAGCAATCGGCTGACCTGGAAGCCAGCACCAATCTCTACTCCCTTGACACTCCCGATACTCATCAGTGCGCTGGCTAAGTCGGCATCCAGCTTATCAAAAACCGGTTCCCCTAATCCGGCTGGTATACCGCTCGCCCTAACCTCCACTACCCCACCAATAGAATCTCCGCTCTCTTTGATACCCAGGATCTTGTTTACCATTTCTTTAGCCCGGATCGGGTCCGGGCAACGGATCGGGTTTCGCTCTATCTCCTGGGGATCAAACTCCTGCGCCTCAATATCTCCTACCCTTATGGTATAGGCAATAATCTCTATCTTCTCTTGAGCCAAAATTTTTCGGGCAATAGCACCGGCTGCTACCCGGGCCACTGTCTCCCGGGCACTGGCCCGCCCTCCACCACGCCAATCCCGCAGGCCATATTTTACCCAATAAGTATAATCAGCCTGACCGGGCCGAAAGACATCAGCCAGTTCCTGGTAAGGTCGAGAATCGGCATCAAGGTTCCTTATCAGGAGGGAAATAGGAGTACCAGTAGTCTTACCCGCCAAAATACCAGAGAGGACTTCCACCTGGTCTGTTTCTTGCCGGCTGGTAGTGATAAGGCTTTGGCCGGGCCGGCGTCTATCCAGCTCTTTCTGGATATCCTCCTCGCTCAATTCTAATCCCGCCGGGCAACCATCTACTACCACACCAATAGCTGGTCCATGCGACTCACCCCAGGTATGGATCCGGAATAGTTGCCCAAAGGAGTTCCCTGCCATATTTTGTACTTAGTGCCAGTTGTTAGTATCAGTGTCAGTATAAGTTGTTAGAGCCTCTAACTATGACCTAATACTAATAGGTGATACTGATACTATTATTACGTTACTCTAGTCCCAAAGTTATGATAATCTCTTCCACCAGTTCTTCCACCTTCTTGGTAGTATTATCAAAGGTATAATGGGCCAGTTTTTGATAATGGGGGGGGCGTTCCTGGTACAGAGACCAGAAAGAGCCCTCGGGATCATTGGGATCAAAGAAGGCGGGGGTGCCCTGGCTCATGATACGCTGGAAAAGTAGGGTAGGCTCGACAGTCAAATAGATCACTACCTGATCCTGTAATAAAGCAGCAATAGCAGGCGAGGCAAAGATAGTGCCACCACCCAGGGCAATAACCTGTCTACCTTTAATTAGGGCTTTCTTTAGGGACTCTTCTTCCAGTTGCCGGAAAAAAACCGCTCCGTGTCTCTTATAGATCTCTCGATAGCCTAAGACTTCGCCTTGTCTCTCAGCATAAAAGCCCTCGATCAAATTATCCAGATCAAGAAAAGGCCATCCCAGCCGGTAGGCCAGGGCATCCCCTACATAGCTCTTGCCACAGCCTTTAAATCCGATAAGAATAAGATTTGCATAACAGTTAACGGGGGTCAGGGATCGGTTGTCAGGCCTGTCTGCCGTGACGCATGCCCGCATAGCAGGCGGGGACACGGCACAGACAGGCACTCTTTTCCTCAAAGACATCTTTCGCTCAATCTCCAAATATTGATGACCATTTAAGATTCGTAAATGTTTAGCCAACTAAAGTCTTCTAAAAATAAGCCGCAAAAATGCGCAAAAGGAACAAAAACAATATGAACCACAAAGCCACAAAGAACACTAAGAAAAAGAAGGGTGGCATATCGAGGATGGTCAATTGAATTCTTTGTGCCCTTGGTGTCTTTGTGGTTATAAACTTAACCAGAATTTTCTTGTGCCTTTTTGTGGCTAAACTATTACCAAAAATTAAAGTCTTTTCCTGAGCCCTTCACTGTGCTCAGGATAAACTCCGCGAAGGGTCTCAGCCTTCCGGTAACAAGATTCTTCGCTTCGCTCAGAATGACATGGCAAATGTGACAAAGTTAAGTTAACTGAACCCCGTGAACTGTTACAGATTTGCTTTGTTTAACGCCAGCGGTTGCAGGATTCTTTATCCTCTGCAGTTCGTCTCGTATAGCCTCAAGTAAATCTTCTATCCCATAGCCCTTTAAGGCCGATATAGCAATCCCTCTGCCTCTAACCCGTAAGATTTTCTCGTCGGCTTCATCCCGGGAGAGCTTATCTACTTTATTGTAGACCGAAATGATCGGCTTCTGATCGGCCCCTAGTTCCTGTAAAACCTTATATACATCCTGAATCTGCCTATCTACTTCTGGATGACTGGAATCTATCACATGGAGTAAAATATCGGCCCCCTTTACTTCTTCTAGGGTAGCTTTGAAAGCCTCTACCAGCGTATGAGGCAGTTTCTGAATAAAGCCCACAGTATCAGAAACCAAAGCCATTAGCCCATTAGATAATTTTAGCCCCCTGACAGTCGGATCAAGGGTAGCAAAGAGTTTGTCATCCACCATTACATCAGCCGCAGTAAGCCGGTTCATCAGGGTGGACTTGCCGGTATTGGTATAGCCTATAAGGGCCAGGATAGGTAATCCTAAAGAAT
The DNA here is from genome assembly GCA_001803565.1 of Nitrospinae bacterium RIFCSPLOWO2_12_FULL_45_22. Classification (GTDB taxonomy): domain Bacteria; phylum 2-12-FULL-45-22; class 2-12-FULL-45-22; order 2-12-FULL-45-22; family 2-12-FULL-45-22; genus 2-12-FULL-45-22. Next base: position 3,489 of record MHDQ01000227.1, on the reverse strand, counting down.
GTCGGTGCTGCCGATGGAGCTTGCGGGTTTTTTGTATCTCTTTTATCCTGCTCTTAATCGTGTGGATCCTCTTTAATATCCTTCGCCTATCCACCTCCAACTGAGTTTCTCCTGGACCCCTGGTCCCTATGCCACCACCTAACCGGGACATCTCAATGCCCCGCCCTACCAACCGGGACAGTAGGTAAGAGAGTTGGGCCAACTCTACTTGTAGCTTACCTTCATGGCTACGGGCTCTCTGGGCAAAGATATCCAGGATCAATTGCGTCCGGTCAATAATCTTGAAAGGGATAAACTTTTCTAAATTCCGCAGTTGAGCCGGGCTTAATTCGTTATCAAAGATGACCAGGTTAGCATCCTTTTCATAACCGAGAAGGCCTATCTCTTCTGCCTTACCCTTGCCGATATAAAGAGCAGGATTAGGGGCTTCTGCTTCCTGAACTACCCGGGTGACGACTACAGCACCAGCGGTCTCTGTTAAGCGCCCTAGCTCATCCAGAGACTCTTCGAGCTGATATCTTTTAATATTACCCGGTTTTAAGGCTACTAATATAGCCCTTTCTTCTTTACCGGAAGAATTTAAAATCTCCCTTTCCCCCTCCTTCTTTCCTGGGTGATCAAAGGACTATTTTACGGGTCGTTTAGAGCAACAATAGCCGTCTGCTCAAGATTATTATAGCTCCCCTGGCCATAATGTCAACTTTAAGCCACCCCTTCGTCCTCTGCTCTTCGGCAGAACAGGAGCCCATAGCGCCCTTATTCAAATGGGGAGTTTTTGCTTTGGCCAAGACGGCACAAGGACTACTAGCTTGACAAACAAGGGGAGCTAACATAAACTCAGAAAAGAATTAGGCCGGCGTAGCTCAGGGGTAGAGCAACTGATTCGTAATCAGTAGGCCGGGGGTTCGACTCCCCCCGCCGGCTCCAAACCCATGGTAATCGCCAAAAAATTGACGTACTGACCAATTTTTTGGCGCCAAAAGTAATCAGGTTGGCAGCCACTTCCTCAATGGTATCCCTGATGATTCCATACCATTAAGGCTTCAGGCCAAGGCAACTAACTAAGAAGAATAAATTGGATTGTGGCATGATAATTGCTCTTCCTCGGTTTTGTTGCTAAACCGGCGTGAGGGACTAAACTATTTTTAGTATCCCACCGATAAGGAAAGATAAGGATAAAAATTTCTCCAGGGCGGTGAATAGCCATGCCATCGAATTATTGGGGTAGCTGGTTTTTTAATAGAATAGCAATAGATTTAGGGACAGCTAATACCTTGATCTTTATTAAGGGTAAGGGGATAACCCTGAAGGAGCCCTCAGTAGTAGCTATTGATAAAACCACAAAAAGGGTCCTAGCGGTAGGTGATGAAGCGAAACGAATGTTGGGCCGGACCCCAGAGTCAATTGAAACTATACGGCCCTTGAAGGATGGAGTGATAGCAGATTTTGAGTTAGCAGAGTTTATGCTGCGTCATTTCATTGCCAAGGTTCACCCCTGGAGAAGGTTCTTCAAACCCAGGATTATTATCTCGGTCCCTTCGGGGATAACCCAGATCGAGAAGCGGGCAGTAAAAGAATCAGCGGAGTTTGCTGGTGCTAAGTATGTCTTTTTGTTAGAAGAATCTATGGCTGCGGCAATAGGAGCCGAATTGCCTGTGCAAGAGCCTATAGGCAATATGATTGTAGATATTGGTGGTGGCACTACTGAGATAGCGGTCATATCCCTTGCCGGGATAGTATATAGCAGATCCATTAGGGTAGGGGGTAATCTAATGGACGAGATGATCGCCCATTATCTGAAAAAGAAATACAAATTTATGGTGGGAGAAAAGACGGCCGAAGAGATAAAAATAAGGCTAGGCTCTGCCTGCCCTAATGGTAATAGCTTAGAAGAGCATATGGTGATAAAGGGGTTGGACCTGGTGCATGGGCTACCAAAGATCTTAGATATTACTGAAGAAGAGGTTAGAGAAGCCATCGCTGAACCCCTCAAGGCCATAGTAGCCGCGGTTAAAACCGCTCTGGATAACACTCCCCCAGAATTAGTGGGCGATATAGCAGAAAGGGGTATATTCCTTACCGGAGGGGGAGCCCTGCTAAGAAGACTAGACGTGCTATTAGCAGAGGCAACCGGGGTACCGGTTTATCTGACCAAAGACCCCCTTGCTACCACGGTCATCGGGACAGGAAAGGTTTTAGATAATATACTCCTCCTGGGAAAAGTAGCTTGCTAGTATTCCCTGCTAACCCCCTTCCTTCTCGCTCCTGCTCAATCCTTCTCTCATCTCTTTTCTAATCTAAAAGAAAAAGCCTATCCCTTGCTATAACAGGGCTTTATTGCTATAATGGAGAAATAATCGGGGGTCGTCTAACGGCAGGACCGAGGACTTTGGATCCTCTAATCCAGGTTCGAATCCTGGCCCCCGAGCCAGCCTGGACGATTTTAGCCAATTTTCGCCTACCGCATTTGAGGTTTGAAAATACGATAATAGATAATAAAGAATTGAAACCCTTATGAAAATCGCCGGGCAGTGGCGGTTTAAGAGGAGGTAATTGATAAGTGGATAAGTGAAGAAGCGTTAGAGCGAGTATTACAAAATATGAAATCTTCTTCAGGAAAGAAAGGTAAAGTAAATAAAAGTAAAAGTAAAAGTAAATAAGCGAGGTAATTATGGAAAGGTTCTTTGTTCTGGACGATGAAAATCCATTACAGCGAATTGATGATAAAACCATGATTATCCGTTTTCAATATAGAGAGTTGAACGAGGAAGAGGTTAAAAGTTATCAGGTAGAAGTAAGACAAGGTGTTTTTCTATGTTCACTTTTCCTTTATCTCCTGAAGAATTCTTTCTATTTTCTCTTTAAGTTGTGGTAAGCTATCTTTTGCAGCCTTCCAGACAATATCCCAGTTTACCCCGAAATAAAAATGGATAACTTTGTCTCGCATTCCTGCGATTTCTTTCCATTGAATATTATCATATTTGGCCTTTAGATTTTTTGAGGTGTTCTTAACCGCCTCGCCGATGATTTCAAGGTTGCGCACCACTGCATCCTGCGTTTCTATTTTCTGTAAGAAATCCTGGTAATTTAATCCTTTTGTATAAAGCTCAATTCTATTTATTGCTTCCATAATATCTAACAAAAATTCTTTATCCGTCCTTTTAGGCATAAACAATGCTCCTTTTTATTTCTTCCTTAACATAGTTAATTCTGATACTCTCAATACCAGCAGGGGTGAGAATTTCTACCTTTCTCTGCAAAAGGTCTTCTAATAAAGCAGAAAGCCCCATAAAATTTTCAAGTGATGGCTCTTCAAAATTTACAAAAAAATCTATATCACTTTTCTCACCTTGTTCACCCCTAACAAAAGACCCAAAAAGCCCAATTTCTTTGACTTTGTATTTCAACAAAGTATCTCTATGCTTTCTTAGGGTCTCAATGATCTCTTCTTTTGTTATGACCTTCTTTCGTTTTTTCATCTCATGCCTC
>MHDQ01000226.1 GCA_001803565.1 Nitrospinae bacterium RIFCSPLOWO2_12_FULL_45_22 | reverse complement strand
GCGAGCCCAGTTTGTCTGGCAGGAGTTCTACCTGCTTATAAAAGCCAATTCGGTAGCCCTCTTCTTATTAGCTTCCGTGACCTTCTTCTATCGGGATTACTCTTATTCCCGGATGGTCATGGTGTATTTTTGGGTATTGAATATTTCCTTCTTGAGTAGCGCAAGATGGGCCTTGATCAGGCTATTGCCCTGGCTGAGAAAAAAGGGATACTATAACCTGCACCGAACCCTAATCGTAGGGGCAGGGGAGCTAGGGCAGACCCTGGCCCAGCGGATCAAGGCCCATCCTGAACTGGGTTTTGACCTGATAGGTTTTGTAGATGATGATCTTGAAGATGAAACAAATAAAACAAGTAAAATATTAGGCCCCCTGAAAGAAACCCAGAAAATTATCCAGGATAATGCTATAGACCAACTATTTATCGCCTTGCCCCTGGATGATCATCAGAAGATAGAAGAATTAATGGAATCTTTAGGCGAGGAGACGGTAGATATAAAAGTAGTGCCAGACTTATTGAGGTTCATGCAACTCAACGCTGGCATTGAAGACCTGGATGGTCTCCCAATCATCAGCCTGCGAGAGAGCCCTATGATTGGCTGGAACCGGTTTATCAAGCGTGGGCTAGACCTGGCCCTTTCCTCTGTCGCTATTATTCTCCTCTCTCCCTTAATGCTCCTTATAGCTCTTATAATCAAACTTACCTCACCCGGCACGGTCTTCTACCGGCAAGAGCGATGTGGCATGGATAGGAAACCCTTCACGATGTATAAATTCCGTACTATGGTAGTGGATGCAGAAAAAGATAGCGGCGCGGTCTGGGCCAAGAAAGATGATGAAAGATGTACCACCTGTGGGACCATATTACGCAGAACTAGCCTGGATGAACTCCCTCAGCTTTTTAATGTCTTGAAAGGAGAGATGAGTCTCGTGGGCCCCAGACCAGAAAGACCAGTATTTGTTGATAAATTCAAAAAATCTGTCCCCCAGTATATGCTCCGTCATATGATGAAATCCGGGATTACTGGCTGGGCACAAGTTAATGGTTGGCGGGGTAATACCTCGCTAGAGAAGCGCATAGAATACGATCTTTATTATATAGAACATTGGTCTCCTATCTTTGATTTGAAGATACTCTGGCTAACTTTCTGGAAGGGGCTAATAAATAGGAACGCCTACTAGGTTTAAAAGGTGATTACGTTATTAGGTCATTAGGTCATTATAACCCAATTACCTAATAACCCAATAACCCAATAACCCAATTACCCAATAACCAATGATGAAGATAACAGCTATAATACCGGCCCGTTATGGGGCCACCCGTTTTCCAGGAAAACTTCTAGCTAAACTATCGAGCAAGCCCATTATCCAGTGGGTATATGAAGGTGCCCGACAATGCTCTTTGCTAAACCAGATTATTATTGCTACGGACCACAAGGCCATCTATGAAACCGCTAGAGGTTTTGGCGCTGAAGTACAGATGACCTCGCCTAACCACCAAACCGGCACTGATCGCATAGCTGAGGTAGCAGAAGGGATAGCCGCTGATATTGTGGTCAACCTTCAGGCGGATGAGCCCTTTATGGAAGGAAGTATTATTTCATTGGCTGTAGAACCCTTTCTGCAAGAGCCATCTCTGCTGATGGGTACCTTAAAGACCCATATTAGGAGCTCGAATGAACTGCTCGATCCTAATATTGTTAAAGTAGTAACGGATTGTTACGATTTTGCTCTTTATTTTTCCCGCTCCCCTATCCCCTATTTCCGTGATGGCTGGCCTGAACCCCCTCCTATTTCTAATCATGTCTTTAAACATATTGGAGTGTATGTCTATCGAAAAGACTTTTTACTAAAATTTGCCAAGCTGCCCCAAAGTCCACTAGAGAAGGCAGAAAAATTAGAACAGTTGCGAGTTTTAGAAAATGGGTATAAAATTAAGGTCATTAATTGCCCTTATCAAGGGATTGGCATAGATACCCCAGAAGACCTTAAAAAAGCTGAGACCCTTTGGCAACAACTCAGGAAACCAACTGTTTACCCATGATTAGGATTTTGACCACTGATGCCCACGGATAGACAGAGATGGCTAAAATCTTTTTCAACGCAAAATGCAAAGTTAGCAATTAGCATTTCAAAATTAACTCCTTTTGCTTCGCTTTGCTCGCAATACCATTACTTGTTAATTGCTAATTTTACATTGCTAATTTTGCAATGAAGCCAAGAATCCGTGTTCATCCGTGGTAAATTATTAGACTGAGATGGCAGAGGATAAGCAAACTAAATATGTATTTGTTACCGGCGGGGTCCTATCCTCCCTGGGTAAGGGCTTAGCCGCCGCAGCCATTGGGGCTTTAATGGAAAGCCGTGGGTTGAAGGTCACCCTGCAAAAATTTGACCCCTACATAAATGTTGATCCTGGAACCATGAGCCCCTTTCAGCATGGTGAAGTATTCGTTACTAACGATGGGGCCGAGACCGACCTAGACTTAGGCCATTATGAAAGGTTCACCTCAGCCAGGATGACCCAAAGAAACAATATCACTACCGGCAAGATATATTATTCGGTTATTACTAAGGAAAGACAGGGAGAATACCTGGGCAGGACAGTACAGGTCATCCCCCATATCACTGATGAAATAAAATCCCATTTCCTTTCGGTAAGGGACGATAATGATATCGTTATCTGCGAGATCGGCGGCACAGTAGGAGATATTGAGAGCCTACCCTTCCTGGAGGCTATCAGACAGTTCCGGACGGATGTAGGTAGAGAAAATGTCCTCTATGTCCATGTAACCCTGGTACCCTATATCAAGTCGGCTGATGAATTAAAGACTAAACCTACCCAGCATAGTGTTAAAGAGCTGCGCGAAATAGGTATCCAGCCGGATATACTCCTATGCCGCACAGAAAAACCCCTTCCTAAAGAGTTGAAATCCAAGATCGCCCTGTTTTGTAATGTCTCAGAGGAAGCGGTTATAACGGCTAAAGACGTAGATACTATCTATGAGGTCCCTTTAGCCTTGCATCAGGAAGGGTTAGACGATATTGTTGCCCGGTTATTAAAGCTGCCACCCCATGAACCCAATCTTTCTGAGTGGGAAAAGATCGTCGAAAAGGCCAAATGGCCTTCTGCCTCTACCCGGATCGCTATAGTAGGCAAATATGTCAACCTGAAGGATTCATATAAGAGCCTTACTGAAGCCCTGGTCCATGCTGGGATAGGGAACAATGCCGAAGTAATCTTACAATGGGTTGACTCGGAAGCGATCGAGGCTGAAGGGCCAGGAAGACTTTTAGCCGATGCAGAGGGAATCCTTATACCTGGTGGGTTTGGCGACCGGGGAATAGAGGGTAAGATAGCAGCTATCAAATATGCCCGAGAGAAGAAGATACCATTCTTTGGCATATGTCTTGGGATGCAATGTGCGGTGATTGAATTTGCCAGGAATGTCTGTGGTATAAAGGAGGCCAACAGTTCTGAATTCCACCCTGAATGCCCCGATCCAGTTATTGACTTACACCCAGAGCAGATGGGTGATAAAGAAAAATATGGTACCCAATTAAGGTTGAAGCTAGATACCCGGCAAAAAAAACCACCCTATCAATTGGGTGGTGGGGATATGGGTGGCACCATGCGGTTAGGGGCTTATAAATGTAAACTAGAAGAGGGTTCTCTTGCCCTCAGGATATATCAGACTGCTGAGATTTATGAGCGGCACCGGCATAGATATGAAGTAAATAATCATTATCGAAATATTCTGATAAAGAAGGGGCTCAAGGTGAGTGGCTTATCCCCTGACGGGCGATTAGTAGAACTAATAGAGTTGGTGGACCATCCCTGGTTCGTGGGGGTGCAATTCCACCCGGAATTCCAATCCTCTCCCAAGCAACCCCATCCGCTATTCAAATCTTTCATCGAGGCAACCCTGAACCATAAGTCCCGGGATAGACAACAAGATCCCGCCATTGAAATGGCGGCTCAATTGATCCAAAAGGATTAATCCGGGATATAAATACTCAATTGTATTGCCACAAAGACACTAAGGCACGAAGCCGATGGCATTCTTCATATTTATCCAAAAGGAGTTAACACTTTATGAACTCTGTAACTCAACCCTTTAGGGTTGATCAAGGCTAAAGCCTTGAGTTACATTTCCTTTCCTTTGTGTCTTTGTGACTTGGTGGCCTGAATAGTCCCTCAAGGCTTTAAATAATAAGTTATTGCTAAACACAGAAAGGCCAGACTATGGATACTAAAGTAGTAGCGATTGGTAAGGTAAAGATAGGTGGGAGAAATCCGCTGGTTATGATTGCTGGGCCTTGTGTCATTGAAGATGCCGAAAGTACCTTATCCCTGGCCAAAAATATCAATGAAATAGCCCAGCAACAGGGTATACCATTTATATTTAAAGCCTCCTATGACAAGGCCAACCGTACTTCTGTCTCAGCTCCCAGGGGCCCGGGCCTGCATCAGGGCCTTGAGATTCTATCCTGGATCAAAGAGGAAGTTGGTGTGCCGATTCTATCTGATGTTCATTCGCCAGATCAGGTAGAAGCGGCTGCCAAAGTCCTCGATGTTATCCAGATACCAGCTTTTTTATGCCGACAGACCGACCTGGTCCTGGCAGTAGCCAAAGCTGGTAAGCCTGTCAATGTAAAGAAGGGTCAGTTCCTGGCCCCCTGGGATATGGAGCATGTTATAGAAAAAATCCTCACCACCGGTAATCGCCAGATCCTCTTGACCGAACGGGGTTCCACCTTTGGTTACAATAATCTGGTTGCTGATATGCGCTCCCTGATTATCATGCGTAAATTTGCCTTCCCTGTAATCTTCGATGCCACCCATAGCCTCCAGCTCCCTGGCGGGGCTGGTAAAGCCTCTGGTGGGGATCAAGAATTTATCCCTTACCTAGCCCGCGGTGCGGTTGCCGTAGGCTGTGACGCTGTGTTTCTGGAAGTGCACCCTGACCCTGCCCAGGGCCTCTCTGATGCCTCCACCATGCTCCCACTAGATGCCCTACCCCAACTAATCCACCAATTAAAACAGATTGACCAGATAGTAAAGCACCAAGAGCTATATTTTGGTAAATAAGTGGTAGGGCATGAGGGTAGTAAAGAGACACCTATGAAAGGGAGGAATAACCGAACTTCGTATATCCTGCCAAATTGGAACAAAAAACGAGCTTCGACTATTCTTCCCCCAATTTAGGGTAAAGAGCGAAGTACGGATATGAATGCGTTGAAATAGGGAAAAATGGCATATAAAGTTTTCATAAGCCATAGCACGCGGGACCAAGGATTAGTTATATCACTAGCAAATTTACTTTCGAAATTTGGAGTAGAAGTATCTGTTGCAGAGTGGTATCTAGTCCCCGGCGAGCATCTTGGCAAGAAAGTGTTTGAACAAATCGAAAAATCTGATTGTGTAGTTGCCTTGTTAACACGGAATGGGATAAGGTCGAACTGGGTACAACAAGAAATAGGATATTCATTACAATGCAATAAATCGGTTATTCCTATTGTAGAAAAGGGAATAGACCCAAAAGACTTAGCCGCCTTACAGGGAAGGGAGTATATTGAGTACGATCCCTATCAATATCAGCAGGCTTTGATAAAATTATCTACTTATATTAGATCGTTAAAGCTGAAAAAAGAAGAGCGAGAGAAGGCTTTGCTTGTTTTGGGAGGTCTCCTTGCTTTTCTGCTATTACTCTCTGGAGGAGAAAAATGAAGGCAGTTTCATATATTCCGTCTAATGATGAGCTGGTGCTAAAATTCCGTCCCCTAAAGAAAAAACCGACGAAAGAATTAGGAAGGTTTAAGTTATTAATGGGAGGAAAGGAAGATGGGGGGGTTGAGAAGGGTTATTTTCTGGGGTTTGTTGCTGGTAGGGTTAGGGTGGGTAATTAGCGCTTCCACTTGGGGCAGGGCAAAAGGTTTTGAGATTGTCCCTATGTGGGATGGTTCAGAGTACATATCTGCTTATGAGCTATCCCTTAATGATTCCGGTCAGATGGCCTTTACCGGTAAGGGTGGGTCTTCACCCTCAAATTATTCGAATATCTATCTCTATGATGGCCACCGGGAGACAAAGAATATCACCTCTTCCTTCAGGAATTATTCTTTCTTCCAGCCGAACCTCAATAACCGAGGTCAGATAGCCTTTATTGGCTATGATAACTCTTCTTCGCCTTTTGCTGAACCTTCTTCAAGGCCAGATAATATATTTTTTTATGACGGTAATGAGGTAGCTAATATCACGGGTGGGCTAAATCTCTCTTCTCTTTTTTTTTCCTATTCTGCGCTTAATGATTCCGGCCAGATTGCCTTTATAGCTACTGATTATTCTAGTGGCCAAGCAGGGGTCTATCTGTATAGTGAAGGCACTATCACTAATATTACTACCAATACCAAAGTCTCCCCTGATGGATCTGGCGTCAGTATTAATAATAAGGGATGGATAGCCTTTTCCGGATATAACATTGAGTCTTCCAATATTGATTATTCCAGATTGTTCTTATACTTATATGACGGGAGCTCAGTCTACCCTATTAATCTTCCAGAGAATATTTCCTACTTCTCCCATATCAGGCTTAATGATTCTGGTAAGATCGGTTTTGTAGGCGAGGACCAGGAGCACAGCCACCGTGATATCTATATTTACGAGAATGGTCAGATAAACGGCATTACGGTTAATAGTAATATTACCATTGGGGATCGGTGTCTGGCTGGACCCACCTGTAAATCTATTGACCTCAATGATTTGGGTATGGTGACTTTTTTGGCTAATACTTCCGGAGGGTATGGCCTCTATCTTTGGAATGGGAAGGAGATAAATGAGATTGCCGGCAATATTATCGACCCTTTAAAGATATATTTGAATTCGGTTAGCCTTAATAACGGTGGCCAGATCGCCTTTGCGGCCGAGCTCAGGGGAGGTATATCGGATATTTATATCTATGATGGACAATCTATCAAAGGTATTAGAGGCCAAAAGTCCTTTTCCGACTTTGCCCTGAGTATTAATAATAAGGGTCAGATAGCTTTTTCCGCTTACGATTCGTTGCTTTTACAATCGGATATCTACCTCTATGCCAATGGCTCGGTCGTCAACCTTACCTCGCATTTAGACGTTAATGCTTTTTCCCCCAGCATTAATGATGCTGGGCAGACCGCCTTTGTAGGTGAGGACCCGAATAGTAGACGTCGTGATATCTATTTCTATGATGGCAATAGCGTATCTAATATTACCGCTGGTCTGGATCTAAAAGAGGTTGACACGCCCAGCCTTAATAATCTGGGCCAGATCGCCTTTGTGGGAGAAAATCTGGATAGTAGCCGAAAAGATATCTATTTATATAACTATAATACCATCTCTAATATAACTGCCAGTCTGGATTTGGCCGGGGCTACCTACCCCAGCCTCAATAACCAGGGTCAGATCGCCTTTATCGCCCAAAGCAAAGACCAATCCCGCTCTGATATCTATCTCTATGCCAACCACACAATCTCCAATGTTACTCAGGATAAAGGGATATCCCAGGTCTCTTATGTCAGCCTAAATGAACAGGGGCAAATGGCCTTTACAGCCGCTGCTTATGAATCTTATCCCCAAGGAGGCGGCACATATATTGCTGGCTGGCGTCTTTATTCCTATGATGGATATGAGATACATATTATTATTCCTGAAACTGGTAATTATGATTATTTCTTTGGTAGACCCAGTCGCCCCAGTATTAATAATAAAGGCCAGATAGCCTTTGCTACCCATTACTATTATTATTATATGGCAAGATTTAGTATTACAACTACCATATATTTTTATAATGGAAATCAGGTAAATCAAGCAGTATCCATTGCTTCCTGGAGTATAGGTGGAACTGTTTATGATTATTATTTTTCCATGGATTATTCCTATTATCCTATCAATGATACCGGCAAGATCGCCTTCCATAACTATAAAGCTCTTTCCCCGAACATCAGGCCCATTGCCCGGGCTGGCTCAGACCAGCTAGTGGCCCCAGGAACCGAAACGACCCTGGATGGATCGGCCAGTTTTGATTCTGAGAATGATCCCCTCGCCTATCATTGGACTTTAATCTCGAAGCCAAGAGGGAGTCAGGCTATCCTTTCTGATCCTACCGGCGTTTATCCCTCACTGGTAGCAGATGCCGTAGGATTCTATGAGGTAGAGTTAGTTGCTAGTGATGGTAAAGAGGCGAGTAAGCCAGATAGTGTGATCATAATAGCCCGGGATAGCTCCGATGCCAAGCCCATGGCTTATGCTGGGAGGGATCGGGTTGTCTTTCCTGGTTCTACTGTTTACCTGGATGGCTCTCCCAGCTATAACCCTGGTACTGATACCCTGACATATTACTGGTCTCTCATAAGCAAGCCTGCGGGTAGCCAAGCCACTATCGCAGAGCCCGAAAGTGCAAAGCCCAGTCTTTATTATCCAGACCGTGATGGTATTTACCAGATAGAGCTGGTAGTAAAAAATAACCAGGGCCAGAGCCCAACCGATATCGTAACCGTCTTTGCTATCGGTAGAGAACGCCCAATCCAAGTAGCGGCTGCCAGACAAGCCTCAGCCAATTCTATAGAATTGATGATATGGGCAGGGAACCCTAGTAATTTCAAGCTGAGAGCCGATGTCTTCATCGGTATAGGCTATGCTGATGGTAGATTATTCTTTCTCAACCCCTCCCTTGATCTAATTAGCAGTGACCCGACCGACTCCCGTACCTTTACCCCTTTTGCCCGGGATGTGGCTTTACCTTCTGGCTGGCTATTTCCCTCAGCTCCAGAGATGAATGCCGATAGCGATGGTAATGGAAAATTGGACAGTTACCATCTTTGCGCCCTCAGCCTACCGCCGGGATCATACTTTGCTTTTGCTGCTCTGGCAGAACCAGGCACGGCCCAGAGCGCTACTCCTAAACTCATTGGCCAAGTCAATATCGCTCCCTTTACTATTAACCCTTAGCGGCGTGAGGAAATATTTTAAGAATGGCAGCAAAACCAGGGAGGATCGATTATGTCTTTAATGATAAAGGCCAGATCGCTTTCCATGTCTATGATGCTGTGGTCAATCATTGGGATATCTATTATTTATATGCTTGGAGAAGTCTGTAATATAATCAAATTTAATCATTAATTTTTAGTTTATAAACGATTAACTCCCAGAGTAATATAAACCTGTGGGGAAAATTTAGATGGTTAATTTTTTGGTTGGCCAAAAAAACAAGAGATTTATTCCTTACATCTTGTCTATGTTCCTCTTTAATCTGCCTTTATTTATCCCTTGGGTTATGGCCCATGAGGTGGTGAAGGAAGAATGGGTAGCAAGTTATGATAGTCCCAAGGGAGGTAATGACTTTATCACTGATCTGGGTCTAGATAGCCATGGTAATATCTATGTCACTGGCTATAGCAGTGGCCAAGATTCTGCCTTTGATTACTCTACTATCAAATATGACCCTCAGAGGAAACAAGTCTGGGTAAATAGGTATGATTCAGGGGCAGGAGACGATAAGGCCCAAGCCCTGGCGATAGAAAATAGGGACAATATATATGTTACCGGGTCTAGTTACAACATAGATACTTCCTCTTATGATTTTACTACTATCAAATATGATTCCGATGGAAACGAGCTATGGGTAGCCAGGGACGATGGAGAATTTGAATATTTTTCCCGAACCTATAATGGCCTTAATGACCAAGCCTATGATGTCGCCATAGATAAAAGCGGTAATGTCTATGTAACCGGAACAAGTACTGGTTGGTGTAGTTCTTATCCTTCTGATAGTTGTGTACATCTTCTTACCAGCAAACATGATTCTGAGGGGAACCAACTCTGGATAAAAATTCACCAATTAGCCCAATATCCTTTAGAAGATGTTAATTCTATGACCATAGCTGTAGATAGTATGGGCAATGTCTACATAGGTGTGAATACCACCCGCGGGGGAAATAGTATCATAAAGTATGATTCCGATGGGAACCAGCTCTGGAAAATTAGTAGGGGGTATGGGCTTGATATAGTCGTAGATAGCGGTGACAGTCTATTGGTGACTGATTCTAGTGGAACTGCCAAGTATGATAAAGATGGGAACCAGCTCTGGTCAGCAGAATTTGGTGGTAGGTCACTGAAGATAGATAGCAGTGACAACGTCTATGTCTTAACTAACGGTTATGGCTATGTTATTAAGTATGACCAGGACGGGAACCAGATATGGCAGAGACCAGGAAAAGGAGAATTCGGAGATTATGGCGGCTCTAATCGTTCCATGACCTTAGACATGAACGGCAATGTATATGTGTCCACAGATTACAGCTCTGACTATATAACAATCAAGTTTGATACCGAAGGGAATCGGCTATGGGTGGTCAGATATGATGGAGGGGGCTCTGATCGACCTAAGCGCCTAGGTGTAGATATAAATGGTAACGTATATGTGGCCGGTTCTAGTGGTCGGGCCGGAGACTATTCTAATTCTTATAATGATTATACCATCATTAAATACTCTCAAATTAATGACAACCATCCCCCTTATACACCCACTATCCTTGAACCCGCCCATGGCTCTACAGGCATTGCGGTTAATAGTGTACTGAGCTGGTCTGGCGGTGATCCTGATGTCGGCGATACGGTTACTTATAACCTCTATTTCGGTACCACCAGCAACCCTCCCGAAGTAAAGCACGAACATGGCACCACCAATTATAATCCTGGTACCCTCAATTATTCTACCACCTAT
>MHDQ01000225.1:10980-14528 GCA_001803565.1 Nitrospinae bacterium RIFCSPLOWO2_12_FULL_45_22 | reverse complement strand
AATGTCATCTTTACTGGCTATCGAGATAATGACTATCAAGATGTATTGGCTTGTATGGACGCTAAGGCTTATCTGGTGCCGGGTTCCGATGGCTCCTGCCGGGCAGTGATGGAGGCCATGGTCATGGGTAAACCAGTCGTGGCCTCTGGTAGAGGAGTATTACCTGAGCTGGTGGAGGATGGTGTAACCGGTTATGTTGTCCAGGACGATATCCCGGAAAACCTGGCTAAGGCCATAGTGATGCTTTTTAAGGATAGCAAGCAACGGCAGGAGATGGGGCAGGCTGCCCGGCAGCGGATATTGCAACACTTTTCCCTGGATCGGCAAGCCGATAAAGTATTAGAAATCTATCAAAAAGTGTTACGATGAGGGTGCTCTTCGTTATAGATGAACTGCATCAAGAGCCATTAGGTATAGGCTATTTAGCTGGGGCTCTAAAAGAGAACGGGCATCAGGGCCGTTGTCATTTCTTCGGGAGCTATAAGGCCCTCTCGCAAGAAATTACCCACTATCAGCCAGAGATAGTCGCTTTCAGCGTTATGACGGGCTGGGAAAAGTTCTACATTAACATTGCTCAATGGGTTAAAACCAATTTTCGCACTTATGTAATTTTCGGTGGCCCACACCCGACCTTTTCACCGGAAACGCTGGAAGAATATCCTCTGGATGCAATTTGTATAGGCGAAGGAGAAGCGGCTATAGTAGAGTTGGCGAATAGGTTAGATCAGGGCCAATCCCTGGCGGATATTAGAGAAATCCCAGGTATATGGATAAAGACCAATGGCACTATATCCCGCAATCCGGTAGCTCCTTTAATAGAAGACCTTGACCAGTTAGCTTTTCCCGACCGCAGTATTTTTTACTGCTATAAGCAGCTAGGAAGCTCTGGCTTAAAGACTTTCCTGGCTGGCCGGGGTTGCCCCTACCAGTGCTCCTACTGCTTCAACCATGCCTTTAATAATATCTATAAGGGAAAGGGCCGCCCGCTCAGATACCGTTCAGTCAATAACCTCTTAGAAGAAATCCACCAGGTTAAAGACAGATATCCTTTGTCTTTAGTGCGTTTTACCGATGACATCTTCATTGTGCAAGAAGAATGGTTGGGGGAGTTTGCTGAGAGCTATCGGCGAAAGATTGGCCTACCTTTCTTCTGCGGATTGAGGGCTGACCTGGTCACTAAGAACCGGATAAGACTCCTGAAAATGGCCGGCTGTTATAGCATAGGCCTGGGTATTGAAACTGCCAATGAGCAATTACGAGCGCAGGTACTTAACCGTAAAATGACTAATCAGCAGATACTAGATGCCTGCCACCTGATAAAGCGCTATGGGATAAAACTGAATACGGCCAGTATTGTAGGAATACCGGGTAGTACTATCGAGGATGAGCTGGAAACTATTAAGCTGAATATAGAATGTGGGGTAGATTATGCCTGGGCCTCTATTATGCACCCCTACCCTAAGACCGCCATTTATCAGATAACGAGACAGATGGGTATTGAGATAGACCCACCAGATAAAATGGAACGGCACTATCTCCTGAGGACTCCCTTACAACTCCCTAATCGGCATGAAATAGACAATCTGCATAAGCTGTTGCCTTTGATAGTGGAATTCCCCTGGCTTATCAGGTTTTTTAGACGGCTCATCCAGACGAAGAGTAAAAGTTTATTCCAGTTATATACCCTGGTGTTTGGCATATTTGAATTATATTGTGTAGAATTTCGCATATTCCGCCATAGCAGCCTGATGGGATTGATCCATCCGCAACGATTCTACCGCCTTATTAAGCTATCCTTTATCGGGATAAAAAAGATGCAACCGTTCAGTAAGGAGAATACTTGCCACAGAAAGACTGAGACACTGAGATGAAAGATAGGTTCGCTTTGCTCACTACAAGTTTGAACGAAAAAAAATGTTACAAAAAATGAAGAAGCTATATTTTCGAGCCCAAAAGGCCGGATTAGTAAAACCTGATCCCATAATAATATCGCTTGCGGCCATCCTGGTATTTATAAGTCGGTGGCCTTTAAAGAGCCAGATGCTCTATGACTGGGATGCCGTACAATTTGCCCTGGCCTTAAGCGATTATGATGTGCCTGACCATCAACCCCACCCACCAGGCTATATTTTTTTGGTAGGCCTGGCCAAGGCCCTAAATTATGTTTTTAATGACCCTAACTTTAGCTATATTGCGTTGAATATCATTCTGAGCACCTTTACTGTGGCTATATTGTACCTCCTGGCCCGAACCATGTTTGATCGTTGGGTCGGGGTAGTATCGGGTCTGACTTTTCTTTTTTGTCGGATATTCTGGTTTTATGGAGAAATAACCTCGGCCTATATTGCGGAGGCATTTATTAGTGTTACTATAGCCTATTTGAGTTACCAATTCCTTATGGGGGACAAGAGGAGCCTTTACCCCTCAGCCATCGCCCTGGGCCTGGCTGGGGGAATAAGGCAGACGGCCGAGATGCTCCTTTTGCCCTTGTGGTGTTTTGCTTTAGTTTACCAGAAGAAGCTCTCTAGTAAGAAGGAGCTGCTAGTCGCCCTTGTGCTTCTACTTTGTTCTACCCTGTCCTGGTATCTGCCTACTATCTGGCTCAATGGTGGCTGGGAAGAATATTCCCATGCTACATATACCCTCTGGCGCGGTATGGTGGAAGGTAGCTCGATCTTTTTTGGGGCAAACCTATCTTTTTTGCACCGATTGGGCAACCGGACACAGGTATGGATATTGAGGGACCTCTATCTCTTTCCTTTATTACTACTAGGCTATCTATTATTAAACCGAAAAAGGATGCTTTCTATTGCTACCTGGGAGGGAAAAAAGATTCTCTTTTTAGCTATCTGGATATTGTGTCCCCTCTCCTTTTATCTATGCTTCCACTTACCCAAGGAAGGATATCTTTTGACTTTTCTGCCACCAGTGTATATAACTTTCAGCTACCTGGTGGTGAATTTAGCTAGAAGAGTTCATCAACTGACCGGCTATCTAAATCCCTATGGGCTCATAGGTATCTTTCTGGCCTATTGCCTGATTGAAAACTTTGGCGCTTTCCTCTATCCTAAACACCCGGAATTTCAATTATCATATAAAACCATTGAGGCCCGAGATAAATTAATAGCGGAAGAGATCAGATTTATCCGCTCCCATTATTCACCGACTAATACTGCCCTGATAACAGAATGGGGCAACGAAAATAGCAGGCGCTGGCTCAGGCATGTCATGTACTATTTACCTGAGTATCATATTTTTGAGATAACGATACCACAGACCACCACCCCTAATTTTATCCACCTAAAGGGGCATAAGGGAATAAATATTTCTTTTGCTCATTATGAGAAAGAGAACCTGATACCCGCCCAGAATTATATCCACTCTTCTTCGTTGGGTAAAATAGTGAATTTAGGGTTGCCCAATGCTATTGATACGCTGGTATGGGTCATTGATAGTCCTGATACCAGGTTCCCCAGGCCGGCTTGGTTACAAGATCAGCCTATGCCCTCAGGAAGGTGTATTTATGTAGCCAAATTAGGGGATCAACC
>MHDQ01000225.1:0-10955 GCA_001803565.1 Nitrospinae bacterium RIFCSPLOWO2_12_FULL_45_22 | reverse complement strand
GAAGGTGTATTTATGTAGCCAAATTAGGGGATCAACCCTTATACTATAACCGGTATAAAATATATGGAAACCATTAATTATCTTGACTTTGTCACATTTAAACTCCCTCTTTTTTGTAGGCACGGATAAATCCGTGCCCCTGAATAGCACGAATAAAACTCGTGCCTACAATTAAAGTAGTAGTATCAATGGATTCAGATAATGTGACAATGTCAAGTTAAGAGATTATCGATTAAAATCGGTTTTAAGCGTTCAGCAGGAAGAATACTTGCCACAGAGGAATTTTAGGGTAGGTGAGGTCAGCAGAGAACTAGGAAGCTGGAGTGATAAAGCGTATAATCTCGATATGGGTCTTTAGTATCTTCATTATCTTTTCTCGGAATGAAGGAATTTCTGCGGGTTTTCACCCCTCTATCCCTATTATTAAAGATATTGCAAATAATTCTAGTTTAGCCCCGACCATCAAAATTTCTACCAACCAATCCTATTATACTGTAGGAGACATTTTAACGCTCTCTTTAAGCATAACTAACCCGGGTGATAAAAGACAAATAGACCTCTTTCTAGGTTTTAAATTGCCTGATGAAAGCCTGTACTTTTTCAATCCCTCTCTCGCACTAATCCCTGCCAATATTACCGCTCCTTCCTCCTTTATCCCTACAATATCTGCTTTGGAGCTAAAAGAAAATTTTAGTTTATTAAACCAGGTCATCTATGAGTTAAGGTTACCTGTTATTCCATCAGGCGATTATATTGCCTTTGCTTTCTTTGCTGAACCGGGCTCTGTGCAGGTAGGTGCCATTCAATTGGTGGGTGATGTGGGCTTAGCAAAGTTTTCCTTTGCTCAGTATGGAACGGGTTCTTCTAACAATTGGTATGACCTAGCCTCGAAATACCGCCAGCACGTGACAATTACCGGTAATCCCCAGAAATGGTTTTACGAGATCAAGCTCTTCTTCCCCAGGGGCCATATTGGTTCAGCCGATGAGATAATTGTTGCTGCCAAACACCCCATACCATTTGAGATTGACGAATATAGCGCCTATGAAGACGGCTCTATCATGAGTGCCACTTTAATAGTTCCCACCAGCAATACCTTTGATCGCGATTTCTTAGCCGAGATAGACATCTATTATGGGGGAATAAAGGGGGGGTATTCAACTGATCTGGTATCTTGGGATGAGGGTACAAGGGTGATAAAAACCCCTTTTTATCAGTTGCAATTCGATGATTATGGAGTTATTCGA
Source organism: Nitrospinae bacterium RIFCSPLOWO2_12_FULL_45_22 (assembly GCA_001803565.1). Classification (GTDB taxonomy): domain Bacteria; phylum 2-12-FULL-45-22; class 2-12-FULL-45-22; order 2-12-FULL-45-22; family 2-12-FULL-45-22; genus 2-12-FULL-45-22. Next base: position 9,708 of record MHDQ01000225.1, on the reverse strand, counting down.
AGCATGAAATATAAGAATGTGGGTATTGAGATCCTGAGTCTGGACTATGGCGCATTTACCGATACTTATAATAAAAAAGAAGGGTGGCATGGAAGCCTATTGACCAAACCATCAATTAGCGTCATAGAAGATGTTCCTCCTTATGTATCTTTATATCTATCAAAAACCACCTCCTCTAATATCCAAATAGATAAAATTTATACTTTTTATCCATCTTTTTTTACTATGGATTATCAAATAACGGTCGGAACCGAAATATCAAAGGTTATACCCTTGCGGGTCTGGCATGCCTCCTCCTCCGGCTATGTTATAACCCCGAACGAAATGGTAGATGCGGTGGACGGAATTGGGGGTGATTCATTGAGTTTAGCGTCATCACTCCCCTTTGATGGCTATATGTTATCTTCTCAATCGGGCTATGTCATACTGGGGTTTAACACAAACGTAGGATTTGATAACTTTGAACATTATGATACTACCGGAGAATATGGCGCCTCAGGGATAGGATACAGCTCATTATCTCCCAACCAGACAGTTTCTGGGACAATTTATCTGATACCCACCCCATATTCCGGGGCCTATAACTTAGATCTGGCCCGGAGCTATAAGGACTATTTTTCAACATCCCATAATTATAGCCTAGAAATGGAAAGAGAAGAGGCCCGGCCCGACTTGTTTATCCAGAGGGACCAATGGGATATTGATAACAATGGATACCAGGATCTGATATTATGGGTGGATAACTATACCTCCGTGGCTTTGCAGAATGAAAATGGTTTTCACTATGGGTTATATATTAATGATGGCTATAGGATGAGGAAAATATTAGAAGTGGACCCTATGTATCAAATAGAAAATGGAACCCGTATCTCTTCAAGTTCCCCTGCCGCTACAGCAAGTTTTGATGGACATACCCTAAAAATGGAAGGAGTTCTATCCGGGCCAAACGGGCAGTATTGGAGGGTAGAAAGTCAGTTCTTCCCCAGGATGATAGATGGTACTATTATCTTCGAAGAAGTAAGAGCTTATTTCCATATTGGTGATTCATCCTCCAGTATCCGTTTTGTTAATCTCGTCTCAACAGATATAGGCCACCCAACGTGGGATTCTAACAATACTATCGTTATTCCCGGACAGTTCTATAAGACCAATTACCACCCTGACCATTTCCATGGTGGCGGACCAAAATGGGGTCCTAGTGATTATCCAGTAGGAGATGAAAAAGACAAATTTAACACTGGCGGGCATGCTAACCATTGGGTATTTCCATCGTCACGGCTCCCGCTTCCTTTTGTTGCCGCCATTGATGGAGACCATAACTTATTGGCCTTTGTGGGGGCCTATCCGACTTCTCCATTGGGAGAGAATAGTGTAGGATTTTATGCATATGAAGGGGAAAAGGTAAGGCTTACCATCCAAACTCCTACTACATATGAACCCTGGATCCCCACCGGATATAGTAGTTTTGCCAGGCAACCTCGATATGACACCTATGTTTCTCAACCTGGAGAATCTCTTCGGTGGAATATCGTCTATAGTGGTAGAATTACTACTAACCTAAATGCCTGGGGCAGATATGCCCAGGCCCTCTACGGCTTAATAGCAGGTTATAGGGGAAATCCCTATAAGATGACCCTGAAAGAAGGGGTTACAAAAATTGCCCGAAGCCTATATAACAATTTTTACAAGCCAAGAGATAATATATTTTCTTATGGCACAGGGCCTAAAGCCCAATGGACACCTCTTGGTTTTACTGGTGGTGCTCATGTTGCCCTGGCCTCAATGCTAGCAGGGAAGCTGCTGGATAATACTCTATGGTATAATACAGGCCTGGCTGTATTGGATAATATTGCCTGGGCCTTTAACAATGGGCCTGAATTTCCCTACCTGGGATATAATAAAGGCTGGCATAGCGCTTCAGGAGAACCCGGCTATGTCATTATGACCGCATTGTATGCCCTACAAAAAGCCTATAAAGAAGAATTTAAGAGGGGTAAGGAACATATTAACTGGTACGAAGCAATTGTGCGTTGTTCTGATGCCTGGGTGGACCATCAGCGAGCAGATGGGTCATACCCTCACAAGAGCGAGGCCATGGGGGAGTATGAAGATGATTATGATAGTACCAATATTGAAGCTGGGGTTATGGCCGGTCTGGTAGAAACCTATCGTTTAACGGGAGACAAAAGGTATCTCTCTTCTGCTGAGGAGGCAGCGCACTATTATGCTGGTTGGCTCCGTAAGGGCTTCTTATACGGCGGGCCAGGTGACATTGAGGCTTTAGTTAATAGTGAAGTACCCATGTGGTATCTCCATGGCTTTTTAGAGCTTTATTTAGAGACCCAGAATCAAGAGTATCTTACCTATGCTATGGAATCCGCTGATTGGCGTCTATCTTTCCAGTTTGCCCATCAATGGCCCGTAGCTGCAGGTAGTGAGTTATATATACAGGGATGGTCAGGGTTAGGTTCGGAAGCGGCTAGTCCAGCCAATGTCCATTCCGTTAGTTATGGGGTCTTTAATATTGAGGATTATTCCAACCTCTATTCTATTACTAAAGATAAATACTATCTAGAAAGGGCCCTGGATTTGACCGAGTATACTGTGCAACAATTCGGACGTTTTGATGGCGATATATTACCTGAAGGTTTAGGGGTTGAAAGTTTTTGGGCTACAGATTCCCTATGGGATAAAGGGAACATATCACCTATAGACCCGGATACTGGATACATGAGTTGGGTAACGGGATGGGCAGCTATTGGCGCCTCAATGGCCCTAGAAAAGGGCATGGATACAAATTAAGAGGAGGTATTATGACCACACAATTAAAACTATCTACTGGTTGCAGAAAAGGCCTTTATGGTCTTGTGGCATTACTTCTTGTTACATTAATTTTACCAAACTTTATAAAAAATAGTTATGCAGAGGGGTTTAAGTTCTATTACAAATCCAGAAGTGGTGCCCTGATTTCCACGACTTCTATCTATCCTTCCTATGAGGACATAAGCGATTTATCCTCTATTCAGGTAAACCCTGACCAAGAAAAAGGCTATCTCATAGTCTTAAATGCCCCGGATACCTGGAACAGTAATGCAACCGCAGGGGTTAGATTTGCCATCAATATTGATGGGCAGATAGTAGCAGATGGGGTCTACACTAATACCTCTGCGGGACAGCAGGGAATCCCCATAACGATCGTTACTTTGCAAGGCCTATCAGCAGGTACCCATGTAATTAAAGGGCAATGGTGTGTTCAGGATGGTGGTGTAGGATATTTAGGTGAGGTATCTGATACTATCCTATCTGTTGTAGAAATACCGGCTGGGGCAAAGTCTTATATGAGCTCGCGGAGCGGTGAGCTTAATTATACAGATTCCTTCTACACTTCTTATGGAGATATCAGCGATCTTTCTCCCATTCAGGTCAGCCCGGATCAAGAGAAGGATTATCTTATAATCTTAAATGCCCCGGATTCATGGAACAGTAATGCAACTGCAGGGGTTAGATTTGCCATCAATATTGATGGGCAGATAGTAGCAGATGGGGTCTACACTAATACCTCTGCGGGGCAACAAGAAATACCTATAACGATCGTTACTTTGCAACGCCTATCAGCAGGTACCCATGTAATTAAAGGACAGTGGTGCACTCAGGATGGTGGAGCGGGATATTTGGGGGGAATATCTGACACGACCCTATCTGTTATAGAAATACCGGCTGGGGCAAAGTCTTATATGAGCTCGCGGAGCGGGGCAGTCAATTATACGGATTCCCAATATCCATCTTATGAAGACATCAACGATCTTTCTTCCATTGAGGTAAACCCAGATCAAGAGAAAGACTATCTTATTATCCTGAATGCCCCAGATACCTGGAACAGTGTTGGTAGTGTAGGGGTAAGGTTTGCAATTGATATTGATGGGAAGGTAGTGGCAGATGGGGTCTACACTAATACTTCTGCGGGGACGCAATCGCTCCCAATAACGATTGTTACTGTTCAGCGCCTATCAGCAGGTACCCATATGATTAAAGGGCAGTGGTGTGTTCAGGATGGTGGAGCAGGATTTTTGGGGGGTATAGCAAAGACTAATTTAATAGTGGTCGATGCTGAGGCCAATATAACTTAAACACCCGGTTGTCCTGGATCAACCTCTTTAAACCTGACTTTGAATAAAACAACCTTGAAGCCAGGGGATACCCTCAATATCGACCTGCATATTACCAATACCTCTACTCCCAGGAATGTTGATATCAAGATCTGGTTTGAAGTTCCAAGCTTAGGTCTGATATCTTATATCAGTTCTGCAGGTGTTAATTTGACTGGTTGTATGGATTATTCCTTGAAAGAATTTATAAGTATACCCTTTACCGGGGATTTCCCCCTTGGCACCTATAAGGTTGGGGCACGCTTACTAAATTCTATTACAGGAGAGGAAATCAGCAAAAATATAGAAACCTTCACCTATTCTTCAGCGCAATAGGAAAAGGCGGCATAAATAAGTATCCAAGAGGGATAGGATGAGGCCATCTTTTAGCGAATAGGAGTTAGTATTTCTATCTCAGGGATAGACCAAAAGTGAACGGGATCTGAACCGGTCTGGGTAATCTTCAAGTAACGGGCTTCTTGAGCAGGGAAGTAGAGTTCAAACAAAGGGTCTTTATTATTCAAAGCAAAAGAGAGTAAGGACGGCAGCGCAGCCTTTTCTTCCTTTATTAATCTCCAGGTATGTTTATCGACTGATACCTCTAGCTTATAACCCCGGGGATAGTCAGCCACATATCTTCCTAGATGTATTCTTAAGCCATTAATCTGGTGCTTTTTACCTAAATCTACCAGGAACCAACCCCCAGGTCTTTGTGGTACCTGGGTAGACCAACGGGTCTTTAAAACGTTATCAATAGCATAAAAGGCATCGTTTGCAAAACTGCTCCCTCCTGCTTTCCATCCAAGGTTATCAAGGGCGGTGGATAGGACCAATGGGGTGGGGTAAGGGATGGGCGCTAGTTCATAGATATACCAAACTGATTGGAAAATCTGAAAAAAATTCAGTAGGGACAACCCTTGTGGGTAAGAGAGGGGGGGAGAAAGCAACTTTTTTGTTTGGAATTCCCAGTATTTTATGTCAAAATTCATAAAAATTGAGTTCATTTGATAATGCGCATGCTTGATCACAAAATAAAAAAAGTCGTAATACCTTTAATAGGATGGCTTTCTGGCGTCCCAGCCGTTATTTTCGCTCATAGAAAATTAGCAATTAGCATTTCAAAATTAATTCCTCGTTGTTAATTGCTAATTTTGCATTTTGCATTGTCTATATCGTGGTCAAAAATATAATAGGTGTCCTAAAATAAGCGAGATGACGGTTATTATTACCATTGCCTTTGAACTCTGGTGGCTAAGAAGACAGGAAAAATACAAATAAGGGGGGTTGATCAAACGTGAAAAGAGAAGAGAAGCTCCCATTGTTTCTCGGGATTGATATAGGCTCTATTAGCATAAAGATAATCGCCCTGGATCAGGATAAGCAGGTAGTGATCGAGTGTTACCGGCGGTTTAGGGGACAGCCGATGGAAATATTCTATGAATGTCTGGAGGAAATTTTTAGTCAGAGTCAGCCGTTATTACCTGCCCAGATTATCAATATTGGAATTACCGGCTCCGGGGGACAGCGGCTGGCAGACCTATTAGGGAAGGATTTAATTAATGAGGTCATTGCCCAGACACGGGGCATAGAATTGTTCCATCCAGAGGTACGTTCGGTCATTGAAATGGGGGGGGAAGACTCCAAGCTGATCTTTCTGGAACAGGATGACCTTTCAGGGCATATTATAATTAAAGACTTCTCTATGAATACTATTTGTGCCGCAGGTACTGGCTCTTTTTTAGACCAACAAGCCCTCCGGCTCGGGCTCGATATCGAAGGTGAATTTGGTGCTGAAGCCCTGAAATGTACCAACCCGCCCCGTATTGCAGGACGTTGTTCGGTCTTTGCCAAGTCAGATATGATACACCTCCAGCAAATCGGTACCACCACTGCCGATATTGTCTCAGGTTTATGTTATGCCGTAGCCAGGAATTTTAAAAGCACTCTAGGTAAAGGGAAAAAGTTCCAGAAACCTATCGCCTTCCTGGGGGGAGTAGCAGCTAATGCCGGGATGGTCAGGGCATTTGAAGATACCCTTGAGCTAAGCCAGGGAGAATTCATAATTCCCAAACATTATGCTACCATAGGGGCGGTTGGTGCGGCACTGATAAGTATGGAGCAAGGCGAGAGGATTGACCCCGCTATATTGGCTCTGGATTCGCTAAGAGGCATTATGGCCCAACAAAAACCAGAGATAAAGACCCTCCACTCCCTTTCAGGAAGCGGTTATTCGGAAAAGAGAACCACCACCATCCGCAATATCCTCCCAGAACCAACTGTACAAAAAGGGGTATATGTAGGGATAGATGTAGGGTCGTTAAGCACTAATGTGGTAGCTATAGATGAAGATGGTCAGGTATTGGCCCGGCGCTATTTGAAGACTGCCGGTAAACCATTAGAAGCGGTTAAACAAGGGCTTAAAGAGATAGGCGAGGAGCTTGGCCCTCAGGTGAAGGTGCTCGGCGCAGGCACTACCGGATCTGGCAGGTACCTCACGGCCCAGTTTGTAGGGGCAGACCTGATAAAGAATGAGATCACAGCCCAGGCCACCGCAGCTATCCATATTGATCCCGGCGTAGATACTATCTTTGAGATCGGTGGTCAGGACTCTAAATATATTAGCCTGGATAGAGGCATAATAGTGGATTTTGAGATGAATAAGGTCTGTGCAGCCGGCACAGGCTCATTCTTAGAGGAACAAGCAGAGAGATTAGGGATAGATATCGTAGATCAGTTTGGTAACCTGGCCCTCATGGCCGAGAGCCCCTGCCGCCTGGGTGATCGCTGTACGGTCTTTATGGAATCCGATCTGGTGGCTAATCAGTGCAAAGGGGCAGACTTTCAAGGGCTGGTAGCGGGTCTGAGTTATTCCATTGTCTATAATTATTTGCACCGGGTAGTAGGGGAGCGGAGAATAGGTGAAAAGGTCTTTTTCCAGGGAGGGGTTGCCTCTAACCAGGGAGTAGTAGCGGCCTTTAGCAAAGTATTAGGCCAGGAGGTTATCGTCCCGCCCCATCATGATGTTACCGGGGCTATTGGGATGGCTATCCTGGCCAAAGAAATGGGCCCCGGAGGAGCTTCACGGTTTAAAGGGTTTGACCTGAGCCAGCGGCCCTATCAGGTAGAGAATTTCCATTGCTCAGCCTGTGAAAACCAATGCGAAATAAACAAAATACAGTTTGGCCAGGAGAAGCCCCTCTTCTATGGTGCCCGCTGCGAACGTTATGAAGTAGGAGATGAGAAGAAGCTGGGTCAGTCATTGCCTAATTTGTTCCAGGAAAGAGAAAGTTTACTCCTCTCTAACTTTGTCTCACCCCCTATGGGCTTAGTACCGGGGAGAGAAAACTCTCTAAAAATTGGTATACCCCGCATATTGCATTTCCATGAGTTCCTGCCCTTTTGGCTGGCTTTTTTCTCCTATCTGCGTTGCGAAACAGTTCTATCCCCTACCACAAACCAGAAGAGCATAAACTTTGCTACCGAATATTCCCTGGCTGAGACCTGTTTCCCTGTAAAAGTAGCCTTCGGCCATATTATCCATCTACTGAAGCAAGACCTGGATTTTATCTTCCTCCCCAGCCTCCTCCATTACCCTGATTTTGGTGATATTCACTGCCCGAAAAAGAACCAGACCTGTCCGTATATACCGGCATTACCCTATATGGTGGACTCTTTCATCAAAAACCAGGACTTTACCGGCAAAGGAAAGCTCCTGTCGCCCAGATTAAATTTTCAGTGGGGAGCGAAGCACTGGCAAGGGGCCTTAATAGAAATGGGCAAGGAACTTAACCGCTCCACGGGAGAGATTAAAAAGGCTATTGATGCCGCATTAAGCGCCCAGCAAGCCTTCTATGATGCCGTAAGGGAGCGCGGACAGAAAGCCCTGGCTGACCTCCAGTCTGCAGATAAGGCCCTTGTCATAATAAGCCGTCCTTATAACGGCTGTGACCCTGGGATAAACCTGGGTATAGTAAACAAGCTAAAAAATATGGGTATTCTAGCTATTCCACTAGATTATCTCCTGGCCCAGGAACCCCCGGGCTTTAGCCCGTCAGAAGCTACTGATCTCAATATGTATTGGCGTTATGGCCAACGGATTATCCAGGCGGCTCAACACATCCGTCAATGGAAAGAGATGGGTAAAGCCCTGTATCCCCTCTATCTTACTAACTTTGGGTGCGGACCTGACTCTTTCCTGATAGGGTTTTTCAAAAAGGAACTACCCGATTATCCCTTGTTGCTAATCGAGTTAGATGAACACAGCGCTGATGCTGGCTTAATAACCCGCTGTGAGGCTTTCCTGGACAGCATTGAGCAGCTCTGGAGCAAAGCAGGATGGAATAAGCGGGGATCAGGGATCAGGGATCAGGGGCCAGGGGTCAGAAGTCAGGGGGCAGAGGTCAAAGATGAGATATTAGAGGTAAGACTCTTCTCTGATCCCCGATCCCCCACCCCCGACCCCCGATCCCTGACAACTGATCCCCGACAATTAAAGTCTGCCCCTTTTCCGCAGACCATCTTCATACCCTATATGGGCGATGGCTCTTATGCCTTAGAAGCGGCCTTTAAGGCCCATGGCATAGATGCTCAGGTATTGCCGGTCTCAGACGATGAATCCCTGGAGTTAGGGAAAAAACATGCTATCGGTAAAGAATGTCTCCCTTTTATTATTACCCTGGGTGATTTCTTGAAGAAGCTCCAGGAAGGCAGCTTCGATCCCGAGACAAGTGCATTTTTCATGCCTACATCCGATGGGCCATGCCGTTTTGGACTCTATTTCCACCGCCATAAGCAGATCTTCCAGCAACTAGGCTATGGCAATATCCCCTTTATCAGCCCTAACCAGGGCAGTGCTAACGGGTACTATAATGAGCTGGCCAAATTCCCCCCCGGCTTTTCTCGCACGGCCTGGCAAGCCATCGTGGCCTTTGAGTCTCTTGAGAAACTATACCACGCTTACCGGCCTTATGCCTTAGATAAGGAGCATCTAAATCAAGTTTATAGAGATGGGTTAAAAACCCTTGCCCAGGGGGTAATAGAACATCGGCTCTCCGCCACGCTGGAAGAGATATTGCCCATATATGGCCAGATTCCTTTAGACCGGGGCAAGAAAAAACCTATCATTGGCATTGTAGGTGAAATTTATCTTCGCTCCCATCCCTTCAGCAATAATTATCTCATAGCCAGGATCGAAGAGCTAGGTGGGGAGGTATGGCAGGCTACTACCCAGGAGTGGATAATGTTTGTCAGCCATTGGCTGGAGCGTGATAGCTGGGAGAGGGGTGACTATAAAGGATTTTTGCGGGCATACCTTAAGCGATATTTCCAGAAGCGGGACGAGAAGAAGATTTCTGGCCTATTTAAAAGCTACTCAACTCATATAGAAGAGCCAGAAATAGAATTAATTCTAAAATATTCTGATAAGTACCTCCACCATAGCTGCGGCACCGAGGCGGTCCTGAGTCTGGGCCGGGCCATGGATTTTATCTACCAGGGTGCCAGCGGTCTCATCCTGGTTATGCCCTTCACCTGTATGCCCGGAACTATTGCTGGAGCCATGCTA
>MHDQ01000224.1 GCA_001803565.1 Nitrospinae bacterium RIFCSPLOWO2_12_FULL_45_22 | reverse complement strand
AGGGTTAAAAAACTATTTTCCTTTTGTCAAACTGTTAACTACTTTTGAAGGATGGCTAAAATGGTGATCGTTATTTGGAGATTGGGCAAACGATTCATAGCCCCGGAGATGTTTTTGAGGAAAAGCCTGTCTGACAACTGATCCCTGAGCCCTGTAAACTGTTACCAGGGCAGGATTGTTTTTGGATATTGACGGAACAAAAGGAATGAAATATGCTAAGAGAAAAATAAATTGTAAGGGGGAAGTGTTATGGAGCTGAAGGATATTTTGGTAGAAAAGCGGGACGGGATAGCCAAAGTTACTCTTAATCGGCCTGAGGTACTGAATGCCTTTAGTATAGAGATGCGGGAAGGGATAGGGACACTATTTGAGAGTTTTGTTAATGATGAGGCAGTGAGGGTGGTTGTGCTGACTGGTGCGGGTAAAGCCTTTAGTGCGGGGGGCGATATCAAAGGGTGGGGTGATTTGAAGGATGAAGGGCGGAGGAAGTTGATAATGACCCTCGCCCACCGGGCTGTCAGCGCTGTAACAATGCTGGAAAAGCCGGTAATTGCCATGGTCAATGGTGATGCTGTAGGGGCGGGCTGCAACTTGGCCCTGGCCTGTGACCTGGTTATAGCAGCCGAAGCGGCCCGTTTTGGGGAAGTTTTTGTCCGGCTAGGCCTGGGACCTGATTGGGGCGGGGCATATTTCTTGCCCCGGTTAATCGGGCTGGCTAAGGCAAAAGAACTCCTGTTTACTGGTAAAATAATCAGTGCCCGCGAAGCGGAACAGATAGGGTTGATAAATCAAGTGGTTCCGGCTGACCAATTGGAAGAGACCGTAATGAACCTGGCTGCTCAGCTAGCTCAATCCGCTACCCGGGCCATCGGTATGATGAAGACCTTCCTGCATAAAGTATGGCAGATGGATTTAGCCAATGCCCTCCAATATGAAGCCTATGTCCAATCCGAATGTATTAAGACAGAAGACCACCAGGAAGCCGTAAGGGCCTTTCTGGAAAAAAAGAAGCCTGTGTTTAAAGGCAAATAGTTTAACAACTTGGGTAGGAGGTATGGAGATGAAAGAATGTCAGGGGCCATTGCAAGGATTGAAGGTATTAGATCTAGGCGTAGCGGCTGCCGGGCCAGTGGGACCAACTCTGCTGGCTGAGCTAGGGGCAGAGGTGATCAAGGTAGAGATGCCGGAAATGGGTACTCTGATCCGGCGTATCCCACCCTTACATCAGGGGGTATCTTTATGGAAACCCATAGATATGCGGAATAAAAAATCTATTGCATTAGATATGCGGACTGAGGAAGGGCAGAGGATAATAAAAGAGTTGCTCAAAGAATATGATATTGTTTCAGAAAATTATCGGCCCGGGACCTTTGAGCGCTGGAATCTGGGTTACGAAGATATGAAGAAGGTCAATGAGAAGGTTATTTTTGTCCGGGTAAGTGGCTTTGGCCAGGAGGGGCCATATAGTCGGCGGACCTCTTATGATGCTATTGGGTCGGCTATGGGTGGGATGATCCATCTGACTGGCTCCCCGGATGGTCCACCATTGCCCATCGGAATGGCCTACTGTGATTATACCTCAGGGGCCTTCAATGCCCTGGCAGCCCTCATTGCCGAGTATTACCGGAGGAAGACCGGCCAGGGTCAATGTGCTGATATAGCCCAATATGAAGGGTTCTTCCGTTTCATGGAATTTTCTGTAGCAGCTTATGATAAGCTAGGGACCGTAAGGCAGCGGAGTGGTAACCGTCACCCCAGCTTTGCCCCCTCTGATACTTATCGAACCAGAGATGGTAAGTGGATAACCATCTCAGCCGGGGATGACAAAAATTTTGCTAAATTAGCCAGAGTTATGGCTAAAGATATCGGATCCAAGGACTTACAAGCTGACCCACGGTTTAAAAATATACGGACCAGGGCAGAAAACAGTGAAGCAATAAACGGGATAGTAGAAGGCTGGGTAAAATCTTATCGGGCTCATGAGATTATCCCCATCCTGGAAAAGGTCAATATCCCCTTCTCTCCGGTATACAATATCAAGGATATCTTTGATGATCCACATATAAAGGCCAGACAAGACCTGATCGAGATTGAAGATTGCGAGTTAGGAAGAGTTATGGTACCAGAGGTAGCCTCCAGGTTCTCTAAGACCCCGGGCCGGATAAGGGATGGAGGTCCAAAGCTCGGGGAGCATAATTCCCTCCTTGCTGAGCTGAAGCCCAAAGCTGTCCCGGGCTCTATCAAAGCGACCAGCACCGTTCAAGCCAACCCTCCGCTAGGAGGACTAAGGATAATAGAGTTAGGACAGGGCTTAGCCGGTGGCTTTAGCTGTACGCTCCTGGCAGACTTTGGCAGTGAGGTAATAAAAGTTGAAGATCCAGGTGTAGGGGATATCGTGAGGCACCTGCCACCGTTTTATAATGGCACCTCCTTATGGTGGGCGGTAGATGCCAGGAATAAGTGCTCCATTACCCTTAACCTGAGATACCCTGAAGCCCAGGAGGTCTTTAAAAAGCTGGTAGCCGTGTCAGATGTAGTGGTGGATGGTTTTCGGCCCGGTACCTTAGAAAAGTGGGGCTTAGGTTATGATGAGTTGGTGAAAGCTAACTCGAAGATAATCTTGCTCCGGGTAACCGGTTTTGGTCAGGAAGGCCCTTATGCCCACCGGCTGGCCTATGAGCCTACAGCAGCAGCTATAGGTGGTTTCCAGGCCCTTACTGGCTCACCGGATGGCCCTCCTTCCAAACCTAGCGTCTCTATCGGGGCTTATATTACCGGGATATTTGGCGCTATTGCTATCCTGGCCGCCCTGTATCATCGGGACCATAAAGGTGAAGGCCAATGGATAGACCTGGCTATGTATAGCCCATTTTTACGCTTCGCCCATGATAACATCCCCGCTTACCATAAACTCGGACTGGTAAAGGAGCGACTAGGCCCGGTACTTAATATAACTGGCAATGCCGGTATCCAGGTGGTCTTCCCGGTAGGTGATGGTGGTTGGATAGCTATGCTCCTGGTAGAGGATAGAGACTTTGCCCGGTTTGCAGAAGCCGTGGGCAGGAAGGAGCTAGCCCAGGACCCTAGATTCACCACTATCGTCCACCGGGTAGCAAATTGCAAAGCCCTGAATGAGATAATAATCTCTATCTTTAGTAACTATACTACCAAAGACTTAATCCAGTTATTGTGGCAAAACCAGGTCCCAGCCAGCTTAGTCTATAGTGTAAAGGATGCCTTTGAAGACCCCCATTACCAGGCCCGGGGCAGCATAGTAGAGGTAGAAGACCCCGTGCTGGGGAAGGTCAAGATGCAAGGTATTGTACCCAGGTTCTCCCTGAGCCCCGGCTGCATAAGGAGGTTGGGTCCGGGGTTGGGCCAGGATAACGAGGAAATCCTGCAGGCATTAGTAGGCTTAAGTGTTGCTAAAGTCCAAGAACTTAAGGCTGCCGGAGCAATATGATAATCGCCCTATTTGGTGATATTCACGGTTTTTTCGAGCATGGCCGCTCTTCTGCTATCCAGGTCTTTCATGAGGTAGTTGGCTCCCTCGAAGTAGACATTATCCTCCAGGTAGGGGATATGTGTTATTACACCTCCCATGCTCAACCTATACATTGGATCTATGGAAATAATGATTCTGTGGCAGTGATCCAGAAAATCGAAAGAGGAGAGGGTAGCCTGAATAACCTCATCCCTATTAAGACCGGCGAGATCCTCACTTTTCAGAAAGGGAGCGAGATGATAAGGCTGTCGGGCCTCAATGGGGCTTATGACCCTTTTCTCTACCCCCTCCTCAAGGATCAGCTCACGGAAGAATGGCAGAAGGGATACTTTGTAAAAGAAGACCTGGAGGCCTGTCGTGGCTTGAAAGGGCTGGATATTTTTCTGGCTCACGGCTGCCCCTGGGGCTTGGGTTTTGAGTGGCGAGGGCAGGATATGGGTGATAAGCCCTTGCGGTGGTTATTAGATGAGATAGAGCCACAGTTTATGTTTTGTGGTCATACCCATCTCTATAAGGAAATAATTTATAACCATGAGGTACGGGTCATCTCCCTGGCCGAATTCAAGCAAGAATATTATCTGCTAGATACTTTGACCGGGGAATTGACCCGTATACCCACTATGTAATCGTTCACCACAGAGGCACAGAGACATGGAGAAGTTAGAATATACCGCTTCTCTTATTCTTTTTTTAGTGCTCCTTCGTGGCTGAAACAGTTACTGTTTGGGCTTTGAATGTTGGTATCTGAACTTATGATTTGTTGGTGGAGGCGGCGGGAATCGAACCCGCGTCCGGAAACCTTTGGCTCGAGGCCTCTACATGCTTATTCTGTGTTTAAGCTCTTCACACCCTCCGATCCCCACAGACAGGGATGGATTTAAGGTGCTAGCCCGGATTAGTTCTTATCCCTTTCTCCTCCAGGCAAAAAGAAAGGAACCAGGCCCGCTAGTCGGCGCCCTTCTCAACCCCACGGGCGAGAGTTGAGAGGACGTTAGCTGCGATTAAGCAGCTAAGGCATACTCATAAGAGTTTGCGTTTATTTTATTTCCCATTTGTTTTACGAGCTAACGGGACCTCGGCATGCCACCTCAGCCTCAACTATCCCCGTCGAACCCATTTCGCCCCCAGAATGCAGACTAAATAATAGTTTAACACTCTTTCCTTTGTTTAGCAAACTATTTTTGCTTTTCCCGGAGACTTCTTTCTAACTCCATTTTGGCTGAACGGCGTTTTAGTTCTTCACGCTTATCATAAACTTTTTTACCCTTGGCTAAGGCCAGCTCTACCTTAGCCAGACCCCGAGAAAAATATACCCTTAAAGGTACTAGCGTAAGACCTTTCTCAGTGGTTTTTCCCACAAGTTTCTTGATCTCTCGTTTGTGTAGCAAGAGCTTTCGGGGCCGTAGGGGATCATGGTTGAATTGACCGGCCTGGGGATAGGGGCTGATATGGAAATTATACAGATAGACTTCACCACCCTTTAGTCTAGCATAGCTATCTCTCAGGTTCCCCCAACCCTCACGAAGGGACTTTACTTCGCTGCCCTGCAACACCAGCCCTGCTTCGTAAGTGTCCTGTACCTCATAGTCATGCCAGGCCTTCCGATTTTGACAAACCGTCTTCTGAGTCATAACATAAAAAATTTTTGTTCCCTTCAACAAATTTGGCAGAAAGCAGTTGACAATCAGGTTTTGATTAATATAATTGAAAGTTTGGGCTCTGTTGCCAAATTCCTACGGAACAAAGCAAAGTGTAATTTAATAGCATAGCAATTTCCTTTTTGGACGCAGATGACGGCAGATTTTTAAGATTATAAATTCCTCTGCTATCGAGTTATGGATCATGCGTAGCAGATTATGGACTAAACTCTGCAACACACAACTCATAAAAAGAGTTATCTGCGTGAATCTGCGTCCTAAATACTACTTAATTATATCACGAATATAAATAACGCATTATGGAATCAGTGACTTTTTTCTGGGGTTGTCAAATACCGGCTCGATTCCCCTTTATGGAGAAGTCAGTCCGGCTCCTCATGAAGCAACTGGGC
Organism: Nitrospinae bacterium RIFCSPLOWO2_12_FULL_45_22; assembly: GCA_001803565.1. Taxonomy (GTDB): domain Bacteria; phylum 2-12-FULL-45-22; class 2-12-FULL-45-22; order 2-12-FULL-45-22; family 2-12-FULL-45-22; genus 2-12-FULL-45-22. Next base: position 13,149 of record MHDQ01000224.1, on the reverse strand, counting down.
ATTAAAGTAGAAGATATTCCAGGGTTTACTTGCTGCCCGGAAAAGGCCCTGGTCAAAAACCTGGACCCAAAGGTATGGTACCTGACTGCAGCCAGGAACCTGGCTGTAGCCGAAGATGCTGGAGTAGAAGTGCTCATTGAGCCTTGTAATGGCTGCTATAGCACCTTGAAGACGGTAAAGACATCTCTAATTTTAAATCTTTCTCTTAAGGATGAAATAAATCGGAAATTGGAAACCTATGGGTTAGAGTATCAAGGCCGGATTACGGTAATGCACCTGGCAGAATATCTTCATGACAAGATAGGCCTGGCTAAACTAAAGGAAGGTATCATTGAGCCTTTATCAGGGATGCAGATAGCGGTACATTATGGCTGCCACATGATCCGGCCCAGCTATGCCATCCAGTTTGACGACCCCCTCTTGCCGCAAAAGTTCGATGCCCTGGTAACAGCGCTGGGGGCGAGGAGTATCGAATATCCCAGGAAGATGCAATGCTGCGGTGGTGAGTATAGCAATGTTGGCAGTATGGAAGAGGCATTAATTATGGCCCGGGAAAAACTCCTGGAGATAAAAAGCCTGGATATAGATGCTCTCGTGGTTATGTGCCCTGCCTGCTTTATGCAATTCGATAATAAGCAGTACATGATGCAACGCCAGGGCGAGGATATGGCTATACCAATATTCTTTTATCCCGAGCTGGTCTGCCTGGCATACGGTATCATGCCGGATGAGATCGGCCTTGCCTTCCATAGGATAGATACACAACCTTTTTACGAGCGCCGCCATGCTCAGTCGGAAAGAATAAAGAAGATTGAGGAGGGGTTTGATTTAGAGTCCCTGGAGCGTTGTTATCAATGCCGGGCCTGCCTGGATGATTGCCCTGGTTGCTTGAATTTTCCTGATTTCCAGCCCGATCAAATCATGGAAAAGATACTAGAAGGAAAGGTAGAAGAACTCTTAAACCGGCAGGATATATGGCACTGTCTGGAGTGTCATACCTGCTATGAGCTATGCCCCCAAAGATACGGTATGGAAACCGTCTTCACTACCTTGAAAGGTATGGCTATGACTAAGGGTTTAATACCCGCTACGGTCAAGCAGGCCATCGAGACTTTTGAGAAGAGTGGTAAGCTAGGCGAACCACAAAAGACCCAGCGGAAAAAACTAAATCTACCAGAACCACCAGCAAGTGGGGTAAAGGAGTGGAAAAAGATTGTGGCTAAAAAATAATCCGAGACCAGATTATAACTATCAAAAAGACATTAGTGGTTGTGGCCTTGCGGGGATAATCCATCGCCAGAGAAAGCTTATTCCAGGTTCAGAGATAGTCAAATCTATAAATCTGATGAATGACCGGGGTAATGGGCTAGGGTCAGGTTTTGCTGCCTATGGTATCTATCCGGAATATAAGGACTACTATGCCTTCCATATCATGTATGGCGAAAGGGCTGATATAGAAGGCGTGGAAAGATTTATTAGAGAGAATTATGAAGTTGCCAAGATAGAGCGGATACCTCATTATCATGTGAGCTCGATTGTCTTTCACCCCCGGCTGCGGCGCTATTTTGTTAGGCCGAAAAAGGACCGGCCTGATAGGGAAGTGGCCGAGCTCTCCGATGATGACTTTGTGGTTCGGACAGTAATGAAGATAAACGTGGAAGAGAATGGTGCCTATGTATTTTCTAGCGGGAAGAATATGGGGGCCTTCAAAGGGGTTGGTTTTCCGAAGGATATTGCCGAGTTTTACGGGATTAATGAATATGAAGCCTATATCTGGACCGGGCATAATCGGTTTCCTACTAATACCCCGGGCTGGTGGGGCGGGGCTCATCCCTTCACTCTGCTGGACTGGTCTATTGTCCATAATGGTGAAATATCTTCCTATGGTATTAATAAAAGATATCTAGAGATGTTTGGCTACCGCTGTACATTAATGACCGATACCGAGGTCATGGCCTATCTCTTTGATTTACTTATAAGGAAGCACCATCTATCAATAGAAACAGCATGTATGGCCCTGGCAGCACCTTTTTGGAAGGATATCGAGCGATTACCCGAGGAGGAGAAGATGGCCCTTAAGAGCCTGCGGATGGTGTATGGTAGTGCCCTGGTTAATGGCCCGTTTGCTATCCTCTTTGCCCATAGTAAAGGATTGGTAGGTCTCAATGATAGGATTAAATTAAGGCCATTAGTTGCGGCTGAAAAGGGTCCCCTCCTTTATATGGCTAGTGAAGAATCGGCTATAAGAGAGATTTGCTCTAACCCAGAGCGGGTATGGTCTCCCCGGGCCGGCTACCCAGTTATAGCCTGGCTGGAAGAGGAAGGAACGGGAATAACAGCGGAGTTAGCGTCTATCTCTGAAGGGGCATCTCTGAGATTGTAGGAGGCGAGAAAGATTGGTACGGAGCTATATCCCAGCAGAATTTATTGTAGAAGTAGATCACGAAAAGTGCCGGCGCTGCAAGCGGTGTTTACTAAATTGTAGCTTCGGGGCCTTGGAGTTTAAAGATCGGGTAACCCCTCTCCACGAACAATGCGTGGCCTGCCATCGCTGCCTTACCTTCTGTCCTGAAGGGGCTATCTCCGTAGAGGCTAATCCTTTAGGGTTCAAATATAGCCATAACTGGTCGCCCCAATTGCGTAAGAATATCTGGAAACAGGCCGAGACGGGCGGTGTCCTCTTGACGGGTATGGGCAATGAGTTGCCTTATCCTATCATCTGGGATTGTTTGGTCTTAGATGCCTGCCAGGTTACTAACCCATCTATTGACCCCTTGCGAGAACCTATGGAGCTCAAGACCTTTCTGGGCAGTAAACCGGATTTCTTAGAATTTGACACCGGGGCAGATGGCACATTGCGGCTTAAGACCAAGATGCCTCCCCAGATAGCGATAGAAACCCCTATTATCTTTGCCCCCATGTCTTATGGTGCATTGAGTTTCAATGCCCACAAGGCCATGGCTATAGCTGCCGCAGAATTTGGCACCGTGCTAGAGACTGGCGAAGGTGGCCTCCATCGAGACTTGTATCCCTACAAAGATCATATCATTGTCCAGTGCGCCTCGGGTCGCTTCGGGGTCCATGCCGAATATCTCAATGCCGGTGTAGGGGTAGAGATCAAGATCGGGCAAGGGGCTAAGCCCGGTATTGGTGGCCATTTGCCGGGTGAGAAGATTGGGGAAGAGATATCTAAGACCCGGATGATCCCTCGGGGGACAGATGCCTTATCTCCGGCACCACATCATGATATCTATTCTATAGAAGATTTGCGGCAGCTTATCTATGCCATTAAAGAGGCTATTGATTATAAACCTGTATCAGTAAAGATTGCTGCTGTACATAATGTAGCCGCTATTGCCAGTGGCATAGTACGGGCTGGGGCAGATATTCTCTACCTGGATGGCTTCCGGGGAGGTACCGGGGCATCACCTACTATTATCCGGGACCATGTAGGGATACCGATTGAGTTGGCTCTAGCTGCGGTAGATGACCGTCTGCGGCAGGAAGGGATCCGTAACCAGGCCTCGATAATAGCTGCGGGCAGCATAAGGTCCAGTGCCGATGTAGCAAAGGCCATCGCCTTAGGTGCAGATGCCGTTGCTATTGGTACTGGGGCACTAATTGCTATGGGCTGCCGGGTGTGTCAGAAATGCTATACCGGCAATTGTGCCTGGGGTATAGCTACCCAGCGGCCAGAATTGACCCGACGACTTGACCCTGAAGTAGCGGCCCAGCGCCTGGTGAATTTATTACATGCCTGGAGCTCAGAGCTTAAAGAAATCCTGGGTTCTCTAGGGGTAAATGCTATTGAGAGTCTCCGGGGCAGCAGGGAGAGACTGCGGGGTATTGGGCTGGATGCCCTAACCTTAGATATCATGGGTATTAAACCAGCAGGCCGTTAAAGATTTAGTTTTCCCACCCAAATTGGGATTAAAACCCTTTGGGAAAGGAGGAAGCAATGACGTTATCTAAGCCAAATTCATCAGCCGCTACCATGACAAAACTAAGGACCGACAGAGAGGTTTCTCCTTTTAGTGGTATGTGCGTGACCTGTATAGAGGGGTGTATAGGCCTCTGTGAGATCGGCAGGTCTGCTTATCGAGGTGCGGAAATAATCTACCCGCAACCCTTTGGACCAACCACTTCTGGGGCACAGAAGGATTACCCTATTGATTATTCGCATTTCAATATCCTAGGAACCACGGTTGGGGCCGAAGGGGTAGAGGCTGATAGCGACCAGGCTATTTTCCCTAAGGTAAAACTGGAGGTCTCCCTCGGTCAAAAGAGGGGTATTAAATGCAAACTCCCTATCCTAATCCCAGGATTAGGGTCCACTGATGTGGCTAAGAGAAATTGGGAAGGGCTAGCCATAGGGGCGGCTGTTTCTGGTATAATTTTGACTATAGGCGAAAATGTCTGTGGAATGGACGAAGAGGCTAAAATAAAGAATGGTAGGGTTGTCCAATCACCCGACCTGGAAAGAAGGGTCAGGCAATATCAAGAATGGCAGGACGGTTATGGGGCTATAGTAGTACAATCCAATGTAGAAGATAGTAGAATGAGGGTGCAAGAGTATGCCATAGAGCAGCTTGGAGTTGAGGCAGTAGAGCTTAAATGGGGGCAGGGGGCAAAGACTATTGGCGGGGAGGTAAAAATTTCGGACCCTAAAAAGGCCCAACTACTAAAATCTCGTGGTTATATAGTATTTCCTGACCCAGACGACCCAGAAGTGCTAGATGCTTTTCAGAAGGGGACCTTTAAGGAATTTGAGAGGCATTCTCGTGTCGGAATGGTTAATGAAGAGGATTTCTCTAAAAGGGTAGAGGAGCTTAGGAGCCTCGGGGCTAAATTTATCTCCCTGAAGACCGGGGCTTATCGCCCGGTAGATTTGGCGAGGGCCATCAAATATTCCTCCGATGCGAGGATAGATGTCTTGACAATAGATGGCGCTGGTGGGGGGACCGGAATGAGCCCCTGGAGAATGATGAATGAATGGGGTATACCTACAGTAGCAATCGAGTGCCTGGCTTATCAATATGCCCAGAGATTGGCAGATAAAGGGAAATATGTCCCTCATATAGTGATAGCGGGTGGGATTACCTTAGAAGATCATATATTTAAGGCCTTGGCCCTGGGGGCACCTTTTGTCAAGGCGGTAGGAATGGCCCGAGCCCCTATAGCTGCGGCTATGGTGGGGAAAACCTTGGGTAGATTAATTTTCGATGAAAACATACCTAGTTCCTTAGAGAAATATGGAAAGGATGTAGATGAAATATTCATCACCAGTGTAGAGCTAAAAAAGAGGTTTGGTAAGGATTTCAATAGGATTCCTCCGGCAGCTATTGGGGTGTATACATATTTCCAGAGGCTGGCCCAAGGTCTTCAGCAGTTTATGTGTGGTGCCAGAAAATTTGCTTCGGCTTATATTAAGCGGGATGATCTAGTTGCCCTTACGCAAGAGGCGGCAGCTATATCAGGAATACCCTATATATCCGAGCTTGATAAAGAAGAGGTTGATAAGATATTAGGTTAAAAAATGAAGAATGGCAGGGCGAAAATCAATGCTAGTGGTATCTATTACCGGGAATTAAACCGGATGATCAGAGAGGCTATAGCCGCTGGCGAACAGGAGATAGAGTTGATCGGGGTAAACGGACAGCGCTATATAGCCGATGGCATAAAGCAAAAAGTGATGATAATTATTGACGGTGTCCCGGGTAATGATCTCTCGGCCTTTATGGACGGCCCCACCGTTATTGTTAACGCCAATGCCCAGGATGGTGTAGGTAATACCATGAATGATGGCAAGGTGATTATCCATGGTGATGCCGGTGATGTGATAGGTTACGGGATGCGGGGCGGTAAAGTATTTATAAAAGGTAATGTAGGCTACCGGGTAGGAATCCATATGAAGTCCTATAAAGACCAGGTCCCGGTAATTATTGTAGGAGGTAAGGCCGTGGACTTCTTTGGAGAATATATGGCGGGTGGGATATTGATCCTTTTAGGATTGACCTGCCCAAATAATCAATCCATAGTAGGTAATTATCTGGGCACGGGTATGCACGGAGGTCAGATATTTGTCCGGGGTAAGGTAGAAAAGCATCAATTAGGCGCCGAAGTAGGTATCCAGGAAATAGGCCCTCAAGACCATAAACTTATAGAACCTTTGCTCCGGGAGTACTGTGAGGATTTTAATTTGGATTATAATGAAAGTATGAGCCGTCCATTCATAAAACTTGTCCCTGTCTCTCACCGGCCCTATGGTAGACTATATGCCTACTAAATTAACTTATAACTTATAACCTATAACTAATAACTGATAACAAATGATCATATCTCAGCAAAAACTATTGCCTGATATTCTTCAATCCCTGGACGGGTCAGATGTAGTGGTCATTATCGGGTGTGGTACCTGTGCCACCCAATGCCATGCCGGAGGAGAAGAAGAGGTTCAGGATATGAAGCGGGAGCTAGAAGGAGTGGGCAAGGCAGTACCCTTATCCTTCGTCCTGGAATCGGTCTGTACCACCCAAAAAACCAAGAAAGAGTTAACGAAGAAGAGCACCTTTATAGAAGAAGCGGATGCTATATTGGTAATGTCCTGCGGAGTAGGGGTTCAAACGGTAGCGGAACTAACAGAAAAACCTGTCTTTCCGGCATTGGATACCCTATTTATCGGTTCTTTGAGGCGGGTAGGCCATTATGAAGAGCTCTGCGCTCTCTGTGGACAGTGTATCCTGGAGTATACCGGAGGTATATGCGCTATAAATCAGTGCTCCAAAGGGCTCCTTAACGGCCCCTGCGGTGGTTCTAAGCAGGGTAAGTGTGAAATAATAGATGATCGGGACTGCGGTTGGTATCTTATTTATGAAAGATTAAAGCAGAGAGGGAAATTGTACCTTATGGAAATGATCCATCAACCTCAAGACTTTTCTAAAGGCCAACATCCCCAGAAGATCACTTTAGGGAGGGAGATGCTCAAGAAGAAGTGACGGTAGGCGACCCAGAAGGCCCCAAAGGCCGATTCAGAAATAAATTAAGAGAAAAAGATCTGATAGTGACAGTAGAATTATCCCCACCTAAAGGTACGGCCACCGAAGAAATTCTCCTGCATGCCGATCTACTAAGGGAGAAAGTTGATGCTTTTAATGTAACCGATAATCAGCGGGCCATAATGCGAATGAGCCCGTTAGCCCTTAGTCATCTCTTAAAAGAGCGGGGCCTTGAGCCGATCTTACAGTTGACCTGTCGAGACCGAAACCGCTTGGCCTTGCAATCAGAACTCCTTAGTGCATATGCCTTAGGGATAGAAAATTTTTGCTTTATGACCGGGGACCATCCCCTGTTAGGTGATCACCCTACCGGCAAGCCCGTTTATGATTGTGACTCTGTCCAGCTTATAAGCCTGGCCAGGGGACTGGAGAGGGGAGAAGATTTTGCTGGCCGTAAACTGAGCGGTGTCCCTAGCTTTGTTATCGGGGCAGTGGCTAACCCCCTGGCTGAACCCCTAGAGCCTCAATTGATAAAACTGCGGAAAAAAGTCGCTGCGGGAATAGAATTTATTCAAACCCAGCCTATATTTGACCAGGAACCACTAGAGAAGTTCCTGGAAATGACTTCTGGTCTTAATGTACGCTTCCTTATCGGGATAACTCCTTTGAAATCTGCCCGGATGGTAGAGTTTATGAACCATAAGATACTGGTCAAGCCTATACCAATGGCGGTTGCTGAGCGGATTAATAAGGCTAAAGACCCTGTTAGAGAAGGAATCACTATTGCAGCCGAGCTTATGGCAAAAATAAAGAGCTATGTGAGCGGGTTTCATATAATGCCTATTGGGTTAGAGCGAGAGCTTCCTGAACTTTTTGAACAAGCAGGTATATAAAAAGCGTGAGGGGTAAGGGGTAAAAAAATTCTCCTTACCCTCTCACTCCTTACTCTTTACGAATTTTAAGAGGAGAGGATAATGGAAGGTTTTTGGGAATTCCCCCGGATAAAAAGATTACCACCCTATATTTTCAGCATCATAGATGAATTAAAGCTAGAGGCTCGAAGACGGGGGGATGATATAATAGATTTTGGTATGGGCAATCCTGACCAGCCCCCCCCACCCCATATAATTGCTAAGATTTGTGAGGCTGCCCAGAAATCCCATAACCACCGCTACTCTGCCTCGCGTGGTATCAGCAAGCTACGCCAGGCCATTGTTGATTGGTATATGCGGAATTACCAGGTGGAGCTCGACCCGGAAACCGAGGCTATTGTGACTATTGGTTCTAAAGAAGGTATCTCGCATTTGGCTCTCGCCCTGGTTGGCCCTGGCGATCTGGTAATGGTACCCTCCCCTACTTACCCCATCCATACGTATGGGATCATTATAGCCAATGGTGATGTAGTACAAGTGCCTCTGAACCAGGGTGAGGATTTTTTGGAGAATATGCTGCGAGTTTTTAAGGCCCTTTGGCCTAGACCTAAAGCCATAATCTTAAACTTCCCCCATAATCCCACTACAACATGTGTTGATCTGGATTTTTTTGAAAAGATCATCGCCTTTGCCCAGGAAAACCGCATAATAGTAATCCATGACTTTGCCTATGCAGATTTAGTATTTGACAACTATAAGGCCCCCAGTATGCTGGAAGTTAAAGGGGCAAAAGAAGTAGGGGTAGAATTTTTTACCCTCTCCAAGAGTTATAACATGCCGGGATGGCGGGTAGGGTTTGCTGTGGGCAATGGCCAGATAATCACGGCCCTAAGGAGGCTTAAGAGCTATTTAGACTATGGGATATTCCAGCCTATTCAGGTAGCCAGTATAATCGCCCTAAATAGTCCCAGGGAAATGGTAGAAGAAATAAGAAATACCTACCAGGCCCGGAGGGATGTCTTAGTAGAGGGATTGAACCGGGTAGGCTGGCCGGTAGAGAAACCCAAAGCTACCATGTTCCTTTGGGCTGAGATACCGGCGCCATACAAGAAAATGGGCTCATTAGAATTTGCTAAATTTTTATTGAAAGAAGCCAAGGTAGCCGTCTCTCCTGGAATAGGCTTTGGTGAGAATGGAGAGGGTTATGTAAGGTTTGCCTTGGTAGAAAATGAACATCGCACCCGGCAGGCCATAAGAGGTATTAAGGCGGCCTTATGAACCAGGTAGAGACCTTCAACCGGCCTATATATATTGGTATTATCGGCTTAGGTACAGTAGGTACTGGGGCATATAAAATCCTTACCCGGAATAACCAGCTCATAAAAAAGCGGCTGGGGGTACCACTAGAGATAAAGAGGATTGCCGACCTTGACCTGGATAGCGATCGGGGGATACCTTCCTTGAATAAGGATCTATTAACTACTGATGCCTATAAAGTAATAGATGATCCCGAGATAGATATAGCCGTAGAGTTGATTGGTGGATTAGAACCAGCGAAAACCTTTATCCTGAGGGCCCTGGATAAGGGGAAGCATGTAGTTACTGCCAATAAAGCCCTCCTGGCCCATTATGGCCACGAGATTTTCCAAAAGGCCAGCCATGCCTCGCTGGATGTAGGGTTTGAGGCCAGTGTCGGCGGTGGTATACCCATTATTAGGGCTATCAGAGAAGGGTTTGCGGCGAACAATATTGAGGCTATCTATGGTATAGTTAACGGTACCGCTAACTATATCCTGAGTAAGATGACCAATGAAGGAGGGGATTTTACTCAGGTATTGGAAGAGGCCCAGCGGAAAGGATATGCTGAGCAGGACCCTTCATTAGACATTGAGGGGATTGATTCTGCCCATAAAATAACCATACTAGCCTCTTTGGCCTTTGGTGCTAATATTCCACTGAGCAGAGTCTATACTGAGGGCATTGCCGCAATATCCCCCCTGGATATTCAATATGCCCGGCATCTGGGTTACCGGATAAAACTATTGGCCATTGCGAAAAGAGTAGGAGAAGAGATTGATATTCGGGTTCATCCTACCCTACTTCCCCAGGAAACTCCCCTGGCCAATGTTGACAATATCTTGAATGCCCTCTATATTGTGGGAGATGCTGTGGGTAAGAACATGTTTGTAGGTGAGGGCGCCGGAGCTATGCCTACCGGCAGCGCTGTAGTAGGGGATATTATTGAGGTTAGTAGGAATATCCTCCGGGGACAAGGGGGTAGAGTACCAGCTCTAGGGGTTCTGAACCCCCTGATAGCGGATTGCCCGATAAGAAAAATAGGAGAGATAAGGTCAGAATATTATTTACGGTTCATGGCAGTAGACCAGCCTGGGGTTTTGGCTCGTATTTCAGGCATCCTGGGGGATCATTCTATCAGTATTGCCTCTGTACTGCAAAAAGATCGTGAGCCAAAAGAAGGGGTACCAGTAGTTATGATGACCCATGAGGCATTAGAAAAGGATATTCAACTGGCCTTAAAAAAGATTGATCAACTAGAAGTAGTCCTGGCCAGAACCACCCTTATTCGGGCAGAAAGAGACATTTCATGAAGTACTTAGTCTTAGTGGGAGATGGGATGGCAGACTGGCCCATAGCAGCCCTGGGGAGTAAAACGCCATTAGAAGTAGCCTCTACCCCTTTCCTGGATGATCTGGCCAGAAGGGGTATTACGGGCTCAACCCATACTATTCCGGAAAATTATCCCGCGGGTAGCGATGTAGCTAACCTGAGCCTTTTGGGCTATGATCCTGCCTTATACTATACTGGCCGATCCCCCTTAGAAGCCGCCAGTATTGGAGTACAACTGAGCCCGGATGATATTTCCTTCCGCTGTAATCTAGTTACCTTAGAACCTAATGGTGCCAGTTATAACATGGCAGATTTTAGTGCGGGACACATCACTAGCCAGGAGGCCCGGGGCCTGATAGAGGATTTGAACCGAACCCTGGCTGTCGAGGGCCGCCGGTTTTATCCTGGGACTAGCTACCGTAATCTACTGATTTGGCAAGATGGCGCAACAGTGATAAACTTAAAGAAATTAAACCTGGTCCCCCCTCACGATATTTCCGGGCAAGATATTGCCCAGTATCTACCTTGCGGTAATGGTCAGGATATGTTACTACAACTAATGGGGAATGCCAGGCCTATCCTCGCGAACCACCCTATTAACCGTCAGAGAGTGGAGCGGGGCTTAAAGCCAGCTAATAATATCTGGTTTTGGGGTGCGGGTACTCCACCAAAATTGCCCCGGTTTCACGAGAAGTATAATCTAAACGGGGCTATAATATCGGCAGTAGACCTGCTAAAAGGACTGGGGATTTATTTAGGATTAGATGTTATAGAAGTACCCGGGGCAACGGGCTACCTGGATACTAACTATAGCGGTAAGGCCCAATATGCCATAGAAGCCCTGAAAACGAGAGATTTTGTCTTCCTCCATGTTGAGGCGCCAGATGAGGCGAGCCATGAAGGGAACTGGAAAAAGAAAGTCCAGGCCCTGGAGGATTTTGATAGCAAAGTAGTCGGCCCGATCCTATCTGCTATGCAGGAATTTGATGAGTATAAAATCTTACTGACCACTGACCACCTTACTCCGGTGGCCCTTAAAACCCATACCCACGGAGCCGTCCCTTTTGCTATCTTCTCCCCTAAGGGCAAGGCTGATAGGACCACTAGGTTTGATGAATCATTATTGACCGAAGGCTCTCTCCATTTCCCCCACGGCTATGAATTAATGGATTATTTTATTTACAGCAAATCTGCTTAAAACTGTAGTGGTCACAATTAATATGCAATTTTTTAATGCCTTAAATTGTAGCGTGAAAGCTTGCTTTGCTGGTTTTTTTCAGTGGGAACTAATTGAAGTTTTATAAAATAGAAAGAGGAGAGGGATGATAATTTATGGCGCTGGTTGTGCATAAGTATGGTGGTACATCAGTAGGAGATATATCGAAGATTAAAGCAGTGGCCGAGAAGATTGCTGAGGCTAAAAATGCTGGAGATGAGGTGGTAGTAGTAGTATCTGCTATGGCGGGTGAGACGGATCGGCTCATTGGTTTAGCTCACCAGATATGTGATATTCCTAGGGAGCGGGAACTAGACCTCTTGCTCTCTTCGGGTGAGCGGATATCTTGTTCTTTATTGACCCTGGCTTTACAGGCATTAGGATATAACGCAGAGGCATTTACTGGCAGGCAGGTAGGTATTGTTACCGATAGTGCCCATACCAAAGCGCGCATAAAGCGGATCACAGCCGACCGCGTTAAAACTGCCATAGAGAAGGGAAAGATCGCAGTAGTAGCGGGATTCCAGGGGATAGATGAGGCAGAAGATGTAACTACCCTGGGTCGGGGTGGATCAGACACTACCGCAGTTGCCCTGGCAGCAGCCCTGAATGCCGATCTGTGCATCATCTATACCGATGTAGATGGAGTCTATACCGCAGACCCTAATATTGTTGCTGATGCCCGGCGGCTGGATAAGATCTCTTACGAAGAGATGCTGGAGTTAGCCAGCTTAGGGGCCAAGGTATTGCAGACTAGATCAGTAGAGTTTGCCAAGAAATATCAAGTGCCTTTGTTAGTAAAGTCTACCTTTGAGAAGGAGGGTAAAGGGACTATGGTAGTAGAAGAAGACCGGGATATGGAGAAGGTGCTGGTAGCGGGAGTAGCCCATGACAAAAATCAGGCCAAGATCACTATCTCTGGTGTCCCAGATCGGCCTGGTATTGCCGGGAATATCTTCAGCCGGATTGCGGAAAAAGAGATTGTTATAGATATGATTATCCAGAACGTAAGTGACCAGGGATTAGCTGATATTTCTTTCACCCTCCCCAGGACTGAATCCAAAAAGGCATTAGAACTGGTTAAAGAAGTGGCTAAGGGAATCGGAGCAAAAGAAGAGGTCGCATTAGATACCGACATTGCTAAAGTCTCCATAGTAGGGGTAGGTATGCGGAGCCATTCTGGGGTAGCTGCCCGGATGTTCAGCGCCCTTGCTGCAGAAAATATTAATATCCTGATGATAAGCACCTCTGAGATCAAGATATCCTGTGTTATTGAGGCAAAATATACTGAACTGGCCGTCAGGACCCTCCATAAGACCTTTGGCTTAGAAAATCCGTCATTAGTCACTAGTAGTATGTAACATTATTTATTAGACTGATAAGTAGGCATTTGGTATAATACCACCAAAAACAAAGGAGGTATTATGGCCAAGCCATT
>MHDQ01000223.1 GCA_001803565.1 Nitrospinae bacterium RIFCSPLOWO2_12_FULL_45_22 | reverse complement strand
AGGAAGGATCATAGCTACCACCGCAGAATTACTCATTGCCTCGGTTAGACATATAGAAATTATCACCAAAACAGCTATTATGCTAGCAGGGGATGGCTGCCATTGGGTGATGAAGGAAGTAACTGCCCAATGTCCAGCACCAGTTTTGGCTAGAGCTACCCCGAGGGCAATGGCCCCACCATACATCAATATTACCCCCCAATTCACATAATCTTCTACATCATGCCAGGAGACAATATTAAGGAGAAAAAGGGCTACGGCTGATATTATGGCAATAGTGGCCAACCCTATTCTGTGCCCCAGGAATACCCAGGCAGTTATAGTAAGGAGCAGGATGAACAAGGCCCTCTTCTCTTCCCCGGTAATTTTCCCTCTGGCCAGTTGCTTCTCTTGCAATACCCGTACGGCTCCCCTTATGTCAGAGATTTCTGGTGGGAAGGCCCGAACCAAGATCAGATAGGCTATAATCAAATTCCATAAGACTATGGGCCAGACCGCTATTATCCACTCCAGAAAACCGATTTGCTGGCCAGAAAACTCCCGCAGTATACCTATAGCCAGGACATTCCTTGCCCCGCCCAGAAAGGTCTGCACCCCGCCGATAATAGAGCCCCAGGCTAAGGCCAAAAATAGGGCCGTACCATAAGGACTCTTCCCTATCTTTAGCCCTAAGGCCTGCGTAATCTCTAATACTACCGGGAAGAGAAAGGCCGCTACCGCATGCTCTGGCATCCAACAGGATAAGAAGGCAGCAGAAAGTAAAATGCCTAACAAGAGCCTTGCTGGGCTGGTAGAGAACCTATTTAGGAGCCAGAGGGCTATCCGGCTGCTCAAACCGGTCTTCATCAGGGCGGCAGCCAGGATAAAGGCCCCCAGTATAAAAAATACTGCCTCATTACCGAAGAGGGCAAATACCTCTTTGCTTTCCAATACCCTCAACAGGGCTAACAGGCCCATGGCCATCAGGCTAGTAATAGCCAGAGGGAGGGCATTGGTTATCCAGCAGATAAGGCAGAGGCTGAAGATAGCTAAACACCTCTGCCCCGCTAAGGATAATCCCACTGGGGCAGGTAATTGCAGGATAATCCCCGAGAGGAGGAAGGCTAAAATGAGGACAAGACCCCGTTTGTAAGCCAGGAACAGAAGGAGCGGTAGGGGGCGACGGTCTATATATATTTCTTCTTTGAAGATTTCTGCTTCTGGCCCTCTTTCCATGGTAAGAACTAGCTAGATATAGCCACGGATGCACACGGATTATACTATTTAGGGAATACAGGAGTCAGAATTAATAACCAGCATGAAAGGACAACCAACTTCTATTCTGAATTCTGACTCCTGACTTCTAATTAACCTGGGTGTATCTGTAAAAATCTGTATAATTTGTGGTTTCTAGAAGAACGTCTTCTCTTCTATAATCCAGAAGAATCGAGGGATTCCATGACCCTTTTCACTCTTAATCTTCGCCTCAGGTTGGAAAAACCCACCTGGACCTTACCCCCCAGCTTAGAGGTGTAGATATTATGAAGGGCTACCTGGAGCCGGGCCTTCTCGGCCGCAAAGAACCTACCATCCAAAGGGGTCAGGATATGGCCACCAAAATTCATCCAATTCACCCTCACCCGATTCTTTTTTACTGCCCAGTAAAGATGGGCGCCTATTTCAATTATATCTTCAAGGGATAGGAGATCTCCCCTGGCTATCTCTTTGCGGGCCCAGGTACCTAATAAGGGTAAGGGCAATAGAGGCACTATCCTAAGTTTAGTCAGAGTATCAATACCTGTCAAGGTCCACTCTTTGGGCTCTAAGCCCAGGATTAATTGGCTGGTAACGGTCCCGGCAGGGAATATTTCTGCCGCATAAGCCAATGCTTCCAGGTATCGTTCCCGGCCGATCAATGCCTCCCGCTCGGGGTGGATCTTTTGAAATAAAGGGGGGTTAAAAATATCTATATTATAACTTATAGAATCCACACCAAGGGCATAAGTCCGGTCAATCCAGTCATTAGTGGTTGGAGGGTCTATTTCTACTGCTATTAGGGTATTAAACCGCCTTTTTATAGCGGTGATATAGGGCTCTAACAAGGTAATGCCTCGATCTTCGGTGGCCACTAAACCGACATGGAGATGGACAAATTCTCCCCAGTCATTATCTACTGCCTTTTGGATGTCTTCTAATACTGCCTCTAAAGCCAGGTGCTTCCCGGATATAGTATGGTGCTGCCCTTGATGAGGGCAGTAAGTACGCCAACCCAGGGAAGGGCAACAGGACAATGGGGAGAAGGATATAAACTTGCCGTGGATAAAACCTGTTTTAAGGGATTGGATATCTTGGTTTGGGCAGGGATTTTTACAATTTGTTTTATGATAATGGACTAGCCGGATAGGGATTCTTTCCTCATCTCGCTGGATAAAAAACGTATCCCGCTCTCTAACCAGTGTATAGAGATGGGGTTCAGGATGATCTACTATGGGGACATAAGCCCAGATATCCTCAGGTAAGATCATCATCACTCCTTGATAGTCTCCTTCTATCCGGTGGATGATCTGTTTTTCAATATCATCAGCTTGCAGGGAGGCACCAAGCCTTACTCCTTCCAAAGCCAATTTTACTTTCAGATATCCTGGATTCATCACCTTTACTTCTTCCCTGGGTTATCGGCCGGATGGAGGCCGCACTCGGTCTTTCCTTTCCCCGCCCATCTACCGGTCCGAAGGTCTTCTCCGGGTTTTACCGGCTTGGTGCAGGGAGCACAGCCTATACTGGGATAATTTTGGTCATGGAGCACATTGTAGGGCACCTTATTTTCTCTGATATAGGCCCAAACCTGATCCGGGCTCCAGTCAGCCAGGGGATTGATCTTTACCAGGCCAAACTTGCTATCCAGCTCAACCTTCTTGGTATTAGCCCGGGTAGGGGCTTGATCCCTCCTTAAACCCGTAATCCAGGCCGTTAAACCAGAAAGGGCCTTTTGGAGGGGTTGAAGCTTCCTTATTTGACAGCAGAGGTCTGGGTCTGTAGAGTAAAGCTCCTTAGCATATTTTTTCTCCATTTCCTCTATCGTCATATCAGAGGTATAGACTTCTAAAGCGATGGGATATTTTTCTTTTATTCTTTTTATAAGGTCGTGGGTCTCAGGAAAGAAAAAGTCCGTATCCAGAGTAAATACCCGGCTGCCTGGTCTGATCTTGGCTATCATATCTACCAATACCACATCCTCTGCCCCGAAGCTGCAGGATAAAGCAATATTGGGATCATACTCCTCCAAGGCCCAGTTTACGATTTCCTGCGCCTTCTTGCTTTCAAACTCTACCCCGATCCCCTCTATTTCTTCTTTGGCCACTACAGTCATTATATCCTCCTCTCTTAAAATTGTAATTGTTTAGCTTAAATAAAGTTGCCAAAAAATATATCCGCAAAAAAGCACTCCAATAAAATGAGCCACAAAGAGCACAAAGAAAAGCAAAAAATGGCATCTCATGGTGGTCAATTAAATTCTTGGTGTCCTTGGTGTCTTTGTGGTTATAAACTTAACCAGAAATTTTCTTGTGCTTCTTGCGCCTTTTTGTGGCTAAACGGTTACGATCTCTCTATTAGAATGCTAATAAAGCCATCTTCGTTCTTCACTTGCAGTATCCGGTGCCCCTCTTCCTTAGCGCTCAGGGATACACTCCTTACCGCTTCACCGTCGGATAGAATAACCTCTAGACACTGCCCGGGGTTAAGGGCCTCTATCCTACGCCTGGTTAAAACCAGGGTCATGGGGCACACCTCCTGAGAAATATCCAGGGTAGCGTCTGCTTTTCTCCTCTCTGATTCAGTCATTATTTCCCCCCTTCCTTCTATCAGAATCGGTTTATATGAACTGGTTCAGGAGGCCGCGGATTCTTTAAGGCATTATCCCCCAGTACAGGCGCTAGATGTCGGGTAAGAGCCTCCATTTTTCCCGGCTCCATGAGCAGTTGCCCTATCCTGATTCGGCCCTTACCTTCTCCATTTTTGTTATACCACTCCAATACCCCCTCAATTACCCTGGGAACATCGTCATCAGGGATAAATCGGGCAATAACAGAGCCATTTAATGGGTGCCTGCCATGTCTGCCACCTACCCTAACGATATGACCGGTCTTTCCTGCCTTCCAGGCCCCGGTGGGGCAAGCCCTGATGCAATCCGAGCAATAAAGACAATTGAGTTGATTAAATACTGGTTTACCACTGGCCGAATCAGCTACAATAGCTCCTTCCAGGCAGGCATAGGCACAGATAGTGCAGCCGGTGCAACTCTCCTCTTCCCAGAGCGGATACACAGCTCCCTGAAAACCCAGGTCCATCTCGCTAGTCCTGGCACAGTCTATCGGGCAACCGGAGAAGGAAGTCTTGAATTTATGGGGACATCTTATACCAAAGAACTTTTCGTTGACCATCTGGGCCATCTTCTGGGTGTCGGTCAGCCCATTAGGGTTATATTCGCAGCCACTACAAGCCGTCGGGACCCTTACCCTTGGGCCGCAAGAAGCGATAACTTGCTCTTCCTCGCTCAACTCTTTTATCATTTGAGGGAAATCGTAGTAATTTACATAAGGTATCTCTAAAGATTGTCTGAAGCTGAGGTGGACATACTCCCCACCGTATTTCTCTGCTACCTCACAGGTCTTCTTTAGTTTCCTTAAAGGAATTCTGCCACCAGGACAACGGAGTCGTACGGTAAAGAGGTCTTTTTGACGCTGCTTGATAAACCCTCCTGACTTTAACTCATTCAGGTCCATCTTCCCTGTCTTACCCTCAATTTGGGCCTCGATCTCTAAAGACCTTTTTACCCCTTCCTCCAGATTATGGTCTATGCTTGCCTCGATCTCCTTGACCATCCTCTCTCCCCCTTTATTCTATTAAGCCTACAGATTTAGTAGAATTTAGTTCAAAAAAAGTGTAATTGTTTAGCTAAATAAAGCTCATCACAAAATTGTCGGAGATAGCATCTAAACCCTGCAACGGTGGGATAAACATCTATAAAAAGCGTCTGTAAAACGAAACCCAGAACCAAAGACTTAACCACGAATGGACGAATGACACCAATAGCCTTTGGCGTTGCAGGCAACATTTTTGCTTCATTCGTGCTATTCGTATATTCGTGTAATTTGTGTTCCATCTTATTTTGGCTAAACTATTACAAAATTAGATCTGATAATCCAAGGCCAGAGAGTGTTTCTTTTGAAGCTCTTTAGCCCGGTTGCAGACCTCCTCTAGGGTTACCCGGTCTAAGACCTGACAGATGGCCTCCTTTACCTCCAGCATAATAATGCGTAAGCTGCATTCATCCTCTTCTCCACATTCCTTTCTAGCGCTTTGCCGAACACAGTCTACCGGGTCCGGGGGGCCATCTATTATCCTCAATACCTCTCCCAGCGAAATCTCATCTGGCCCTTTAGCCAGCCGGTAACCACCTTTTAGGCCCATTTTGCTCTGGACGATGCCGGCTTTTTTAAGGGCAAGCAGGATCTGTTCTAGGAATTTGAGGGGGAGCTTCTGCCTTTCAGAGATCTCAGCTATCTGGATGATATCCCTGTGGTAATTAAAGGAGAGGTATTGTAATGCCTTTATCGCATACTCCCCTTTTTTAGAGAGCTTCATCCCCCGTTCCCCGATTAATATAAATTAACGCAGGCTAAAGCCTGCGACTACCACAAAACCGCATTATTAAAATGAAAATTCCTCTGCGATTAAATTATGTCTATCAAGTTAGTCATATTTTATACTACTCCCTTAATAGCTTGTCAAGGCTTTTTTTTCTTAATGGCAAATGTGACAAAGTCAGGTTACAATGTTAGTTAAATTTGGTAACCGTTTAGCCGACTAAAGTTTTCTAAAAGATATGACCACAGATACTACGCAAGACGTAAAGCGTAAAAAGCTTAGGAGCTATTACCCATAGCCTATTGCCTCAGATTTAACTGAGGTACTTTATTCCGTAACAGTTCAGGTTCTTTGTCATTTCGAGCGCAACGAGAAATCTTTCCGAGACCGGAGGTAAATAAAGATTCCTCCCGGAGTTTACCCTGAGCTCCAATAAAAGATTCCTCGCTGCGCTCGGAATGACAGGGGCGAAGGGGTCGGAATGACATTCATTTTCGATAGGGGCTGAACTGTTACTTTAGTCCTTAGTGCTCTAATCCATAA
This sequence comes from Nitrospinae bacterium RIFCSPLOWO2_12_FULL_45_22, assembly GCA_001803565.1. Classification (GTDB taxonomy): domain Bacteria; phylum 2-12-FULL-45-22; class 2-12-FULL-45-22; order 2-12-FULL-45-22; family 2-12-FULL-45-22; genus 2-12-FULL-45-22. The sequence continues at coordinate 5,933 of MHDQ01000223.1, read as the reverse complement.
TTACGGTGACGTATTTGAGAGAAAGTGCTTATGATAAGGAAACCAGGAATACAGGAGAGGTTAACCCCGCTTAGGCGGGGTTAATTTCCTGGCCTCTTGGTTTCCTAATAAAAAAGAAGGCAAAAAATAGGCATAATACGTAACTGTATTTATGAAATGAAGCACTAAGTAAGGAGGAGAGATTATGGCCCGGGAGAGTTTTCATGAGGCGTTAGAAGGATTGCAGAAAGAGGTTATAGACATGGGAATGTTAGTGGATCAAGCTATTGATGATGCAATCCAGGCATTAAAGACGCGGGATATTTCTTGGTCACAAAGGATTGTTGAAGGGGATATAGAAATAAATAAGATGAGGTTTAGAATAGAAGAGAGGTGCCTCTCCCTGCTGGCCACTCAGCAGCCTATGGCCCGGGACCTAAGGACTATTGCGGCGGTATTGAGTATCATTACTGACTTAGAGCGCATGGCTGATCATGCCGAGGGGATTGCCCGAATCAATATAATGATGGGGGATGAGCCTTTACTGAAGCCCCTTATTGATATTCCCCGCATGGCCCAGAAGGCCCGGCAGATGTTAGGACAGAGCCTCCAGGCCTTTATAAACCGGGATATTCGAAAGGCAAAAGATTTGTGTGAAGAAGATGATGAGATAGATGAGCTTTATAATCAGGTCTATCGGGAACTCCTCACCTTCATGCTTCAGGACCCTAAAACCATCACCCGCGCCACCTATCTCCTCTGGGTAGCTCATAATTTAGAAAGGATTGGTGATCGGGTAACCAATATTTGTGAGAGGACTGTCTTTATGGTCACTGGGGAGCTAGAAGAGATAAAGGTATCCAAATACTGATACCCTGTCAGCGTTTATCCGTCAGCTATCCGTGGCCCGCAAACAAAGAACAAAGAGCAGAGAACAAAGAGTAAAGAATAGTTATTTATTCTTTTCTCCTTAGCTTTGCGTTTTGCGCTCTGAGTTTTATGCCTTTTTTACGGACACCCTGTCTGTCGACAGGCAGGGATGACACGCCTCACGGACACGTTCTTTACGTCCTCTGCGATAACTACTGCCTCATCATCCACAAAGATAGGTGAGTTTATTACCAGAGAGAGCTATTGTGATATATTCTTAATAGGAATTTTTAATTTCTTCTTGCAATATTAACTTATTTAGTGTTAATTATTAGGATTTAAGGAAAACTATCTGACCAGAGGAGGAGAATAGGGGTGGGACTAAGGCGTAAGTATCTTGTGGTTGGCTTTATATTCCTTGTCAACCTGGGGCTAATAAGACCGGGGCTTCCCCTCTCATTAAAACTGGTCAAGCAAGTCCGCCACTGGTCTAATCCTCAATATAGCCGGATAGTTATAGATGTAGAGGGGGAGGTCCATTACAAATATAAGCAATTAGAAAATCCTGCCCGAGTATACGTGGATATCTATGGGACTGCGACCAATCCCACGTTAAAAGGGATACCTATCCCGGTGGAGGATGGGTTATTAAGGAAGGTAAGGATGGGGCAGAATAAGCCAGATAGGGTGCGGGTAGTGCTCGATTTAGCTGCTATTAATGATTTTAAGGTCTTTACCTTATATGAGCCTTTTCGTATAGTAATAGATGTATTTGGTGACTCAAAAAAAAGATCCGTAACAAAGGGGATCAAGACAGTCAGAAAGGAACTTCCTCCCCATAAATATAAGCCCTTTCATTCCGGAATAAAAAAGATAGTAATAGACCCTGGTCACGGGGGCAAAGACCCTGGGGCTATTGGCTCCGGAGGTGTGAGGGAGAAGGACTTGACCCTAGATATTGCCCGCAGGCTGGTGGGGCTACTAAAGAGAAAAGGTGCTTATCAGATACTTCTTACGAGAGATAGGGATATTTATATTCCGTTAGAAGAAAGGACCGCTATAGCTAATCGGGAAAGGGCTGATCTCTTTATCTCTATCCATATAAATGCCAGTGAGAGACCGGGCCTTAAAGGTATTGAGACCTATTTCCTCAATTTTACTTCTGACCCGGACTCCATGGCCTTAGTGGCCCGGGAAAATCTTATCCCCCAGGAAAGATTGAATGATCTGCAAATAATCTTACAGGATTTAATGTTGACTTCAAAGATAAATGAATCCAGTGCCTTGGCTGGATCAATCCAATCTTCTTTGATACGCCAATTGAAAGGGGATTATGACGGGGTGGTGGACCTGGGTGTTAAGCGGGGCCCCTTTTATGTATTGTTTGGTGCCCAAATGCCCAGTATTTTAGTCGAGACCCTTTTCCTTACGAATGACCAGGACAGGGAACGGATCCTAAGCACCAATTATCGTGAAGGGATTGCTCAAGCCCTTCTGGCTGGTATAGAGAATTATAGTCGAATAGGACATCCTTAAAACTTAGATTCCGCACCCTTTCTCGAAGGCCAGAAATAATTTGTAGTGGGTTGAAAAAGGGGGACACGAATTACACGAATAGACTAATGGCACGAATGAATGTAGGTTAAAAGGTCTTTATCTTCCGGGTTTCCAGGAGGGTTCCCTTACTCCTTTCTAAATTTACCAGGGATTTACGGTAATCAATGACAGCCAGGAGCTCGCGGCTCAAGGCCTCTACCAACTGCTCTTGATCTTCCAAAATGTCCCGGCTGGTAGATAGCCCGACACTGAAGCGCTTATCTTCCGCATCGAGCCGTTCTTGATGGAGCCTGCTGGAAATCCTGGTGACTTCTGTCCGCTTCAGATTTGTCTCTATCTCTCTTACCGCTTCTTTCACCTCGATAATAATATTTTGTTTTAAATTTTCTAGCTCAAAAAGGGCCTTTTCGTTCTCTATCCGAGAGCGAGTGTAGCGACTCTTGGCCAGTTGAGTGCCCAGGGGTATTTCTACACTTATTCCTACCCGCCAGTCTTCATTGTCTCCCGAGACTATATCTTGTAGGGAGTTACCAAAATTGCCCTGATTAGCCAGGGTACCGATGCCAGCTACCAGGTCTACGACGGGCAGGAGCTGGTTCTTACTGAATCCCAACTGAATGTTTCTATTCTCGAGATTTGTCTTGGCCTGGAGATATTCCGGTCTCTTTTCTAACGCGTCTTGCACACTTTTTTCTAGGGAGACCTCTATTTTTTGGGAGGAAGGTTTGTCTTGTGGTACTATCGTTACATCTTTGAGTAAGGATATAGCCTGGGAGTTAATTAGCTTTCGTAGGCGGTCTTCGTTGTCTTTCACAACCTTTTCTGCCCGGATGATCTCTTCTTCCCGGGCCGCTACCTGGGTTTGGGCTTCCAGTATCTCGATGGGTGCCAGGGTACCTACCTCTACCTGGATCCGGTTTCGCTCCAGCAAATCCTTTGCTAATTCTAAGGACTTCTTTTTCACCTGTAGGTCTTCATTGGTAAAGACCAGGTCCCAATAGGTATTTTCTACCTGAGCTATAATATCTAATACCTGGCGCACGAATTCATATTGGGAGATATCCCTGTTATTGCGGGCAATATTTATCTCTGCCTTATTGACGTCAAAGCCAAAGTTTCTTAGCAGGTGCTGTTTAAAGGAAAAGAAGGTATTGGTAATATATTCCGAGTTGAATCGGTTATAGGTATTGGCATTCCTGAGGTTATGGAAAGATACTCGATATTCACTGCCAGTAACAAATCTTTGACTAATAGCCCAATTGAAATCGATCATTTCGTCCTCAATAGCCTTGAAGGCCCCCCGGGTAAATACCTGTACTGAAGAGGGCAAGGGGGTATCTTTGTTTTCCTTGGTGAGATCCATGGAAGCCAAGGGGTGGAAAGCCGCTTTCTGTTCGGCAATAGCCGTTTCTGCTGCCTGGGGATCATGCCGGGCAATAATGATATCCAAATTATTTTCTACGGCTAAAGCCAGGCATTCCCTCAAAGTCAGTGGTATTTGCTGGGCGGATGTTTCTGGAGAAGCCTTACTCTTTCCTCCGGCACTTGAGGCAAGGGGTGGCCAAATAGCAAGCATAAAGATCATGCAAGAAAAAGTTAATATCAATTTCCTCCAAACCTTTGATTTACTCTCCATAAACTCCTCCTTCCTGGGAAATACGAGCTATCTTTTATTTAGATAACAACTTCCTTCGATGAATTATGCTTCAAATTATACCATCTTTCCCTCCCTTAGGGAAATCTCCCAGGCAGAATTTTAGCTAAGTGGATAAAGAATAAGGCCGTAGCGAAGGGATGTTCATGCCAAAGGGGCTAGCCGACGGTAGTTAATTTACTCTAGTGAACGGCAAAAATAAGTTTACAACTCCCCCTTTACCAAAGGGGGACCTAAGGGGAATTGATTTAAGTCGTTCACATTAGCAGGACATAAGTATTATTGCATCTTTGGAACTGGGTTTAAAATTAAGTGTAACCGTTCAGCCACCAAGGCACTAAGTCACCAAGAAGCTCAAAACTTAAAATGCAAAGTCTAAAATTAAGGTAATTATTCCTCCCTGCCTGTGCGGTGCACACAGACAGGAGCTTTGCACTTTCCTGCCTGTAGCAGACAGGTAGCTTTGCGTTTTACATTTCCTTGGTGCCTTTGTGTCTTAGTGGCTGATAAAGATTAGCCGGGTGAACGGTTACCATTACGTTATAAGGGAGGGTCATTTAGAAAAATATTTTTGTAAGACCATCCTGGCCAGTTGAGACCCTTTTATCCGCCAGCCACCCCCATCAATACTATTGATAACCAGGGCGGCAATAGCAATCCTGGGGTTATCCGCTGGGGCAAACCCTACGAACCAATGATAAGCGCCCCGGGGATTATTTCCATTCAAAGAACCGGTCTTGCCAGCGATTGCCATATTAGGAAAGAAGGGTCTCCCCCGACGATCCTTAAATGCCTTACGGGCTGTACCTAGTGTAATGGTCCCTTGCATCATTCGGTCTAATTCCCGGGCAGTATCTGGCTGGATAGCTCTTCCTAAAGACTTTTTCTGGGCCTGATATAGTATGTTCCCCTTTCGGTCCCTGACTTCTTGTATCAGATGGGGTTGTACCATCTCTCCTTTATTAGCAATAGTAGCGGCTATCATAGTTCCATGAATTGGGCTCATATATATCTCCCCAAAACCAGCCCCAGATTCCCCTAGCCCATAAAACTCGCCTGGTATATGCGCCTTACTAATCTCTACGGGTAAATGATTAGCCAGTGTTCGGTTGAACCCGAATCGCTGGGCATAATCCGTTAGGTTCCTGCTCCCTACAACATTAACCGCTACCTTAGCAAAGGCTACATTATTGGATTTAGCCAGGGCCATAGCAAAGGAGGTGGTATTTTGACGTCTATTTATCTTCTTCCTCAATTTCTGGGGTGTTATATGGTACATATTACCTTCGTAACTGATCTGGCTCTCAGGTGTCAAAGAATCTAATTCTAAGGCAGCAGACGCGGTCACAAGTTTGATGATAGAAGCCGCCGGGAAGGATGCCCGGAAACATAGTCCCATATTTTTTGCCTTGGATTTATAATATCTGGAATAGCCAGCTAATGCCAGGATCCTGCCGGTATTGGGTTCCAATGCTACTACCACTCCGTATGGCACACGGTAGTCCCGTAATACTTTCTCGGCATATTTCTGTAAAGCCACATCCACACTATAAATTATCTCGTTGTTGCTATTTATCTGTATATACTTATTTTGCTTGACCGCCTGGAAAGAAATAGGAATCTTACCAATATGATTTGGGGTTGGTACTAAACCATTAGAAATTTTATCAACCTGGTTGAGGTTAGCAGCCCGGCTTTCTTTATGGAAAAAGGAATCCTTCAGTTGCCCACCAAAGACAAAAAGGTTCAACAGGAGCAGAGATAAGAGGATGAAAGATCTAATATTTCTGCCTTTTTGCGGCTTCTTTCTCTGAAAGACCCCTGCTAGCTTAGGTGAGGTATCACCCCAGGGCACCATATCCCTCCTTGTATA
>MHDQ01000222.1 GCA_001803565.1 Nitrospinae bacterium RIFCSPLOWO2_12_FULL_45_22 | reverse complement strand
TTTAAGGATTACGCTTGCGTCTGGTATGATCAGCTCCATACCTCATTTGCCTTAACGCTACAGTACTATTAAATTCTCTACCTCCAGGAATTTTCTCTCTATTCTTTGCTGCTTCTTTAGCTATCTGATCTAATCTTTCAGCAGCCTTCCTCATTTTCTCTGGGTCTTTAGTTTTCATTTCCCCTTACCTCCTTGCAATGATATAGCCCACAACTCATAATTTACTATAGCCCCAGGGGCAGGGACTATGATACCCACGTATAAGTTGGGCTTTATTCGGTTTTTTCGGCATTTGTTAAAAAGGTTAGTTATAATTTTATCAGAAATAGCTAATCCTGTCACTACCTAAATTAATGTAGTAAAATAAGACTAATACAGGAGTTAGCCTAAACACCAGACAGGATAAAAGATTACTTTGGGGGATAGGGTAGCGCAACCGATAAGTCGGCTACCCCCTGGCTTAATTAACAGAGGGAGGGTCATGTTATGAAGAAGGTTATTATTGCCTTAATTATGGTTTTAGTACCGTGCTGGGTGATGGCTGCGGAATGGGACTTGAACCCTAAGCATTCCCGGAGGCCAGACAGTCCCTATAACCCATCTAACCGCTACAGGATGGACAATCCAGCCAATCCTTATAACCGGTATAAGCTGGATAACCCTTACAATCCTTACAATCGCTATCGGTTGGACAATCCCTTGAATCCCTATCGGTATGATAATCCTAATAAGTCCTATAACCGGTATAAGCCTTACCTGTATGAGTGGCCAAAATAGGGCTTAGAGGCCCCTAGCTGGACGCAGCGAAGAGCGGGCAATCTCTGGCTTAATTACCAGAGAGGAGGGCTTGGTTATGAAAAGAATATTAATTTGGGTGGTATCCATAATAGTTGTTTTAGGTATAGGTGTAGCTGGCTATGAATATTACTCTTACTACTCTGTGAGGAAATACCTCCAAGAGGCCAAGGGATATGAAGGAATTGGGGAATATGATAAGGCAATAGAGAACTATAAAAAATACTTAATAAGAAATCCTGATGATATAAAAACTAAGTTTGATTTGGCCAGGTTATTGCTAAAGGCAAAACATGAAGAGCAAGCAATTGAAGTGTTAGAGATAGTTTATAGGGAAGCAAAGACAAAAGAAGTAACCGATTTGCGGAGGAGCTCTTATAGCTTATTAAAAAATACTTATAGTGAGGTAGCTGAGAAATACAGAGAAGAAGCTGAAAAGGCTATGCAAGAAAAGGATTATAAATTAGCAAGGACCAATTATGAAAGGGAGGGTTTATATTTCACATCCAAAGCTGAATTAACGAAGAGGGAATTTGGGCTAGACTGGACATTGGCAAAATTGCCACCAGTAGACAAGTGGGAGGAGGAAAATTTTAACTTGAGTACGGTGAGTGGTGATGAGATTAAATCGGAATATTATTTTTATTATGAAGCTATGGGGCAACATTGTGAAAATAGGGCCAATTTTGCTATAACTTTTTGGCTGGAGGGGAAGTATGAGGAAGCACGGGAAGCAATATCACAATATGCTTGGATGGTTTATTATCACCATTTGGGTGACAGAGAGGAGCTTAGAAAATATAGATATAGTTATTTTGCGACTGAATTAAACGATCTCGGTAGCAAAGCTTTTAAAAAAGAGGATTATAAAACAGCCAGGAAACATTGGGAAGAAGCCGTAATAAATTACGAAAGAGGAGATATATACTATAGGGATATAATTCCAGAAGTAAAATATAATATTGCCATTAGCTACTATAATGAAGAAAATTATTTGGAAGCAAAAAAGTTTTTAACCCAACTGCAAAAAGATTTTCCCAAATATAATACTAAAAAGATAAAAACTCTAATAGACGATTGTAAAAAAGCTTCTATCGTTAAGAATATCGCTATGTTAGGAGAAAAGGCAGATAAGGCTTTTGATAAGAAAGATTATAGTGCAGCAAGGAGTTATTATCGGGAAATATTAGCATATGCCAAAAAGTGGGGTAATCCATACGGTTCACTCTGTCTGGCTAACGTCCAATATAACATTGCGCTAACTTATTGGAACAAGAGAAATTATAAAAAGGCAAAAGAATATCTTTTGGAATTGAGAAGCAAATATCCTGATTATGAAAAAGAGGATGTTCAAGATTTTATAAATAGAGCGACCAATTTGGGATACTGATTTTTGTTATCCGACAATAAGCCAACGGTAATCTATAGTAGACCAAAAAGATTGTATTTTTGACCTTTCCATCTTCCACCCATCATTCAAAAAATTATACCCATAAACTGATATATCTGTTGCTGCAATATTCTTAGCTACAAGCAACCCTGTATGACCATCTGCTACTATTTCCCCCCTTCTATAAGATTAAATGAACACCTCCAAAGAGAAGGGAACCCAAGCTGGGGAATCCAAGGCCCAAAACAAGCCATATGCGGGGGTTCTTGCTCTATCCTAATGGGTTTATATGGAGTTAGATGAGAACCTAGCTTATTTGGCAAATGTGCAAGATAATCCCATAATCATTTATAATTAATAATTAAAGAAGAACAATTTGGAGGCCCCTAGCTTTCTGCAGGGCGAAGAGCGGGCAATCTCCACCCGCCTGGGGTCTTTTTCCCTTAATGGAGAACCATAAGGAGAGATGGTAATGGCAAAAAGGGCTAAGGATGACCTTAAGCGATACTTAATTGAGTTTAATTATGACCGATGGGAAAGGATAAAGAGGCATGGTGAGTATCGGAGATTATGGGAGAGGCTTCAGGAAGCAGAGGGTAGGCTTCAAGAAAAGAAAAACAAGCATCAAAGATTAGAAGACCGTTTAGGGTTTTATACAACCCGCTTTTTCTGCCTCGCTTCGGAGAAACTACGAAGTCGCTCCCCTGAGCTTTTCCTGGCCCCCTTACCTCTTTCGGTATCAAAAAGGGGAATAAAGAATATTGAACCACGTATAAGAGATATTGAGACAGAAATAGGAATTATTGAGGGAGAAATAGCCACTATTCAGGAAGAAATAAGGGCTGGTTTTGATATTTTCTACCCCTTAGACCCCTACCAGGAATATCCTAAAGAGATTTTTACTACTGACCCTATCTTTGTTAAACCGCCGGTAAATGTAAAGGTAATCTCTGCTAACCCTTCCCCCCTTGAAGGCATTGAAGGGTTTAAAGGGTTTATAGGGGATGAGGAGTTTGATTGGGAGAAAACCCCAGTTTACGAGGAGTTAAGGGAAGGTAGATACTTGAAGTTAGACATCCACTTATCCCTTGGTATGACCCTGGAGCAACTACTGTATCAAATAGCTGGCCAAATAGTAAGGTTCAGGCCTGGTAAAGCAACTAAAAAATTCCTGAGAGATGTAGAGGCTAATGCTATTACTATGTGCGAAATAAGAGATGATGGCCATTTAATTTTAGAATTTGACCTTGATCTGGTGCCCCGGAAGGAGTTGATAAATCAGATAAAAGAGCAGGTAGCGAAACGGTTTAAAAGCTCTGGGACTAGGTTCAGAGACCACCAAAAATATTACAAAGCATGGGATTTGCGCCAGGAGGAAAAGAGTTATCCAGAAATTGCTAAGATATTATGGCCTAAGGAATACGCCAGGTTAGAGAAAAAGAATCAACCTATTAATAAGGTTTGGGATCGGATTCCCACAGATGATGAATATAATGAACTGGTGGCAAAACAAGAAGAATGTAAGAGATATGCTGAAAGCCTGATTGCTAAGGGAATACCGAAGGCGAAAGCAGTAAAGGAGGCTGAAGATAAATTTTATGGACAAAACCCCTCGAAGAAAAGTAAAGGGCTAATAGCCCTTATAGTCCGGGCCTGTTACTATGTAGTTAAGGCTGAGGAACTGATTAGCACCGCGTTAAATAAAGAATAATTTTCATTGTCTACCCCCCCCGATGTTTTTCTAAAAACCCGTCTGGATAAGGCTCCATAAGTCCCCCCTTATTTCTTATCTGATACTCTGCTCAAAAATTTTTTTTGCTTTAAAATCGAGGTAAATCATTAGATTTAGACAAGAAACCCAAGATGAGAAATCCCCGGGGGGTAATATTTATGAAAAAGAAGTTTTATCGAGTAGCGGAGATGGCTGCGGAGGCAGGGATACATCCAGACACTGTAAGAAATTTAGAGCGGGCTGGGATAATCTCTGCGCAACGGGATAGGAATGGACACCGGCGTTTTGCGCTATCTGAGTGTGAAAAACTTCTAAAGTACTTAAACTTAGAGCGGATTAGATGATTGATAGATACACTAGGTGAATTGGCCCATAGGCTTGCCATTGCTGAGGGCAACTTTAGTAAGATGGTCAGGGGATTGATGCCCATGCCTGAATCTGTTAAAGCCCGGATTGCAAAGATTCTTCAGACTAAAAAGAGTGAGTTGTTCAGATGAGAACTTTTGCTTTGTGGGATTCACGGGGAAAAGGGTGGGGGAATATGCGCTTGATAAATCCTAGCGGAAAACTCCACCCAGCCCATTTAGCCGAGGTGTGCAAGATGGTAGTCTATGTCTGCCGATAAGATTTTATCCACAAAAATAAAAAGATTTATGGGAGTATCTCTATGCAATTATACAGCACCTCAGACCTTTATCTAACAGCCTACCTCAAATCTCATGGACTGCCGGTTGTTGATTATGCGAGAGACACCCAAGACCCCCGAAGGGTTAATTTTTTCTTTGAAGAAACCCCTCGTCGTAAGGAGTTGCATAAGACATTCTATAACGGCGGCTTGGTGGAGATCCGGTCTTTTATTAACGCGATAAAGGACATAAAAGCTTTAACTCGTAATCTTTGAGGGTAATAGTTATGCGATCTGACCCATCCAATATAGAATCAAAAGTACACCCAGCCCATTTAGCCGACGTGCGTCAGAGTGGCTTATCGGATGAAACTATAGCGCAACATGGTATCTATAGCGTATGCCCCGGTGAGATCAAAAGAATAATCGGATGGGACCCCCCTGAGCTAAAATCCCTTCTTGCCTTTCCCTATCCCGGCTGTAATGGCTTTACAAGATTTAAGTTGTTTCCACCCCTGCAAATTAAAAATGGGCACACAATGCGCTACTATCAGGCTTCAGGTTCTGGAGTTCATCTTTACATCCCTCACCCGGTTCAAGAGGTGTTAAAAGACCCCTCTATCCCTCTGGCCTGGACGGAGGGCGAAAAGAAGGCTCTTAAAGGGTGCCAGGAGGGAATCCCCTGTATTGGGCTTGGCGGGATTTGGAACTGGACGGCTTCTGACACAAAGGAAGCAATCGCAGAGATAGACAGAATCGCTCACGTAGATAGAGAAGAGACGATATATTTCGATAGCGATATATGGGCCAACCCTTCTGCGTTGCAGGCTCTTTATGTTTTTGCAAAAGAATTAGAGAACCGCGGGGCTAATGCCAAGATAGCAGTTATACCCCAGCGGGGGGCAGAAAAACAAGGCATAGACGATTTCTTGGTAGCAGAGGGTGTAGAGGGACTAAAGAAGCTAAGATTAATAACCCTTGATCATTCAGCTTTCGGGCAAGTTAAAAAATGGTATAAGAACTGGAAGAAAGATGCCAAAGTCACTACGGAAGCTAAGGAGAATTATACGGCGCTATTCCCAGGCTTAGTAGACATTGTCGAATACGACGACAAACCTGCTTTTCTAGTTAAAGAAAGTCGCGGGTTAAAAATATTAAGCCAGGTTGAGCTAGAGGGGATCTGCTACTTACCCCCACCAAAGGACAAAATACCTTGGTTGGTGCCCCGGGCAGATATGGTTTTGCGCTTTTACAAAGAAGATAGTGATCAAGCCCTTTATAATGATCTGATTACTTATCATAGGGGCATATCAGAGCTGCCCAGCGATTCCTATTATGACTTATTAGCCACCTGGGATTTTCATACTTATCTGCTAGAGCAGGTTCAATACTCACCTTATCTTTACCTTTTTGCAGTCCCGGAGCGGGGGAAAAGCCGCACCGGTAAAGGATTGATTTATGTTGCTTATCGAGGTATTCATGTTGAATCTTTAAGAGATGCCTACCTAGTTAGAGTTGCTAATAATTACTGCGCTACTCTCTTCATTGATACCCTGGATTTGTGGCGTAAGGCCGAGAAAAACGGGACGGAGGATTTATTATTACACAGATATGAGAGAGGCGCTTGTGTCCCACGGGTGCTTTATCCTGAGCGAGGTGCTCATAGAGATACAGTTTATTTTAACGTTTTTGGGGCAACGGTCGTAGCTACCAATGAACCGGTGAGCCAGATCCTACAGAGCCGGGCGCTTCAGATTAGTATGCCGGACAGTTTTAGACGCTTTGAAAATGATGTCACCCCTGAAGATGCCCTATCCCTTAAAGAACGGCTCGTGGCCTTCCGGGCAAGATGCTTGGATAAAGAGTTACCACAAGCCAGTAAACCCACTGATGGTCGTTTAGGTGATATTGCCCGTCCCCTTATTCAGACCATCAGGTTAGTCAATCCTGATCGAGAAAACATCCTTATTAATGTGCTTAAAGAGTTAGAGTCCCAGCGAAAAAACGATAGGAGGGAAACCCTAGATGGAAGGATTTTGGAGGCCATAGCGAAGCTTTGGGATAAGATTCGGCATGGAAAGATCGAGGTAGGGGAAATTACAAAGATGGTTAATGAGGGTGTTCCTGAGAAATGGCAAGTGAGCAGCCAAAAGATAGGGATGCGGCTTAGTGCATTAGGGATTCAACCGGCGAAATCTTCTGATGTCAGACAGAGAATAATCGACCCTGAAAAAATGGAAAAACTTTTTGAGAAGCACGGGGTTAGAAAAGTCAACCCTAATGACCCTAATGTCCAAGATAACGCTCAGATAAGCGTTTCCATAGGGTCATGCGGTAATAGCCAAAATAATGACTTGTCCCTAATGTCCAGACAAATGTCCCTCTCAGAAACCAATACTGATAATGGTTTAGGACAAGAGGGACAAGAGGGACATGTTGCCGAAGGGGTAGACAACATATTATTTGATGAAGAAGAGGAGATTGTTATCTGAAATGGAAGTTATTGCAGCACTTGAAGGGCTTGGTTATCAGATAAATGTACATGGTGAAAATATTCGCCTTAAACCTTTACCTGGCATTCGGCCTAACCGGATAGCGGCGGAGCCTTTAATAAAAGAACTTAAGTCTCGGAAGCAAGATGCCATTGATTTTCTATCTGCTCAGGATGCTACCCGTACTCCCCAGACCAAATTCTGCTCATGGCAAGAAATGGCCGTACCTGCCGAAGAATGTAACCCGCCATGCTACATATACAAGGCCAAAGAGTGTAAACATCTGCTTGCATGGTGGCAAAAGCGGCTTAAATGGTTAGAGGAGAATAGAAGCCACAATAAGGGTGAACAAGAGAAATCCGTTCCCCCTAGGCCTGATTGCTTTGACCCGGATGGATACGTCGCACCTGACATTGAGGGTTTATCCAGGAAACATTACACCTATTATGTCCTGGTAGCCTTCGACCTGCTCAACCGAGGGAAGACTATATCCCAGGGGATTGTATTACAGCACGGGCCTACTAAGGATTGGTGGAGTCGGTTCAAAGAACAGTATAGTGATGTCCTCCGCTGGCGGGACAATGGCAAAGACGAATATGTAGGGCTAGATTGAGGTTAAAAAGGATGGCAATTGTAAAAACAAGAGGGCTAAAAAAGAGAGGGGGCCTTCAAAAGAAATCATTAGAGCTTTTGGCACAAGTGCAAGAAACAGAAGAACAGGAACAAATCAGATTACAAGGAATTATTAGCCAGATAGGGATATAAACTATGAGCCAAGAAAACAAGCTGGTAGCTGAAATCCAGAAAAATGATCTTGAGGTAGTCCGGGTCTCTTTGACTGAATACAAAGGGAAGGACTATTTTGATATCCGCCTATATTACCGGGAAGATGGGGACTGGCGGCCCACCAAGAAAGGTTTAACCCTGGCGATAGGATTACTACCAGAGCTAAAGAAAGCCATACAGGCACTGGATAAGGCCCTAACTCAGCAACAAAAAAAGGAGCTTTAAATGATTCAGGATAACGAAATAATAAAATTGTACCGTCAAGGCAAGGGACAACGGGAGATAGCCAGGCAATTAGGCATTAGCCAGCCGGCAGTAAGGAAGAGGTTAATCAAATTGGGGCTTTTGCAAGGGCATAACCAGGAAATGATAACCTCTACCAGTATCCAGGACGATAACCCGTTATCAGCTAGAATAGCCAATATCGAGGGCTTAGGTGATACCTCTGATAACCAGGTCAATAACTCTAACTTCGCTTTATTAGACGAAGCTATCATAGCTCTCCAAAAACTTCTGTCTAAATAGCAAATATGAAAAGGATAGGCAAAATGGATAAGGAAAAGGCTCTGATACTCTATCGGGCAGGTAAAGGCATCAAAGCCATAGCCAAGGAATTAAACACTTATCCTAATGCTATAAAGCGGGTCCTGGTAAAAATGGGGACCTATAAGGATCGGGTGACAACAACTAGCAATCAAGGCGACAATCAGGTGACACATGCTACCCCCCCCTGTAACCCCTCTCGCAATCAGACAGTCATAGAACAATACCGAAAAGACTTCTGTAAGAACTCCGATACTTGCTCTGTGTGTAATCTTGAGAGCGATAAACTCAAGCTACTTGAGGAATTATACATAGCAGGCACTCCTAGCCCGGTTCTGCATAACTATTTTAACATCACGTCTAAAGACCTGGGCTATCATGCCTACTATCGGAACTGGCACCATAAAAAGGCCAGATGGGAAGACCCCAAGCGCAAGAAGGCTGTACAGGCAGCCTTAGAAACCGAGGCCTGGAGGACCATTATGGCCAGTGAAGTCGGTGGGGATGCAGGGGATAGGATAGCGGCTATGAAGCTAGCGGCACAGTTGTCTGGGTTAGGGGAGGCAGAAAAAAGAGAGGGTATGGGCCCAGGGGTTTTGGTCAAGATGCGGCTTACACTTAATAATCCTGGGCAGCAAAAAAATGCTATAGAAGTGGGGAAAGAGAATAGCGAGATGCTGGTTGATTTAGATGAAGAGTATGAAGAAGAGTACCAGTAGATAAGATTTTATAATCTATGTGTGATACCAGACAACCAGTTGATCCTAATTTTCCCATGACCTTTGAGGAACTTAAAGCATACTTGAGGGTCAGCAAATACACCCTCCAGGACTATCTAGCTGAGGGATTAGGTATGCAAGCGGGATTCAAGATAGGCAAGGAGTGGCGTTTCATGCCCCTGGACGTGATTGAGTGGTTAAAGGATCGGCATAGGAAAAACTATAAGGTCAAACAAAATATTCTCTCCCACAATGAACTGCAAAATATCGCTCGCCGTGCCCTAAAAGCGCAAAAATAAAGGGATTAGCCCCAGAACTTTATGGCGTCCCTATGGCGTGAGCGTGTCCGAAATGACCCCGAAATGACCCCAAAATGAGTCCAACGGAATAAATTGACTCCTCGTAAGTCATTGAAAAATAAGGATATTTAGAACAGCCAAATTGCAATCATATTATTCAGGGTCATGTGGGGGTATCCTCGTGGGGGTTCGAGTCCCCCCTTCGGCACCAGCAAAATCAAGTAATCCAGAATAGAGGATGTCTTTGATAATCTCTTCGGCCCCCCCGGTTTAATGGAGGTTTTACGCCATGCCCACCATTTTTTATATTGCTATCTAAAAGATAATATGCTATGTTTGGCATCATTCATTTAAGTAAAAGCTCTTCTGGGTAACTAAAGGATAGTAGAGGAGACATAGGACTTGGCGAGAAGGTGTGCTATATGTGGAAAAGGGCCCCAATTCGGTCATCGGATAAGTCATGCCCACAATGTGACTAATCGAAGATGGAACCCCAATTTACAGAGGATAAAAGTTAATACAAGCAGTGGTTCCAAAACGATGCGGGTGTGTACTCGCTGCATAAAGGGAGGCCGGGTACTTAAGGCTATTGCGTAGTTATAACCTCTTACCTTTTATTTTGGCTTTATACTTAGATGGATTCCTGATCCTTTCCACTCTAGTAACCCCCTTTATATTCTTGATAGTGCTTATTACTTTATTCAATTGATCCAGGTCAGTAATCTCGATATCAAAATCAAGGGTTGCTGTCTTATCACCAAAAGTCTCTACATTAGCCCAACTAATATTTACATCCCAAGAGGCAATAGCTGAGCTGATCATGCCCAGGAGCCCTGGCCTATTTTCAGTGCCAATATTTACCCTGACAGGATAAGCATTCTGTGCTTTTTTTCCCCACTCTACCTCGATCTTCCTCTCAGCATCATATTCTAATCCAGCCATACTAGGACAATCGCGGGTATGGATGGATATACCCCGGCCCCGCGTAATATAGCCTATAATAAAATCTCCTGGTACTGGGGAACAGCATTTGGCAAACCGGACAAATATATCATCCATTCCCTTTACTTTAACCGCCCCCTCGACTGCTCTTTTGCTGACTGCTTTAACTAACCTTTTTAAAGGTGAAGTCTCTCTAGCTTTATCATATTTTTCTAGCTCTTCCCGGGGGATTAATTCTTCCACTACTTGCCTACCCGTAATTTTACCAAACCCTATAGCTGCTAACAGATCCTCCACCGATGAGTAATTCAGACGCTTAGCTATATCATTTAAATCCTTAGTTTTGAGGACTGTAGCCGGATCCTGGTTATACTTAGCTACCTGTTTCTCTAATATCTCGCGCCCCAACTCTCTACTACGTTCTTTCTGCTCTGCCTTTATCCATGAACGGATCTTATTCCTGGCCCGGCAGGTCTTGACAAATTTCAGCCAGTCACGGCTGGGGGTATGTCGGGGGTTAGTGAGAATCTCTATTATATCCCCATTTTTTAGCTTATAATTTAAGGGAACGAGGCGAGAATTGACTTTGGTACCCACACATTGGTTACCAATATCGGTATGGACGCTATAGGCAAAGTCTACTGGGGTAGCCCCGAAGGGGAAAGACTTAACATCGCCTTTGGGGGTGAATACATACACCTCTTCGGGGAAGAGATCTATCTTTAAGGTATCCATAAATTCTTTAGGGTCTTTTAATTCCTGCTGCCAGTCCAAGAGATGACGCAGCCAGACAAATTTCTCATCATAACCCTTTTCCCCAACCCCTCCTTCTTTATAACGCCAGTGGGCCGCAATCCCTTCTTCAGCAATCCTATGCATCTCTTCCGTGCGGATCTGAAACTCTACCCGCTCCCCTCGAGAGGCAATTACGGTTGTATGCAGAGTTTGGTACATATTGGCTTTAGGTAAGGCAATATAATCCTTAAAGCGGCCGGGTATGGGTCTCCAGAGGGAGTGAATAATGCCAAGGATGGCATAACAGTTCCTTATGGAATCAGTTATAATGCGTAAGCCCAAGAGGTCATAGACTTCATGAAAATCAATACTTTCTCGTTCCATCTTCTGATAAATACTATATAAGTGCTTAGAACGACCCTGGACTTTAGCCGGGATTACGGCCTTCTCTAATTCCAAGGTTACTACCTTCTCTATTTCATTAATTATCTTATCTCTTGCCTCTTGACCTTTATCAATCTTTGCCTGAAGTCCAGCAAAGGCATCAGGATATAGGCAGTGAAAACTAAGTTCTTCTAGCTCACATTTCAACCACCCTATCCCTAACCTATTAGCTAAAGGGGCATAGATATCCAGAGTTTCCTGAACAATCTCTTTTTGCTTCGCTGGTGAAATGAACAGGATAGTACGCATATTGTGTAATCTATCAGCTAATTTTATCAAGATCACCCGGATATCTTTTGCCATGGCCAGAAGCATCTTGCGGAAATTTTCTGCCTGTTGCTCTTCACTGGTAGAAAAAGTCATTTTACTGATCTTAGTAACCCCGTCCACCAACAACTCAACCTCAGGCCCAAACTGATCTCGAATTTCTTCCGCGGTTGAGTAAGTATCCTCTATAGTATCGTGAAGGAGACCAGCGGCAATAGTATAAGGATCCTGTTTTAGTTGGGTAAGGATATAGGCAACTTCAAGGGGATGAGAAAGGTAGGGACTGCCCGAGAGACGGGTCTGCCCCCGGTGGGCTTTAGCTATATAAACATAGGCCTTCCAGATAATATCTACATCTGCCTGGGGATAATAGGACAACAGGTTTTCAATTACTTCTTCTAAGCGGGTTATCTTCTTTTCTGGATCCATAATAGCTTAAAACTAGTAGTTTGTCTCATAAATTTGAACTGATTTAAAATGAAAGTCACTAAAATCTTTCTGGCTTTCTAGATAATAAAATATCATTATTAGCATAAATTATGCAACCTTTCTTATATTGGACATTCCCTAGAATCTTATCCGTTGGTAGTAATTGCTCAATATCTTGTGGGGAATTAATATCACCGCAGAGGCGCGGAAAAGAAATTAAATGGGACACGGATAACACAGCTTTAACAGATAGATTCGCTTCGCTCACTACAGGTTTGCTTAAATTTTTTATCTGTGTTAATCCCAACTATCCGTTATATCCATGTTCTAAATGAATGGACAATGTTTAATTATAAAGACTCCGCGCCTCAGCGTCTTTGCGGTTCAATGGCATTTTCCACAACTTATTGAGTAATTACCGTTGGTAGGATTAATTGTGGAAAAGGACGCCGAAAAATTACTTAGCCGAGACGCCCAAGCTATGATGGTTATTAGTCGTTCTTAATGGGTCAGGGTTCCAGTCTGACAAAAAGATATTCTCAGAAGAAAGACCCAGGGCAGAAAAAGTTGACAAAAGAAGGAATAGATGTTATTTTAATGAACAGATATTCATAGAATGAATAATTAAAGCTAAATTCTAAATAAGGAGGAACAATAAAATGGAAAATCTTTATACCTTTCCTGGCACCGGGCAAAATGGCTTGAGGGTAGTAGCAGATATGATTACCGTGTTGCCTTTTTTGTTCTCCGTACTATTGGCAATGTTGACCCCCCTAAGAAATATAAAGATAAAATCCAAGGGCAAGGATCTTTATCCTTTATTGCTCAGGTATTATCATAACCTGGTAAAATAGTTAATTGACAGTTTGGTTTAAGCAAGCTTGACGAAATCCTTCACAAGTCCCTCTCCCTTATCTTTCTTGAAGAACCGTGTGTCATAATAAATTATCCTTGCATTTTCCACATACTGCTATATAAACTATTTAATTAGCCAGTGAAAAATCTCTGCGAAGCAATCTCTGCCACTACATATTTATTATAGCAACACTGTTTTAATGATCCATATAGTGGTCGAGCTTGCTCGATCTCCCATTTTTCACTAGCAACTAATTGATAAAGCTTAAACAGGGTTTTTGTTTAAACATAATTTATAGACAAAAGTCTTTTCCTGATATTAACCACAGGGACCACAGAGAGTAGGCACGAATTAATTCGTGCCTACAAGTAAGTTATCTTAAATGCATTTTCCTCTGTGCCCTCTGTGGGTTCCTAACCATTTTCTATTGATGCGGGAAAAATTAATGTCCCTTACGGGATTAAAAAAGGCTATAAACAAAACCCCTGTTAAAGGTAAAATGTGTAGGACCAAAATTAAGAGAGTTACAATATTTTTTAGGGATAAATCAGGAGAAGGCATTTATGAAGGTAATGGAAAGGCATTATAGGACGGTGTGGATGGAAGGCTCAATAGTCAAGCTTATTAATCAACCCTTGATTCCTCATAAGTTCGAGATTGTCGCTATGGAGGATCACAGGGCTACTGCCCAGGCCATAAAAGATATGATAGTACGGGGTGCCGGAGCTATTGGGGCCACCGGTGGGTATGGTATGGCACAGGTGGTCTTAGAAGCCCCGACAGACAATTTTGAAGAATATATCCGTAGGGGAGCCTATGCCCTACGTAATACCAGACCAACAGCCCAAAACCTCTTCTATGCTATTGATAAAGTCTTAGGAGAGATTGAAGAGGCAAAGGCTGACCCTAAAAAGGCTAAGGAAGCGGCTGTAGTCATGGCCCAGCAGATAGCAGATGAGGATGTAGCGGCCTGTAAGCAGATTGGCGAATATGGTGAAGAATTGATCAAGGATGGAAACAACATTTCTACCCATTGTAATGCTGGCTGGTTGGCTTTTGTAGACTGGGGCACTGCCCTTTCTCCCATTTATCTGGCTACCCGCAAAGGAAAAAAGGTATTTGTTTATGTAGATGAGACCCGCCCTCGCAGCCAGGGCTCTCGGCTTACGGCCTGGGAATTAGGACAGGAGGGAGTACCTCATACTATTATTGCTGATAATGCAACAGGATATTATATGAAGAGTGGCAAGATTGACCTGGTAATAGTCGGGGCTGACCGGATCACAGCCAATGGTGATGTAGCTAACAAGATTGGTACTTATTCCAGTGCGGTAATAGCTAAAGAGAACGGTATCCCCTTCTATGTAGCAGCCCCTACTTCTACTATTGACCTTAAATGCCATTCTGGAGAGGAAATCCCCATAGAAGAGAGAACCCCTGATGAGGTGCTATATGCCTGGGGTTGGTCTGATCAGGGCATTTTTGAACGCGTAAGGGTCTCTCCCCCGGGCAGTAAGGCCAAAAATCCGGCCTTCGATGTAACCCCCGCCTCCTATATTACCGGTATCATAACGGAAAAAGGAATAACAAAAGCCACTCCCGAAGGCATAAGGAGCCTTTTTACCTGAGATTTCAATCGCTACCATCGAACAGGTTATCCAGGGCATATCTATGCTTATTAGTAATAAGAAGGACCAGGGCCATTATCAACAGGATAGCATCTCTTATTATAACCTGTTCTGGTGTCTCCTGAATACCGAGACTGCCAAAACAGCCGCACTCTTTCAGCTCTATTCCTGAAAATATTACGACAGACATAAGGGCTATAAAACTACCTAACTGGATAAGAATGACTATGGAAGCCGCTCGGGTGAAAAAGCCCAGGATAAGACAACTCCCGCTTAATAGCTCGATCCCTGGCAGTAATATGGTAAGGGGACTAAATAATACCTCTGGGATAACCTGGTAGCTACGTAGTACCTGGATAAATTCTTCTGGAGGCAAAAGGAGCTTAGCAAAACCGGAGACAAGGAAAGTTATCCCTACCACCATTCTGAAAAGGAAGGCAGCGATGAAAGAGAAAGAGCTAAGAGCTAAGAACAAAGAGCTAAGACCAGTCTGTGTTCTTTTATCTTGGCTCTGTGTTCTTTTATCTAACCTATCCACTTCTCCTCAGTTCCTGCTCTATTGCCCGTTCATATTTCTCAATAGGCTCGTCCCCTACTATCCGGCTATCATTTACAAATATAGTAGGGGTAGTATTAATATTAATGGATTTACCATAGCTTTTATCCTGACTTACCTTATCTCTCATCTCCTGAGAATCCAGGCAAGTGCGGAACTTTTGCTGATCCAGGCCTAAAAGCTTCGCATAGCCGATGAAGTATTCCTCTGGATGAGGAGTCCCCGGCCATTGTTCTTGATAATCAAACAGTAGCTCATGATATTCCCAAAATTTGCCCTCTTGTCCAGCACAAAGGGATGCCTCGGCGGCCTGGGAGGATTTGGGACTCCAGGGCATATGGTAGAGTACCAACCTTATCTGCCCCGGATATTTTTGGAATAAGCGATCCACCACGACCTGGATCTCGCGGCAATGGGGTCATTGATAATCACTAAATTCTTTAAGGACTACCGGGGCACTATCAGGGCCCCGGGAATAATTAGAAACCTCTTGGCTAGAGTATCCTACCGTACCTCCTTTATGCCAGTACCTCGAGGATAAGACAAGGACTAGGACAACGAAAACCAGGGAAAACCCCACCAGATATTTCATCACGCCTTGTTTTTTAAGCATAAGATTCTCTCCTTTCTCTCGGTTAAACTAACCACAAAGCCTTATCCACTATCAGCATCACATCTGTCACTAATCGTAACAGTTTAGCTAAATAAAGTATCCCGAAGATTTTGGCTAAACTGCTACCAAAGATCTTATTTTATAGCAGGTATAAAGGTTTGTAAACTTTTTAGTGTTCCCTCGGCAGAGAACAGTTATTCTTTTTGAGTCAGGTAATGTTTAAGGCGGGTGAGGAGCCTGGTTTCATCGGCTCCCAGCCCTATTCCTTTATAGACATAGCGTAGGTAGCAACCGTCCGCTTCCCGCTCTAGCCAATATATGACCCTATACCAGCCACCCCAGATCCGCAGCGTCATGAAGAGCAAGAGCGAGACCGACGCCAGCCAGAGCCAGGGTCTGCCCGGATCATAGCGGAAGCTCAGGATGCTGGCCTCAGAATAGTCCCTCAGGGTAAGAGAAATTCCCTGGTAAGGCAAAGGCTGGTTCAGGGTTAAGCTGCCTAGCTCCACTGGTTCCTTTTCCGGTTTTGGGTCCAGATAATAGAGCTTGGCTGAGGGTACAATATCTTCTTTGGTTCCGTCCTTTTTATAGAGGGTCCCTAGGCGTAAGGTGCTGGTCTTAAAATATCCCGGCAATGGGGGCAGACGAAACTTTTCTCCTGAGTTAACCGATATGATCGTTTCCTTTCCCCTTATGGTCTGGTTAGCTTCTATCACCAGTTTGAGCTCTTGTTGGAAGGCCATCTGGTAGAAGGTAAGACCCTGGTATTGAA
This sequence comes from Nitrospinae bacterium RIFCSPLOWO2_12_FULL_45_22, assembly GCA_001803565.1. Taxonomy (GTDB): domain Bacteria; phylum 2-12-FULL-45-22; class 2-12-FULL-45-22; order 2-12-FULL-45-22; family 2-12-FULL-45-22; genus 2-12-FULL-45-22. The sequence goes on along the minus strand of MHDQ01000222.1, from coordinate 13,464 downwards.
GGGGATCATTTACTTCGATAGCCTTTTCTTTTACCGGCTTACCTTCATCATAGAGGGTCAAATGACTCTTCCAGTCTTTAGGAAAATAGGACAGGCTAGAATCAGCGGAATATAAGGGCTTACGAGCAGAGAAGCCCAGAGCCAGGGCTATTCGGCCAAGAAAGTCCTTAGGGTAGTTGAGTTTAGCTAGCTGGATATACTCGGTAGAAAAATTTTCTAACTCTAGCTCCAACCCCTGCACCGGCCCAGGGTTTAGCCTCACCCCCTCCAGTATAGTGATCCAGCGAGGCTTAGAAGAAGGTTCAGGGACTTTCTGCCGTTGCTGTAGATGCAGGGTTATCTCACCTTCAAAGGCAAAGAGATAGGTTATAAAGAACCCGATAAGGCAAATAAAAAGGGCTAGATGATAGATCAGGGAGAGCCAGTGATGGGATAATCCTTTTTCTATTACTGCTGTCTCACCTTCCTGGCTTTCTTTTACTGACCGAAACCCAAGTTGTTTAAAGATATTATTCATAGCATCCATGCTAGTCGCCGGCCCAGAGGAAAGCATTATGGTCTTGCTCTGACAGACTAACTGGCCCTTTTCCAACTCTAAGCTGGCTGTCGGTCGTTTAGACCAGAGGTGCTGGAGCCGCTCCCAGGTACAGAGCCCTAGATGCAGAAAAAACAGGAGCGAAAGGAGCAGGAAAAGGGGTGAGCTAAAGAGGTTTAGGAGGTCCAGATATTTGATAATGGCCAGGAGGATTCCCCCGTCCGAAGCATATTCCTTGCCCTGGGGAAAGATAGTCCCAAGTAAGTAAAAAAATATTAGGATGCCCAGAAAAATAAGGGTAGTTTTTAATGAGATAAACTTCCCATAGAAACAATGTAAGGGCCTAAATAGCATATAAATGTAAACTCTCGATGCCTAATAGTTTTGCCAGCCAGTTCACTCCCACAAAGGTCATTATCATACAGATAAAACCCAGGATATTAAAAATAGATGCGGGCTTACCCCGCCACGCAGGCATTACCATGGCATGTAAATAGAGGGCAAAGACCGTCCAGGTTATTAATGACCAGGTCTCTTTGGGGTCCCAGGACCAGAATCGGCCCCAGGCCTCGTCAGCCCATGCTGCCCCGGATATGATACCAAAGGTCAGCAAGGGAAATCCAAATAATACTAAGCGGTAAGCAGTCTCATGGAATTTTTCTATATTTTCTAATAAAAGGCCATAACTAGTACCAATCCCTTTTTTCAAGCAGGGATAAATGATAAGGTAAGTAATTTCGTTAGCACAGCTTACTACAAAGACCGCATAAGACATAAAGGCCAGGACCACATGCCAGACAAACCATTGGCTCTGGAGGGCTGGAGCTAGTGGTGTTATTTCCGGGCCCCGGCTTATAAGGGCATACAGACAAGCAGCTAAAGCTATACCACTAACCCATATGCCTGGCAGATATACCTCCCTCCAGCGTCGGCTTATAAACAAGTAAGTAACTATGGATGACCAGGCAAACCAGGATAAGCTCTCATAAAGGGTTTGGAAAGGGGGGCTCTGTCCTTCTATGGTACGAAATATTATCAACACCGTGTGAAACAAGACCCCTGCACTAAGAAGGCCCTTAGCCCATTGGCCAGAAGAGGACTCAGGAGTGAAGATGTGGGCGAGGTAAGAGAAAAAACTCAGTAGATAAAGGATAACAATCAACCAGAAGAGTCTTAACTCATATAATAACAGAAAGGCATCCCGTGCTAATATCTCTCCCTCAGTCATAAATCGTGACGATTAGCCACGGAGCCCCAGAAGTCACAGAGAAAAAAAGGATGAATGTTAACTAAATCGTTTTCTCTGTGTCCTCGGTGCCTCTGTGGCTGAATAATTATTGTGTTTTTAGTTTTTTAACGGATTAATAGCTCAGCGATTTGGATAGCGTTTAAGGCCGCCCCTTTGCGGAGGTTATCTGCCACAATCCAAAGGTTTAAACCATTCTCAATAGATGGGTCTTCCCTTACCCTGCCAATAAAGACTGGGTCTTTCCCTGCACAATGGATGGCCAGAGGATAGTGCTTATTAATGGGGTCATCTACCAGGATTATCCCCGGGGCCTTAGCCAAAATCTCTTTCGCCTCGGCTGCACCTAGCTTTCTCTCGGTTTCTATGTTTACCGATTCAGAATGGGCATAAAATACCGGTACCCTTACTGTAGTAGCAGAGACAGCAATACTCTCGTCCTCCATGATCTTCTTGGTCTCCAGGATCATCTTCATCTCTTCTTTGGTATAGCCGTTTTCCAGAAAGGCATCAATATGCGGTAAGCAATTAAAGGCAATCTGGTGGGGAAAGACGCTTTTTGCCACTTCAGTCTGCCCATTAAGTAATGCGTGGGTCTGGAGCCTCAATTCCTCTATCGCCCTAAGGCCCGCACCAGAAACCGACTGATAAGTGGATACTACTACCCGCTTAATTCGGGCAGCATCATGCAAGGGTTTTAATGCCACTACCATCTGGATCGTAGAACAATTAGGATTAGCAATAAGACCCTGGTGCCTTTTAATGGCCTGGGGATTAACTTCGGGCACTACCAGAGGTACTTCGGGCTTCATGCGGAAGGCACTGCTATTGTCCACCACGACTGCCCCAGCACTAACTGCTACTGGAGCAAAGACTTCGCTCCGAGATGCCCCTGCAGAAAATAGCGCCAAATCTATGCCCTGGAAAGAGTCCTCGGACAATTTCCTGACAGTCACCTCCTGCCCCTTAAAAACAAGTTTTCGGCCCTCTGACCGCTCGGATGCCAGAGGCACTAATTGACCTACCGGGAAATTGCGCTCTTCTAAAATAGAGAGCATAGCGTTACCCACTGCACCCGTTGCCCCTGCCACTGCCACTTTCAAACCATCTCTCCGCATAAATGACCACCCTCTTCTTCGACAAAAAAACAGTTAAGAATTAAGACACAGACTCCCGCAGAACTGACTAGGGGTCAGGGTTCGGGGATCGGCTGTCAGAAGTAGGGCTAATCCCTGCCCCCCGAATCTTGATCCCTGGATATCCCTGCGCTTATCCGCGTCCAGAAATAAAATTCATTACAAAAAGATATTTTGTACTACCAGGTCCCCCATCTTTCTGGTACCTACCAGCTTAGTGCCTTTATGGTAAATATCCTGGGTCCTGTACCCTTCTGCCAATATTTGGTTAATGGCCCCTTCTATTTCATCAGCAACTTCTGGCTTATTGAAGGAATAGCGCAGCATCATCGCTGCAGATAGTATAGTAGCCAATGGGTTAGCTATATCTTTACCAGCTATATCCGGTGCTGAGCCATGAACCGGCTCATAGAGGCCTATCTCGCTGCCTAAACTGGCTGAAGGGAGCAATCCTATAGAGCCCGTAAGCATAGCCGCTTCATCGCTCAAAATATCCCCAAATAGATTCCCCATAACCAACACATCGAATTGTTTTGGATCCCTGATGAGTTGCATAGCACAATTATCTACTAATATATGATTCAAAGAAACCTCAGGGAACTCTTCTGCTACCCGGGTAACTACTTTGCGCCAAAGGACACTCGTCTCCAATATATTGGCCTTATCCACCGAGGTTAGTTTCCGGCGGCGCCTGTTAGCCAGTTGGAAGGCTAAACGGGCTATGCGCTCTATCTCTGTAGTAGTATAAACCAGGGTATTAAAACCTTTTTCGCCGCCCGGGATAGGTTCTATGCCCTTAGGTTTTCCATAGTAAATACCACCGGTCAATTCCCGTACCACCAGAATATCCAGCCCCTCAATAATTTCTCGTTTAAGGGGCGAGGCATCGGCTAAAGGAGAGAAGAGCTTTGCTGGCCGAAGATTAGCATAGAGACCCAACTGCTCCCTTATTCCTAATAGGCCCCGCTCTGGTCTCTTATGGAACTCTAACCTATCCCATTTAGGGCCACCCACCGCCCCCAGTAGAACGGCATGGCTATCTTTACAGAGAGAAAGGGTTTGCTGTGGCAATGGCTCACCCATAATATCAAGGGCCTGGCCACCAATAATACCCTCCTGAAAACTCATAGAAATGCCATATTTATGCGCTACTATCTTTAAGACCTTTACCGCCTCTGAGACTACCTCTGGTCCGATACCATCCCCGGACAATACAGCGATCTTAAATGTCATTACCCTAGCTCCTCTGCTCTAGCACGACGTAATTTATCAACCTCCCTATCTGGCAGGGCAAGGCCCTGCGGCTACAATCTCTGCTGAAGCATAACGTAATTCATTAGCCCTCCAGCCGCTATAAGTTCCTGCATAAAGGGTGGGAAAGGAGTAGCCCGATAACTCTTGCCATTCCTGATATCGGTTATTAACCCAGAAGAGAGGTCTATCCGGATCAGGGTATCAGATTCAATCTTATCTACCGCTTCCGGACATTCAATGATTGGTAAGCCAATATTAATAGCGTTTCTAAAAAATATGCGGGCAAAAGATCTAGCTATGATGCCGGCTATGCCCGCCGCTTTTATAGCTATAGGGGCATGTTCACGGGATGAGCCACAGCCAAAATTATCACCTGCCACTATCAGATCTCCTTTTCGGACCTTCTTACTAAAGCCAGAATCAATATCCTCCATACAATGTTTAGCCAGCTCTTCTGGGTCTGAGGTATTGAGGTAGCGGGCCGGTATAATAACATCAGTATCAATATTGTCACCAAATTTCCATACCCTACCTTCTATAATTTTCATCCCGGCAGTCTCTCCTATGACAGCAGTAACTGTTACCCGATACTCGCTACCTGCTCGTTACCTCTCACCGGCTAATAAGGGACCGTGTCTTTTCACCTTCCATCCGGACAAGTTCTGCTATATGTCTTTGCGTCTCTTCTATCCTCTCAAGTATCTGAACCTGTCTTTCAGCGCTCTTTTGTATCTCCACTGTCCCTTTTTGCATCTCGACCGTCCCCTTTTGGATCTCCACTGTCCCTTTTTGTATCTCCCTTAGTATCTCTTTATTGGCCCGGCCATTAACAAAGACTGCATAAAAAGCAAGGACAAGGCCAAGAATAGCCGCCAGAACACCTGTTATTCCTAATAAGGCTTCCATCGCAATCTATTCCCTCCTAGATTTCTTCCGGGTTAGCGATCCGCCCCATAATAGCTGAAGCGGCTGCTACTGCCGGATTAGTCAGATAGACCTCACTCCTGGAGTCTCCCATACGGCCCACAAAATTTCGGTTGGTAGTAGCTACTGCCCGCTCTCCTTCTGCCAGTACTCCCATATGCCCCCCCAGACATGGTCCACATGTTGGAGTACTGATTACAGCCTGGGCATCTAAAAAAATCTCTATATAGCCCGCAATCAATGCCTGTCTATAAATATCCTGCGTTGCTGGTATTATAATCAACCGAACATCTGGATGCACCTTATGGCCTTGTAATACCTGAGCTGCAACCCGAAGGTCAGATAGGCGGCCATTAGTACAGGAGCCTATTATCACCTGATCTATAGAGATATTGGGAACCTGGCTGATAGGCATGGTATTAGCTGGCAAGGAAGGGAAGGCCACTTGCGGCTCAATATCTGCCGCATCAAACTCATAAACGGTCTTATAGCTGGCCTCTTTATCACTCTGATAGAGCTTAAAATTCCTTTGGGCCCTGGATTTGACATAAGCCAGGGTTATATTGTCCGGGGCAATGATCCCGTTTTTTGCCCCCGCCTCTATCGCCATATTAGCCATGGTAAACCTGCTATCCATATCCAATTGATCCATCACTTCCCCGACAAACTCCATTGCCTGATATAAGGCCCCGTCTACGCCGATCTTGCCGATAGTATAAAGGATCAGGTCTTTCCCCGAAACCCATGGTCTAAGTTTGCCCCAGAAGATAAACTTTATAGACTCCGGTACCTTGAGCCAGACTTCACCGGTGATCATAGCCGCCGCTAAATCCGTACTCCCTATACCGGTCGCAAAGGCCCCTAACGCCCCATAAGTACAGGTATGCGAATCGGCACCGATTATCAAGTCACCGGGCAGTACCAGACCCTGCTCTGGCAGGAAGGCATGCTCAATACCCATCCTGCCAACCTCATAATAATGCCTCAAGCCCTGTGCCTTAGCGAACCGCCGCATTTTGAGGCACAGTTGGGCCGATTTAATATCTTTGTTGGGAGTAAAATGATCCGGTATAAGGACTATCTTATTTGGATCAAAGACCTTCTGGGCACCAGCCTTTTCAAACTCATCAATGGCTAAAGGTGCAGTAACATCATTCCCCAGGGCAATATCTACCTTAGCCTTGATCAATTCCCCGGGATGTACCTCTGCCAGGCCCGCATGAGCAGCTAATATTTTCTCGGTAATAGTCCTTCCCATAGTCACTATTCAGATAAATACAGTAGTCAGCATACAGGAGCCAGAATTCAGAATAGAAAGAAGGGATGGAAATAGCAGATCGTCCTTTCATTCTGACTCCTGAATCCACTTGAATAATTATGGCTCTGTCAAATAGCTCATACCAACCTCTAATGCCTTTTTATTTAAGGGCAAAAGATGGTGCTTATCCTCTGGAAAGACCTCTTGCAATGCCTGCAGCATTGTCGGCAAACCAACTACTTCCGTAGCGCCTAAATAGCCCCCCAGCATAACCAGGTTAGCTACCCGGCTATTGCCCAGCTTATGGGCTAGGTCAGTGGCAGGGATAGCAATTACTCGTATGTCCTTGCGCTCAGGGAGCCGATCGGTTAATGAGCTGTTAATGAGCAAAATGCCTCCCGAATTAAGCCGGTCCTCAAACTTGTCCAGGGAAGGACGGTTCATTACTATGATAGCGGCAGGCTGAGTAACATAGGGAGAGCCTATGCGCCTGTCTGAGACAATGACTATAACGTGGCAAGTACCCCCACGGATCTCTGGACCATAAGAAGGGAGCCAGGTTACTGCTTTACCTTCCAACATGCCAGAGTAAGCGATCAATTGCCCGATTAATAATACACCCTGACCTCCAAACCCGGCTATTATCACCTCTCTTTGCAAAAGTATCTATCCCTCCCGGGTATCTTTAAACTTCCCTAATTTATACTGAGGCATCATATTCTCCCGGAGCCATTCTCTTGCCTTTATCGGTGGCATACCCCAGCCCGAGGGACAGGGCGAGAGAATCTCTACCAGGCTAAAACCATCACCCGCCATCTGCCGCTCAAAGGCGGTTTTGATAGATTTCTTTGCCTGGATAACCCTGGCTGAAGTATCTACGGCCTCACGGCACAGATAAACTACTCCTTCAACCGTGGCTAAAAGCTCCGCTATCCGTAACGGATAGCCGCATTCCCGATGATCCCGTCCAAAAGGGGTAGTAGTGGTCTTCTGGCCGATCAAAGTTGTAGGGGCCATCTGGCCCCCGGTCATGCCATAGTTAGCATTATTAACAAATATGGTGGTGATCTTCTCTGAGCGGACAGCGGCATGAACAATCTCGGCCAGGCCAATAGCCGCCAGGTCACCATCGCCTTGATAAGTAAATACTATTTTGTCCGGCTGAGAACGCTTGATACCAGTAGCAACGGCTGGCGCCCGGCCATGTAAAGAGTCGGCAAAATCAATATTGATATAGTCAAAGGCAAAGACCGAGCAGCCCACGGGCGAAACCCCGATGGTTCTCCCTTGAATATCCAGTTCATCTATTACCTCGCAGAGTAAGCGATGGATAATGCCATGACCACACCCGGGGCAGTAATGGGTCCGGACATCCTTGAGAGATTGGGGCCGGCCATAAATCTTCCTTAGCCCGGGCATTACCGTCATTTTGTTGCTAACTTCAACCATAGTTCTCTTATCCCTCTGGTTATTTCCTGATGGGACAATAATCCCCCACCACGGCCCACAAAGCTCACTTCACTCCGACCATTAACCGCCAGGCGCACATCTTCCACCATCTGCCCCATACTCACTTCTGTCACCAGAAAACCCTCTATCCGATGAGTATATTGGCTAATAAACTGGTAAGGAAACGGGAAGAGGGAGATAGGCCGGATAAGCCCCACCGGTAGCCCTTGCTCACGGCACTCATCAATAGCGGTTTCTGCTACCCGGGACGTCATACCGTAGGCGACTACTGCGATCCGGGCATCCTCCAGGCAATAGGAATCGTATCTAACTTCTTCCGCCTGAATCTTCTGGTATTTAACTGCCATACGCTGGTGCCACTGATAAGTCTCATCTTCCCGCATCAGCATGGTAGAGATAATGTTTTGCGGCCGCTGCCTCCCGGTACCGGTCAAAGCCCAGGTCTTGGCCGGTAAAGACCTTGTCTTACCATTACTAAAAGGCATTATCTCTATAGGTTCCATGATCTGCCCCAAAATACCATCTACTAACAACATAACCAGTACCCGATAATAATCGGCTAGTTCAAAGGCTAGTTGGGTCAAGTCAAATAGTTCTTGTACCGATGAAGCAGCCAGTACAATATTGCGATAGCCTCCATGTCCACCACCTTTGGTAGCAGAAAAATAGTCCAACTGGGCATTCTCTAAGCTCCCTATACCAGGCCCACCACGCATAACTAATACCAGCACAACTGGCAGTTCGGCCCGGGCAATCCCCGAAATACCTTCTAACATCAACGAATAGCCGGGGCCCGAAGTAGAAGTCATGGCCCGTTCGCCGGCTGCGGCCGCTCCATAAACCATATTTATGGCCGCCAGCTCGCTCTCGGCTTGCAAAAAAACACCCCCTACCTCGGGCATATGAGCAGCCATATATTCTGGTATCTCGTTTTGGGGGGTAATAGGATAGGCAAAATATTTACGACAGCCGGCCATAATAGCTGCCATAGCAACCGCCTCATTCCCCTTGATCAAGCTCTGCTTAGTCATACTGGTATATTTCTATAGCAGCATCGGAACAGAAACGGGCACATAGGGCACAACCCTGACATTCTCCATCGTTATCTATAAAGACCGCGGGGTTATAACCATAGATATTGATCCGGGTCCCAGGCGTTAATAATCCTTTAGGGCAAGCCACATTACAACAGCCACAGCCCTTGCAATACTCTTCCAGGATCACTACTTTAGCTTTGTTTGTCTTTGACATTATTTTAGGGATAAATCTCGCAAAAACTTTTCCTTTAAGTATATAATCTTCTTCGAATTATTCAAGTAATAGGATAAAACCATTGAGCGATATGGGTGTGGCTATTTTAAGACCACTAAGCATGTAATTAGGAGTAAGGAGTGAGCAGTTGTTGCGTACTCCTGCCTGACGGCAGACAGGGCTAACGGCTCACTGCTTATTTCTTTGTGTCCTTAGTGTCTTTGTGGTAAAAAAGTTAATCAAAAAATTCTCTTGTGCTTTTTGTGGCTAAACTCTTACGGATAATGAGAAAAGAGCGAGGTTGCCAATTTTTGCGATCAATCGCTTTGCTGGTCAGTAAAGGGAGTCTCTTCTTTCTCCTTGCAACTGTACTCCTAACCCTGCTTCTGCGCTGGATACCGCCACCAACTACCTCCTTCATGATACAGCACGCTCTCGTAGCGTGGTGGAAGGACCAAAAGGACTATAAACCTTACTACCGATGGGTGAACTGGGATAAAATTTCGCCCTATGCTGCGCTGGCGGTGATTGCGACGGAGGATCAGAAGTTTCCTAAGCACGCAGGCTTTGACCATGAATCCATCGCGGAGGCCCGGGCAGAACACAGAAAGGGACGATCCTTGCGGGGCGCCAGTACGATTTCCCAGCAAGTCGCGAAAAACCTCTTCCTATGGCCGGGCAAAAGCTTGTTGCGAAAAGGGGTCGAGGCGTACTTTACGGTACTGATCGAGCTTTTGTGGAGCAAGCAACGCATTCTCGAGGTTTATCTCAATGTGGCCGAGTTCGGGAACGGTATTTTTGGCGTGGCCTTGGCAAGCGAGAGGTTCTTTGGGAAGTTACCAACTCATCTCCAGCCTGAAGAGGCCGCTCTTCTGGCAGCCGTGCTCCCAAACCCATTGAAGTTTCATGTCAATCGTCCATCAGCGTATGTAAGGAAACGTTGCACCTGGATTTTAGCGCAGATGCGCCTTCTCGGCGGGGTCGTTTATCTGAATGAGCTATGAGACTGAAGAAAGCGCAGGGGGCTACGTTATATACCGGATTATCCGTAATCTACAACGAGTCTGGCTATATTGTGCCCTGACGTCAGAAGATTCTCCCATTACACTGCCGCCGCCATTGATTCTATAGGCACCCAGCCCTAGCTGGCCCTTGCTTTAACATAGGACATCCGATATAATCACAGTAGGTTTATTAAGAGGGTTGGCAAAACATTGTCAATGGTGATTCGTTAAGAAGCATGGAGTTTTTTACCCCCTACTTAGAACAGTTTACTTATCTTGGTATATTGATTATCCTGCTGGCAGCCGGGTTAGGGTTACCGGTATCTGAAGACCTGGTCTTGATTACCTGTGGTTTTCTGGCTTACAACGGTATCATTCGATTCCTACTGAGCATCCCCATCTGCCTTGTGGGAGTAGTTTCCGGAGACCTGATACTCTATGCTTATGGCAGGCGCTATGGTCAGAATATTCTGCAAAAGCCTATGATAAAGAGGATATTACGCCCGCGAAGGATCCGGAAAGTCCAGTTATTCTTTGGACGACATGGCAACAAGACCATCTTCCTGGCACGACACTTTCCCATCCTACGGGCCACTACCTTTCTGGTAGCCGGTACCATGAAAGTTAAGCCAGTCAATTTTATCCTGATGGATGGTTTAGGGGCCCTTTTAACTGTCCCTTTGTTTACGAGCTTGGGCTACTTATTTGCCAACCACTTAGATATGCTAAAGAAAGGTCTGACCCATCTCGAACACCTGGCTGTGGTAGTTGTATTCGTGGTAATAATACTGGTAATCATAAAGCAAAATTATACCTCACGTTAATAACCACGGATTACATCAACTCATTACCATCAAAGAACCAAAGCCCGGTTTAACGTTTTACGGTTAAGTGCCAGTAATACAGCCACCAACATCATGACTATCCCGCTCAAGGTAAAAGAATACTGATAGCCATAATAGGAATTAATAAACCCGCTCCCAAGAGCTCCAGCAAAGACAGCTAATATATGGACAGTATGTATGACACCAAAATTACCCCCCACTCGCTCATGGGGAAAAACCAGGGAGATTAAGATGGCATTTAAACTCAGATAGAAGGCATCACCAAAGGTATGAATAAGCCGGATCCCTAATAACCCCCAAACCCCCGAGGCATAAGCGGTAAGCCATTGAAATACGCCGGATAGGAAAATAGAGCCTGATAAAACCATGACAATTCTTTGTTTCCGGTCGAATAAGTGGCCAGATACAACGGCTAATGCTCCGACCCATAACCCAATAATACCATAAAGGAGCCCGACCTGAAAATCACTGAAGAGTAGTGTCCTCTTTAATAAAAGGGAGTAACTCGCCTGTTCTACTCCCGCATGGGTAGCTGCCGTAAATACCGATAAAATCAGAAGCCATACCTTGGGCTTTAATAAGTCCTTACCATAGTCTTTCAGGGAATATGTTAGCGGTAGGGTTTCCTGGATTCTTCGGGCAAGTAATAATAAAAGGCCCGCTAAACCTATTGCCAGATAAAAGACCTCGGCTATACTCAGATAAGTTAATATTATCCCGCCCGTAAACGGCCCCAGAGAAAAGCCTAAAGAACCACCGATAAAGAATAAGGCTACCCTTTTGCCAGTATTATGACCAGGTAGGGTTTTGTAGAATATAGAGGTCAAAAATACCTGAATCATAGCACTGCCTATACCACCCATGAAAATAGCTATAAAAAGCCACCTGATATCCGTAGTTAATAAGAGGCCCGCTGGATATAGGCCCAAAAGCAGGGTACCAACCTGGATTATCCGGCCCGCTAATAGACGATCAGAAAGAATCCCTGATGGTAAGATCGCAATTAAGGTCGCAAGAGAAAGAAGAGAGATCATAACCCCAATCTGGCCATCACCTACATTTATCTCCTTGAGATAAATAGGGAGATAAGCCAGGAGCATCCAATTAATATAACTATAAAAGAAATTGAGAATAAGAAATAGGTAAGGATTAGGGGAGGGATATTTAGTCAATGCATAGTTGGAGGCGGCACCCGGATTCGAACCGGGGATGGAGGTTTTGCAGACCTCTGCCTTAACCACTTGGCTATGCCGCCCGGAAAGAAGTGGAGCGGGAAACGGGGTTTGAACCCGCGACCCTCGCCTTGGCAAGGCGATGCTCTACCGCTGAGCTATTCCCGCAATACATTATTTATCAAGCCTTTTAGGACTATCACTTAAAAGAATATTATCTTGAGTAGTTAAAATAGTAGTTACTTGATCCAGAATTTTTACCGCTGCCTTTTTATGTTCCGGGGTAGGGTGAGAATATCTCTTGGTCATCTTAAGCTCTTTATGGCCCAGTAGTTCGCCTACCGTGGTTAAATCAACCCCACCCATAACTAACCTGCTTGCGAATGTGTGTCTTAAGTCATGGAACCTAAGACCTCTAAGGGCGGCCTTCTTTACAGCCTTTTCAAAGGCTGTCCTTATGCTTCCGAAAGGACTACCATCACTCTTTGAAAATAGATAATCATCTGGCTTGCTATTTTTTGTAACATTTTTTAAGGTCTTTGTCAATTGTGTATTCATGGGTATTTGCCTAATCTCTCCGTTCTTTGTCCCCTCTACCAGGATATAACCATCCTCAAAGTTGATTTGATCCTTTTTAAGACTAAGGATTTCTCCTCTCCTCATACCGGTATTTAAGGCAGTAGTGACTATCGCATCAAGATGCCTGGCCATAGGGTTAGCTCTTATGACATCAAACAGGATACGCTCTTCCTCAAAGGAAAGTATCCTCATCCGGCTATTGTTCTCTTTAAATAGCTTTATACCCCTAAATGGACTTATTTTAAGGTATCCCCACTTTACCGCCATATTGAGCATATGGCGTATAATTCCTAGCTCACGGTTGACAGTGCCTTCTTTCACCCCTTTACTTTTACGCATAGCCTTATATTTTTCTATCTGCCAATTGGTTATATCTGCAAGTCGTTTATTTGTGAAATAGGTATTGAAATGATTAATAGCGGTAATATCTCTGATGTAAGACTTGTGGCGTTTGTTCTCCCTTGAATATACTTCAAGATATTGTTGAGCAAATTGTTCAAAGAAAGGTGTTAGCTTCTTCTGGTTCAGGTTGTAGCGGCCTTCTATGACTTCGGCCCTTCGTTTGGCTTCAACTTCTTTAGCAACTGTTTTACTTACCGGCCCTATACATTCTTGATACCGCTGGCCCTGATAGTAAAAGTTAAGGTACCAGCTCTTCTCTTTCCTGTAGATTCCCATGTCTTGATCCCTCCCTTAGCTAAGGTTATTTATCCTGGCTTTTATAAATAAAGGGGAAAGATAGGTGCCAAGGTTTAACCTACCCTTGTCGGGGCTAGCTTCCCTATCCCCT